>WHSP01000058.1 GCA_009380025.1 Gemmatimonas sp. | reverse complement strand
TGGAGACCCCATGAATCGGAGTCACGCCACAAACCCGGTCCGACGTTCGAAACGACCACTGTTCCGCTGGACAGGGTGTCGATCCGCACGAATCCGTTGGAGCCGCCCCCGGTGTCGCCGCAAGCCGTCGCGGAGCAGAGGAGCGACATGACAATGGCGAAGCATCCGATCTGGTCGTGGGAAGAGTTCATGGGAGGCGGGGAGATGGGATTATCGATGGCAGTTCCTAAAGTCTTAGGTGAAGCTAATCATTGGCGTGCATGTGTCAACTATCTCTTTAGGTGACGCGAGCCATGTGCGACTCCGGACGGTGTGGGCAGCGAGATCCGCCTTCGCGGTCTTCGCGTCTTCGTGACCCCTCAATGGCTCCCCACCCAGCCGAACGTCTGCTCGTCGGACTTGTGGTCCAAACGGAGATGAGACCGGCTTGTCGGTCTACGCACCCAAGCGGAGTGCGATGTGGGATTGTAGATTCTGGATGAGGGCGAACGCCGTTCGGCGGACGCTCTGTGGTCCACAACATTCATCTCCCTTTCCCCCACCCCCGATCTGGAGGCCCCACATGCGCCAACTTCCATACGTGGTTGCGGCTGTCGCCTCTCTCCTCGTCGGCTCCATCGAGCCGGCGGCGGCACAGGAGAGCAACTTTTTCACTGCGTCGGACGGCGTGCGCCTGCATTATCTGACGGCGGGCGATCAGGGAAGCAGGGTGGTTCTCATCCACGGCTATACCGACTCCGCGCGGCGGATGTGGTTCTCGACCGGCATCGCGCCGGCCCTCGCGGAGAACCACCGGGTGGTGGCGATCGACAACCGAAACCACGGCGAGAGCGACGAGCCGACTCCGAACGGCGTCGGGCGCGCGGAGGACGTGATCGAGCTGATGGACCACCTGGAGATCGACAGGGCGCATATCCACGGCTACTCGATGGGCGGAGGGATCACCGGAACCCTGCTGGCGTCCCACCCGGAGCGGTTCATCACGGCCGGCTTCGGAGGATCGGGAATCCGAGAAACGGACGAATCGCTGGCTGAGCTGGCCGCGAGCTTCGATCAGCAGGGGCCCGCCCCCGAAGGAGCCGCGGCACGCGCCTTCGAGAACCTGCGCGCTCGCGCAGCCTCGCGAGACGACAGCTCGAGCCGGCCCGGCGGCGGCCTCGCGGCGTCCAATCGGCCGACGCTCGATCTATCCTCCATCGACGTCCCTGTGATTGCCATCAACGGCGAGTTCGATTCTCCGTACGCCAAGACGATGCGCCTCTGGCGCGAGCTCGAGGTCTTCGAGAACGTCATCCTGCCCGGCCTCAACCACATGACGGCGATCATGGTGGGCGGCCCGATGCCCCAACAGTACATCGATTCGATGGTCGGCTTCATCGATACGTATGATCAGTAGATAGGTTGCCAGTTGCTCACAGTTTCCAGTTCCAGACACCGGTCCCGGCACTGAATCGGACAACAAGGGCAGGGGCGATCAGTCCCTGCCCCTGATTGCGTCCTTGGCTTTGGATCGACATGAACGCGAGTTGTGCCTCGCGCCCTCAGCGGCTCCGCAGTGAAATCATGGCTGGAAGTCGTTGACAGTGCCCATAGAATCAGACATCGATCGGACGACACCCGACGCACTGTGATCGACAACGAAGTGCATTCGCGAAGCCCGCACGCCGACGCCCTGTTCGACCTGCTCCGCAGCCGTCGGAGCGTCTTCGACTTCCTGCCGGACCCGGTCCCCGATGTTCTGCTAGAGCGAGCGATCGACGCCGGACGTTTCGCGCCGAACCACAAGCTGACCGAGCCATGGCGCTTTACGATCATCGGGCCGGAAGCGAAGCAGGACATCGCGGCCGCGTGGTCGGAGGTCAAGCAGCGAAAGCTTCCTGCCGAAGCGAGCGAAGAGCGGAGAGACCAGGCTCGGACGGCTGCAAGAGAGAAGTGGATGAGCAAGCCCGCAGTCGTTGCAGTCAGCCAAGCGCTCGATGACGACCCGGCTCGGCGCGAGGAGGACTACGCTGCCATCGCCTGCGCCATTCAGAACATTCAGCTCGCTGCGTGGGCACTCGGCCTTGGATGCCAGTGGAGCACGACGGCGGCTACGCGGGATCCAGAAGTGATGCGTCGCGCAAGCATCCCGAAGTCGGAACGCGTCGTCGGCTTTCTCTTCCTCGGCTACGCCGCCGCGGTGCCCGAAGCCCAGCGCAAACCGCTCGAAGAGGTGCTGCGGCGGACGCCGTAGGCCCTGCCAAAGGGAAGATGTCCGCCTCCTCGCGCGATCTCAGTGATCCGGGAAGCGCCGGGACATGGCTGCCGCTCCCACCGAGTCAGCGGCGTCGCTCACCCCATCGGAGTGCGGGTTTGCCCCAACGCCAGTCCAGTGGTAGGGTAACAAGCCCATAGACCCAGTTTGACCCCAACGATGTCGGAGGACGAATGCTCAGTACCGGACGGACTTTGAGTTCCCGGCGGCTCACCGCCGCGGCCATCCTCTTCTCGCTCGTCAGCGCGGCGCCGTTGCTCGGGCAGGACTGGCCTGCGACCCCGCCCTCCGAGCCGCCCGCCGACTTGGGGCCCGTCTCTCCCAACCTGGAGGAGATCGAGTACCCGTATCCCGTAAGCTACCTGGAGCTGAACCGCTTCGGGCAGGACATGCGTATGGCCTACATGGACGTAGAGCCGGCCGGCGAACCGAATGGCCAGACCGCGGTGATCTTCCACGGAATGAACTTTTACGGGGAGGCATACGCGACGACCATCAACGCCCTTCGGGAGGAGGGCTTCCGGGTTGTGGCCCTCGACCAGATCGGCTTCGGCAAGTCGACCAAGGCGATCGTCCCGTACACCTTCAGCTTTCTGGCCGCGAATTCCAAGGCGGTGCTCGACGAGATCGGAGTGGAGCAAGCCGCCATCGTAGGACACTCGATGGGCGGCATGCTCGCCGCCCGCTTTGCGATGCACTACCCGGAGACGACGACGCATCTCGTCCTCGTCAACCAGATCGGCCTCGCCGATTCTCGTCAGTCGCGGCCGTGGAATGATCCGGGCGACGGGTACGATGGACCGACCGACCGGGAGCGGGCGTATCAATCCGCGGTTCGGACTCATACGAACTACTACCCGGAGTGGCACCCGCCGCAGCTGGAGTACGTGAGGCGTCAGTTCGGCCATACCCTCAGCGGTGACTATCCGGTGTACTCTCAGGTCCGGGCCCTCCTGGGCCACATGGTCTACTCGGACCCGATCGTCTACGACTGGCAGCACATCGATTCCAAAGCGCTCGTCATCGGGGGCGCCGACGACCAGATCGCCGAAGATTGGGCCGGTCTCGCCCGCAACTCGGCGGAGGAGCTACAGAACGCGACGATCATCCTCTACGACGGAGTCGGGCACAACCCGCAGCAGCAGATCCCCGATCAGTTCCACAGCGACCTGATCCGCTTCCTCCGCTCCGATCCCGACCAGCCCGCGAGCGAGTGGCAGTAGGCAACGCGACGCAATGGGATGTACAAGTGGCGGCAACCCAACCCGGTTGCCGCCACTTCGCTTCTCCCTCCGCGTCTCCGCGTGAAACCCGCAGTTCAGTTCACCGAAATCATGACGTAGCGCTCCAACCGCGCGACTTCCTCCGTATCGACGTACTTCCCGATCTCATCCCGAAACTGCTGGATCTCGGTGTACGGCCGGTACTCCTCGAACTCGTGCCTCATCCGCTCGTCCATGCCAGGGATCAGGAGGATCTCGTCGCCCGTGGCGGTGTTGAGGTCCAGCGGCTTCCAGAGGATCGCGTACGCTATCTCGCGCTCGGCTTGATCGAGGTGATCCGCTAGAACCTGATCCACGACGACCATGTCGTCGTAGGGCCGCCCTGCGATCAGCGCATCCGCCGCCTCGGCATCGATGCCCGGAACGCCGAGCAACTCCTCCCGGGCCGCCTGTTCGGGATCGAGGACAGCTCCAGCCTCAACTGTCGCTTCCTCAGATTCTGGCATCGCTTCAGCCGGAGCATCCGCGGCCGCCGCCACTTCTGCCTCTGCTTCATCGGGAGCCTCTGTACATCCGCTCAGGCCCACAAAGAGCGCCGCCATCACAGCGAGAGTCTGCAACCTGTTGGTGATCATTGCCTCTCCATCCGTTCGGGTTTATCCACGGCTTGGTTCGACGGACGATCGATTCGCCACGCCGCCCATGCGGACTTCGGGAACATCCTGCAGCCGACGTCCCGGTCGACCGGGCTCATAACTTGGTCGGGTGCCATTGCACCTGCAACCTTCGGGTGGAATCGAGCCGCCGAAAGAATTGTCGAGTCTTCTCTCGGAAGCCGACGTCGACGTCAAGGAGATGTACGACCGACTTCGAACCTCCTGACCCGACCTCCAGATCCAGAAAGCGAAACGCAACGAGCTGCGCCGACAACCTTCGGCGCAGCTCGTTCTGGTACAGTCCGAAGCCTCTCCCTGGTGCTTAAGTACCTCTTGTCACAGGTACGGCGACGTATTCCGAGTCCCCAGGAAGTCGTCATCCCCGCGAAGGCGGGGATCCAGTCGCTCAGTCGGCTGCCGTGCTCTGGATTCCCGCCTTCGCGAGAATGAAGGGGATGACCAGGAATACGTGGCCATAATTCCGACATGGGGTACCAAGTCACCCTATCAGGTGATCGGGTTCTCCCCTGCGGGGCACATCGATCCCCGATCCTCCTGCGAAAGGTTCGGGTTTTGGTCGAACTCATCCTCGGGCATGACAAGACGGACACCCCTGTTGTAGGGGTGAGAGAACAGGTCGGCACCCTCGCCGCGCGGGAACCATAGGTCGTATCGCAGCTTGGCAGACCAGTACCGACCCTCGAGGAAGTGCGTGCGGCGGATCTCCTCGATCAGCATATTCTCGACACCTGTCGCGTCCGCCGCGCTCAGATACGTGACTGCGGGGATATCGTTGACCGTCCGAATCTCATTGACCAGGCTGATCGCCGTCGCTCCGTCCCCGTCGCGGAGGTAAGCGATCTGGGCGCGGATGAGCCACGCTTCTTCCCACTTCGCGAGCGGGATGTCCGTCTCGAGGCTCGGGTACTTCTCGGGACGCCAGATCGGATACTGGTTGGCATCGCTGACCTCGCCCAGATCCAGCACCGGAACCCGGGGATCCGCGATGGCGGTCTCAGAGCCCGTCGTTGTTACGGGATATTGGTCGTCACGGATCGCCCGACCGTCGGGCAGCACGCCGAGATCCCAGTAACCGGTGAATGGGATGATGGCGGGCCACTCCTTACCGTTAACCGGGTCTGCCGGGCCGCTCCACCACTCGATCGGGCCGAGCGTCGGTGCCCACCCCGGCTGACCGACATGGGCGCTGTTGACCCGGTTCCAACGGGTCCGTTCGCCCCCGCTTTCGCGGGTGATGTAGGCGATGAATCCCTGCGGAATCTCCATCGCATCCGCTTCGGCACCCGCGAAGTCGTCCATGGCGAATCGCGCGCGGGCGCGCAGCAGGTGGGCCATCAGGCGAGCACTGGTCGTCACATCGGTCGGGATAACGAAATCACCCGCACTCGCAATATGGCCGAGCGCGAGCGTGAACCACTGGTCGGCCGTCTGGAGTGACTCCTCCCACGACATGAGCGGGCCGGTGTCGGCCGCCATCTCGCAAAAGTACTCGCCGAACAGAGTGTACGTGATGCCGGCATAGATGGCAGCCATCGCCAACTTCTCTTCACGATCCGCGACCTGTTCGTCGGTCCACTCGTTCGCCAGCTTGTCGTAGACCCGCTCCGCGGTCATTCGCCCCTTGTGGAGCGGAACGAACCAACCGTACGAAGTCTCCGCGATGCTACAGTTGGCAGTGCCCGGATCGTCGCCGAACTCATACACCGTCCCCCACCATCCCACGGACCGGCTCGTCACGTCCTCACTACCCGCGGCGTTCGAGGCGATGAAGTCCGACAGGCCGCACTCGATATCCGCGATCGCACCGTTCACCAGCACCTCGGCTTGCTCGGGCGAGAACGCTCCCTCCTCTGTGATCTGCCCGGGTACCTCAACCTCCAGGATGCTGTCGCAGCCGGCAACGAACAGGATCCCACCGACGACGTACGTCAGCGCCCTGCCCGCATCACGGCGGCGTTGTCGTTCCTCGATTCTGCTACGTGTCATCTATTCCTCCGATTGCGATCGTATTCGATTGGAAGGACGTGATGGGCCGACTAACGAGCCTCCGCCGACCCTTGCCGAATCGTTTCAACAGGACCCGCAACGCTCCTGGCATCGCTCAGAAGGCGACGCGCAGACCTAGTTCGAAGCTGGTGAGCGCTGGCCACTGGAAAAGCGAGAAGCCGTCGTCGCTGGTCGGGTCCGAGGTCTCCGGAGTGGGGATCTTCGTGTACCCATCGAGCAGGGTCTCCTGCTTGGTCCATAGGTACCAGAGGTTCCGCGCGGCCACCGTGAGAGTGGCGCGATCGACGCCAAGGTTGAAGCGGCTCGGGAGGGTGTACCGGGCGCCGAGCTCGCGTAACCGGATATATGAGGCGTCGCTGTCGGAACGATATCGATCGTCGTTTGGGTGGTCCCCAGCCCGCAGAACGGATTCGACGTAGATCGGGTCGTCCAGGGTCAGCGACTCCCGCGTGTTCGGGAAGCCGCATGCGGTGGTGCGGCAGGTCGTATTGTAATCGTTGATCCACCGGCCGTGTTCCGCATCGACCATCCCGAATATCTGCAGGTTGTTGAAGAGCGTGAGCGTCGCGTCGGTAGTCCACGTCCACGGCGAGAACGCGGGCCCGAGAAGGACCTCGTAGTCCTCTGTCTGATCGCAGGGGACCGTTGCGCCACCGGACTCGTAACCATAGATGTCGGCCAGATCCGGATCCGGCGCGAGGCTGACGCCGGCGTCGCACAGGAGACCACCGTCTTCGAGACCGACGATGTAGTCGGTCGTTCGGTTCGGGTGGGGAAAGCCCAGGCGAAGGGAATTTGTCGCCGCACGTCCGCCCAGGTCCTTGATCTCGTTCATCGTGTAGGCCAGCGAGAACCCGAGATCGAAATCGACGCCCGTTGACTCAAGGGCCCGGGCGTTGACCGCGAGCTCGTAACCATGGTTGTCGAGCCGACCCAGATTGGCCCGCTCGTTTCCGGGGAAGCCGCTGGTCGGCGAAAGCGGGACGTCGACCAGCGCATCCTCGATCTTCTGACTGTAGTAGGTGAACTCTGCCGAGACCCGATCGTTGAAGAACCCCGCATCGAAGCCTAGCTCGAGTTCCGTGCTGACTTCCGGGCCGAGGTCTGGATTACCGTAGGAATCGGGCTGGATCGAGGGAAGCCCACCGGACCCGACGGCCGGGCTGAACAGCGTCACAGCGTCGAAAGTTCCCGGCTGGCGCCCAGCCTTCCCCCATGCAGCTCGAAGGCGGAAGGAGCTGAAGAGGTCGGAGTTCCAGAAGCTCTCTTCGGAAGCGACCCATGTGGCGGATAACTTCGGATAGATCGCGGCGTCGTAGTCCGCCCCGAATGCTGAGTTGTCGTCCCCTCGAACGGCGCCGGTGAGAAAGATTCTGTCGTTCCAGCTGAGTTCCTGTTGAACGAATAGGCCGAGCGACTTGTTCTGTTCGAATTCCTGATCCGAAACCTTCGAAGTCGCCCCTTCCAGCGACCGAATGGAGGAGGCCGGGAAGACCCGCCCGATCGTCGAGACCTCGTTTCGCTCCTCTGAGAAATACTGAAGGCCCACCGAACTCGTCAGCGAGATCGCGTCGTTCAGCCCGTAGACCGCGCTGGCCGAGTAGTCGAACGTGTAGATTGTGTTGAGCGGCCGGGTGAGCGTCACCTCGCCCTCCGAGAGCGCACCGAAGGGGCGGTTCGCGTCCCTCGGGAAGAGGATCTGGTCCACTTCGTCCGCGCGGTCAATGCCGACGATGAAGCGATGCTGAAGCCAATCAAATGGATTGTGGGTCAAGGTGACGCTCCCGAGGAACCGCGTGTTGTCCCGCGTCGTTTCGACGGTCGCGAATTCCTCCGGTCGGACTGAGACGTAGCCGCGCTGTTCGCCATCCATGTCGCGACCAGACGCCCACATCAGGTGGGGCCAGAACCCACCGCCCTCCAGCGACCCCGAAGCGAAACGGGTATCGCCGCTAATATAGCCCAGCGAAACATTCAGGTTGATCTCGTCGCTCATCAGGATGCCGAGATTCGCCCGACCGCTGAAGCGCTTGCTCCAGTTGTAGTCGACCACCCCGGTCTGATCGTTCCAATCGGTGGAGACGAAGTAGTTCACGATGTCGCTCCCACCCCGGACGCTGAGCGCGTAGGACTGGTTGTACCCGGTGCCCAGCGGTTTCTCACCCCGCGCTTCGGCCGCTTCCAGTATGTTGAATCGGATCAGGTCCGACTCTGGACACGGAAGCCTACTAGCGCATGTCCATTGGTCCCCGATCATCCCGGCAGGATCCATGTAGAAGGCGCTCCCCTGAGTAACGCCGAGCTCGAACTGCGGGGCACCGGCCTGGCCCTTCTTGGTAATGATCTGTATTACCCCGGCCGACGCCTCCGTACCGTACAGCGTCGCCGCGGCGGGCCCCTTGATGATCTCAATGGTCTCGATGTCGTTTGGGTTGAGATCGTCGAGAGCACTGGCGCCCGAGGTCTGCATCAGGTTGGGTGTGCTGGGTCCCAGCTCGATGCTGTTGTCCATGCGAATTCCGTCCACATAGATCAGCGGTTGCGCTCCTAACTCAAAGCTGGACACCCCGCGGATTCGCATGAACGACCCCTCGCCCACGTTTCCGCTGCTGCGCCCGAAGGCCACGCCCGGGCTCCGGCCCTGGAGAATGTCCTGCATCGTCTGGATCGGCCTCGCCTCCACAACCTCGGCTGCGTCGAGCCGCGTCACCGCGTTTCCAATCGCCCGCCGCCGCGTCCCCCCCGGTGTCCCCGTGACGATCACCTCGTCGAGCGCGAGCGCCTCCTCCGTGATTGCCAAATCCTGACTGACCGATTCGTCCGCCGTGACTGTCACCGTCGCTTCGGCAGAACCATACCCGATCCGCTGGACGCTCACGGTGTGTGTCCCGGCCGGCACGTTGATCAGGATGAAACGGCCATTGAGCTGTGTCAGCGCCCCGATTCCAAGATCGCTGATCGAGACCTGCGCTGCACCCAGCGGCTGTAGGGATTGCGCATCCGTCACGCGACCGGTCACCGTCCCGGTCTGCGCCGCCACGGACGTGGTCCCTAGCACCGCCACGAGTCCAGCGGCTACCAGAGTGAATTTCGAACATTGAATGCCTGGCACGGTCATGCCTCCGGCGTAGGGGGGGATGGGAAAGTCCGGATTCCACGACGTGAATGCTGTACAGTCCGGCTAGGAGCCTAGTCGATCAGCCGGCGACGCAAGGTAGGGGCGGGCACACACCTCCTGCTTAAAAGGTGACCGGCGCGGATGCGCCTGTACGAAGCAAGTGGCACCTCAGGCGTTCGCACGGCGCCAAACGAAAAGCGTTAGCTGGGCGAACGGTGTTCTGCGTGACGCACAAGCAGCCTCTCATTCGGAGAGTGGTCGACCACCTCTCGCACCGTGGCTCGTTCTTCAGTGGTGACTTATGCGCTGGACGCGGGCCCCGGGCTGCTTGGAAAGGTCTCCGGCTGCCATCTCGCCGGGTCTACTTGTGGGGTCACGCGGCGCTCGAGGTCCGCTCGGCTCGTATCCTCCAAACCTCGTGCGCGGTAGAACCCCGCCGGAGATCGAGGTCAGAGCCGTTTGGATTTCGGCAGGTTCCGACGACCCTCCCTGTCCGTCCGAGAGCTTCGGCGAATCTTCCGACTGAGTCTCGCGGGCTGAGCGTAGCGTACAGCAAGATACGAGGTCTTGTCAAGAAACATCGTATTCCAGACCGCGGCGTTGCGCACCTCACATCGGCGGGTTGTTCCACCGAACGTATAGCCCGCCTCATCACGACGGTTGACGAGTCCGGAAGTGGATGCTACAATTTTAGCAACGTGCTAGAAAACCAGCAACGACGCTGTGGGCCGCCGCCCCTTGTTGGATCTACACAGCTCGCCTGAACCCGAATCCCAGAAAGGGGTCCCGATGAAGCGGATGATGAGGGCAAGGGAAAGGAGACGGACCCCCGTGGCGTCGCGCGCGGCGGTTCACTCTGCGATCGCGTATGCCGCGGTGGCCTTGGCGGGGTATTCCGGAGAGGCGATCGCACAGGACGCGAGCGTTTTCATCGAACGGCTCCAGGCACCCGAGGCGGAGGATCGCGCTCGCGCAGCGTGCGAGCTCGGTCGGATGGGAACTCCGGCGGTGCGCAAAGGGACACAGCAGTTGCTGGAGCTGCTTTCGGATAGAACGCCGGTCGATGGCTGGGCCTGCCGAGGGGTCGAAGAGCCGTGGGGGTCGCTGATGGAAGGGAGCTCGCCAGGGCGCGAGGCGGCGATTACGCTGGAGTCCGCGGGTGCGGACGTTTTGGCTCCATTGGCGAGGGTCCTGGCTAAGGGAAGCCCGATCGGGCGGGCGAATGCGGCGCTCGCCCTCGGGCTCATCGAGGATGCGAGCGTCCTGCCGGCATTGGAGTGGGCGCTTCTGTCGGACGAAAACGCGATGGTGCGAGAGCGGGCGACCTGGGCGATCGGCATGATCGGAGACGCGCGCTCGCTTGCGGCGTTGGCGGATGGCGCTGGCGACGTCAGCCCCCTGGTTCGGGGGCAGGTCGCGTGGGCCTTCGGCAGGGTCGAGAGCATCGACGGGGTGGTTCACCTGCGGCCGTTGCTCGGCGACCCCGACGCGGGAGTGCGTGAGCGGGCCGCATGGGCGCTCGGAATGATCCGATCCCCGAACGGAGTCGATGTACTCGTACATGCCATGCGGGACGAGGCCGTCGAAGTTCGAGAGCAGGCGGCGTGGGCGCTGGGGATGATCGGGATCCCGACCGGAGTCGAAGCGCTCGTGGCCGCCCTCGACTCGGATCCGTATGCCGCGGTGCGGGAGCGTTCGGCCTGGGCCCTGGGGACGATCGGAGATGCGCGGGTGGCGACGCAGTTGATGAACGCGGTGCGGGACGAAGATGACAGAGTGCGCGAGCGCGCGATCTGGGCGCTTACCCGGGTGCTACACGGTGCCGGTTCCGCGGACGCCATTTCCCACAGCCGGCTCGAAGCGTACCTCGGAGCCTGCCTCCCCACCGACGAAGGTGAGCACCTGCTGCGCCTCGACGGTGACCGCCTCCTGTTCCTCTCTCGAGAGCTTTTCAAATGGCCGAACGCCGAGAACGGAACGGCCGTCCCCGTCGGGCTCGGTTCAGCTCCCTCTGCTCGAGAACGGTTTCCACGCTACGCCGCCGAGCCGGACGACGGTTCCCCACGGATCGCGCGTCGATCCGCTGTCCGTCCCCCGCACGACCCGATAGCCGGTGGCTTCTAGGCTATCCAACGCCGCGAAGACATCAGCACCGGTGGGCAGCACGATCTCCCAGTCGAGCAGCCTCGCGTCGCCCTCGCCCGGGGCCGTCGCGCCCGCCGCCCAGATGTTCACGCCAACATGGTGGTGATAGTCGCCGGCCGACAGGAAGAGCGCTCCGGGATAGCTCCAGACCGTCTTGTCCAGCCCCAGGCCGACGTGATAGAACGCCTCCGCCTCGCCGGCGTGCAGGTGACTCCCCTCATCCCGCGGATCGACGTCCCGCGAACAGACCGTCCACCGAATACCTCCCCGCCCCGGTGAGCGCAAACGCCACCATGGTTCCAAACAGAGCCAGCGGGTACTCTATCCCGTCCGGCGCGAAAAAGCCGCTCGGCAAGTGCACCATGACAATCGCCCCCAGCATCACCACCGCGAGCCCTGTCGAGGCGATCCGTGTGAACACGCCTGCCAACAGAGCGATCCCACCGAACAACTCGAGTAGGGTTACGGCCGGAGCAGTAAGCCCCGGAACCGGAACACCCGCAGCGGCTAACCCCTCGACCACGCCCGGGATGGTGAACGAAAACAACTTCTGGCCTCCGTGCGCGATAAAGATGATCCCCGCGATCACGCGAAGGAAGGCCAGCCCCGCATCAGCCTGGAATGCCCGGGCCGACGCCCCCTGACTCGATCTCACAACTCCACCTCTGATTCCCTGCTCACCGCCACGCGACGCTGCTCCTGCGGTCGTGCTCATCATCCACCCCTTGTTCGTGTAAGTGATCCGTCACCCGTCCTGCCGTCCCCCCCAATCCGCAGCCCAACCTATGTGATACCGATTAGTGTGATAACATATATTTTCCCGCGGAAGACCCCCTTATAGCGTCGTTCGGACCCTGCCGAGCAAGTCGATCAGACGTCGGAGATCGTTCTCCCCCAACTTGCCGAAATGCTCGCGGTGCAGCGCTTCCACCGGACCGTCCAGCTCCGCGAGCACCTGCAGTCCCTCGGTGGTGATCCGCGTCGTGACGAAGCGGCGGTCCGCACTGGCCCGCTCCCTTTCGATCAGCCCCGCGACTTCGAGGCGGTCGAGCAATCGGGTCGCGTCCGGGACCTTGGCGATCATCCGCTGCGTGACTTCGCCGCGGCAGAGCCCCCTCTCGCCCACCTCGCGCAGGATCCTCAGGACGTTGTACTGCGTTGGCGTGATCCCGTGCTCCTTCAGACCCTCGGAGAACGCATGTTCCAGGACGGCCCAGGTCCGACCCAGCTTCAGGAAAGCTTCCTGCTCCAGGCAGATGAACGGGCGGCTCGGTTGATCTTCCTCTCGCGCACACGAAGTCATAGCGAATGGTAGTTGTTGTAACACGCATCTGTCAAGGGGTCTCACCCGGAGGCGCGGAGGAACGCGAGGAAAGGTCCAGGAGTCGACCCAAGAGCCAATAGCGTAGGCGGAGGGCCCGAGTCGATCGTTCGGATGATGAGAGTCGAGTGTTTCCCCCTCCGGGAGTTCACTCGGTCGTAGTCCAGTAGGATCGGGGGGGGTGGAATGCGTCGCCTTGACGCAGTCAAGAAGGTCAACGGCGAAGCTTCGGGAAGGTAGGGGGGCGCATCGGTGGTACACGAAAGGCTCGTCACACTCTTCGAAAATTCGCCCCTTGGAGCGGTTGTCGTCGTCCTGCTGGTCGGACTCGCCGTCGCCTATCTGATCGGGATAGCCGCGCGCCGAATCCACATACGTCTGGCCGCGAATTCGGGGGAGCTGGACGGGCGCGAAGGCCAGATCATCGCCGCCGTCCTCGGGCTCCTCGCTCTACTTCTGGGCTTCACTTTCTCCCTCGCGGTCGATCGTTTCGAGAACAGGCGATTGCTCGTGCTCGACGAGGCCAACGCGATCAGTACCGCCTACTTGAGGGCTCAACTCCTCGACGAACCCTACCGGCAGGGTATCAGCCAGCTTCTTATCGACTACGCGAAGAACCGGGTGGAGTTGGGCGGTCCGTATGGCAATTCTCAGGAACTCGTCGCGAGCGACAGCATGCTCGTCGAGCTGTGGCGCGAGACCGTTGTGGCCTTCCCCACGATCGAGCCCCCGTCCTTCGCCGCCCAGTTCGTCGGCTCCATCAACGAGATCGTTGATCTGGACGCGGCCCGCAAGGCGGGTCGCGAGGCCAAGGTTCCCACCTCGGTCTTCGTCGTCCTGATCTTTTTCCTCTGCGTTGCCTCTGCCGTCCTCGGCTACATGAGCACCGGAATCTGGACTCGCATCGTATCGGGATCCCTGTTCCTGCTTCTCACGCTTGCACTGTTGCTGGTGATCGACATCGATCGACCCCTCAAGGGAAGCATCAAGGAATCCCAGAAACCCATGGTCGATCTGGAGCAATTCCTCATAGCCAACCCGCCTGCGACCTTTGGATCCCCCGGGCAGGTCATAGCTCCAACCCGTCCCTGATCATCTCCAACCCGTTCCGGGATACCGCCTTCGATAGGCTGACGTTTGCCCTCTCCAAAAGCACGAACGCCCTTGTAGACGTTTCGTGACACGAATGAATCGAAAGGGCTTTGACAGCGCAGCCTCGACCGTCGTACAATTGCTCCGAGATAGGTCGTTCCGGGCAGGATGGTTACGGAATGGGGCGATTCTTGCTTGTACTGTTGATGGCAGGGTGTGGACGCTCCTTTCGGGTCATACGACGCCTTTCCCTGCACTGTCATTCAATAGGAGAGACTAGTGCGACAGCTCTAGGAGCGTGTCCGACGTTTCTCAGACGGGCTCCTAGTTTTGATGCTACTCGTCGGATATTGGGCGGTCAGGTGGACGCTCCGCGTTGCCGATCGAAGGTAGAACGACAATCGATGTTGTGGGATGAACCCCGACCCCGGTGCGTAAAGCATCTGTGGCTAACGAGTTTCTGCCCTGAGCCGAAGTGACGCAGGCGAGGGGCTGGAGCGCGTTTGGTCGCGCCCGGAGTAGGGGTTGGAGCCCGTAACGGCTCGAGCTGGGGGTAAGCGATGAAGATTGACGATCGTACGGTTCTCCTGGTGGAGGACGATGCCTCTGTGCGACAGGCGCTCAGCCGGTTGATCTCGGGACTGGGATATGGAGTCGAGACATGCTCGTCGGCCGAGGAGCTCCTCGACAGCGAAGCGCTGGGGACGGCTCATTGCGTAATACTGGATCTTCAGCTTCCCGGAGTCGGGGGGTTGGAGCTTCAGGAGACGCTGCTCGACCGTGGAACTCCCCTTCCGATCGTGTTCCTTTCCGGCTACGCGGACATTCCGACCAGCGTCAGGGCGATGAAGCTGGGCGCGGTCGATTTTCTGGAGAAGCCGGTTGATGAGGAGGCGTTGTTCGAGGCGCTCGGACGTGCGATCGAGCGGAGCTCGGCGACGCGAGCCGAGGTTCAGATCACCGCGGAACTGGAGCGGCGGTACTCGAGGCTGACGCCGAGAGAACGTGAAGTCTATGATGGCATCGTCGCCGGGCGGCTGAACAAGCAGGTTGCCATGGAGCTCGGTATCGCCGAGAAGACGGTCAAGGTGCACCGCTCGCGCGTGATGAAGAAGATGGGTGCGCGGTCGTTGGCGCAGCTGGTTCAGATGGCGCTCGGTTTGGGGACGAGCGGCAACCTCGCCTGACCGGCGTCCACGTCCCTTCAGCATCGGATTCCTCCGACAGACAACCGCGTTGCGGGACCGCGCTCGGGCGTCAGCGTTGCGCGTCGAGCAGGTAGCTGGTGAGACGCTCCTGCTGGCTTTTCTGCAGGCGCCGGACGAGCCCCAAGCGCCATTTGCGGAGGATGGCAGCGTGGATCCCGGCGATTCGTAAAACTTCCTCGTCGCTCGCCCATCGAGTTGCCAGTAGGAATTCCCTGACGAGAGCCTGGAGCTCTGGCGGCGAGTGGTGAGCGTCGGCGTCCCAGTTGGCCGCGACTGACTCGTTCTCCACCTCTGCCGTCGAGTCGAATGCGTACCACTTCCCGGATCGGCAGTTCATACTGGACCTCCCACTTCCCAACACGGAGCGGTCGACAGCTGCCCCGGCAGCGAGGGACCGCCCCTGGCACTTGAAACATTAGGCGAGGTGCGTACTGACCCTTTAGCAATTGAAGTCCGGACGATTACGATCGACCGGAAGATAGCTCTCTCCGCCGCATTTTCCCTTGTCGATGGTAACGTTGTCCACCGCCTGGCTGAATTGGACGTTGGCAGTACCGTGCCCGCGCATCGTCACCGGGAGTGGGTCGGATCGAGGCAGCCGTTCCGGACGGGCCGTACGGAGCTTGGCAGCAACGGCGATTGCTCAAGAACGTGCAATACGAGAGCGGACAGGAGGCCACATAGTTCTAGGTGAAACATGCGATTGCGAACAAGGGGCGGTGTTGTGCCATGACCGACACGAGGGTCGAACGACAGAACGAAAGCGCCTCGGGCCACGGCGGGGCCGATGGGTGCGCGGTACCGTCGGACGTGTTGGCACTCATCGGTCATCTCCTGAATGCGAGCGGGGCCATCGTCCTGAGGGAGGACGAAGTCGAAGCCGTGGTCGAGGCGGTTGGAGGGGAGTCTCCGCTCGAGGCTGGGGTAAGGATCCCAACGAGTGGGTGTCTCACGCGAGGTCGTCGACTGGAAGGTGGACTCGTGATCCGGGATGCCCTCCGGCACGATAGCGAGACGGCGCAGGTCCTCCGTGACGTCGGAATCCGGAGCATGCTGGGTACCGGTCTGGCGTGCGAACCGGATGTTCGAGCGATGGTTTGCGTGGTCGATCGCGAGGCACGGATGTGGACGCGGGCCGAGCGCAGGCTACTTCGGGGTGTCACAGCGGCCGCGTCACGCCTACGGACCGGCGCATCGAGATCCAGCACTGGAGGGAAGAGTCAACTGACGGAAACCCCGGAGGATCTCGGCCGGCTGTTTCGTTTCTTCGACGAGGAACCGGATGCGAGCGTGATCGCTACGGCGGACGGCAGGATCCTTCGCTGCAATCCCGCGTTCGCTCGGCTCTTCGGCTTCGATTCAGCGGACGATGCTCGTGGCGAGAAGCTGATCCAGTTGGAACGGGCGGTGGGAAGCTTCGACGGCATCCTGCAACGGCTGCAGCGAGGCGAGGGATTGGATACGGAGATCTTCGCTGTTCAGCGGCTGGACGGCGAGCCGACCGAGGTGCTCGCGACCGTCAAGGGCTCCCT
This sequence comes from Gemmatimonas sp., assembly GCA_009380025.1. GTDB lineage: Bacteria > Gemmatimonadota > Gemmatimonadetes > Longimicrobiales > Longimicrobiaceae > WHSP01. Next base: position 7,774 of record WHSP01000058.1, on the reverse strand, counting down.
CGACGATGAGGGACGCCTGTACGAGATTCGCGCCTACCTGACGGACATTACCGAGTATCGACGTACGGAGCGCGCCCTCCGAGGGAGCCAGGAGCTGCTGCGCTTCGTGGAGGAGGCCACCCGGGATGTTCTGTGGGTGTGGGACCTGGCAGACGATTCCCTGGAGTGGAACAACGGCGGGCCACGTGTTTTCCGGTACACGCCGGAGGAGATGCGCCACTCGATCGACTGGCACGTGCAGCGGATCCACCCGGAAGATCGGGACCGCGTAATCCGGAGCATGCACGCAGCGATCCAGGGGCTGACCGGAGCGTGGACGGCGGAGTATCGCTTTCTCCGGGGCGACGAAACCTACGCGAGCATCCTCGATCGCGCATACGTGGTCAGGGGCATGCGGGGAGAGGCGATTCGGGTCATCGGCTGGATGCTAGACGTCTCGCAGTGGAGGGAAGCCGAGGAGGCGCACCGATTCCTTTCCAACGCCAGCGCGGTGCTGGAGTCTACGCTGGTCGTGGATGAAGCCGTCCAGGCGATCGTGCAGGAGTGCGTTCCCTACATGGCCGATCTATGCCGAATCGACTTGATCGAGGATGGCGGAGTTCTCCAGCCGGCAGCCTGCTCGGCCGAGCTGAAATCGGAACAGGAGGCATCGGTCGCCGACCTCCTCAAGAAGCTCGCACCCGAGTCCGACTACGATCCGTTCCCAACCGTCCTCGGCCAACAGGAGTGCGTCATCTTACCGGTCAATGGTAACGGAGGCCGTCCCGACGGTTCCAATTCGGGATCGACCTCGCCGGTGGATCAGATCCATTCGCTCTTGCTGATCCCCATCGTCATCCGGGAACGAACCATCGGCCTGTTCGCCCTCGCACTCTCGGATCCCCGAAGACGGTTTCAGGCAGTGGACCTGATCCGAGCCCGGGAGCTCGCCCATCGAACCGGCCTGGCCGTCGAGAACTGCCGCCTCTACGAGACCGCAAAGGGGGCCTTGCTCGACCGCGAGGAGCTTCTTCGCTTCGTTTCCCACGATCTGAAGAATCCGCTACACTCGATCCTCTCCGCTGTGACGCTCGCCCGGGACCTCGAACCGGACCGTCGCAACGATAGCCGACGTTGGCTCGACCCAATCAAGCGGGCGGCAGACCAGATGAGGCAGTTGCTCGACGATCTTCTCGACAGCGCCAGCATCGAGTCGGGCAACTTCTCCCTCGTCTCCGGCTGGCACAGCTTCCATCAGCTGGCTGAAACGGCGTGTGAGATTCTACGGCCAATGGCACAGGCGGGGGAAATCGTGCTACTCTGTGACATTGAGCCCAACCCTCCCAGCGTCTGGGTCGACTTCCAGCAGTATCTGCGGGTCCTGTCCAACCTGCTCGGCAACGCGATCAAGTTCACGGAGCCAGGTGGGAATGTAAGGTTGTACGCGAAGGCAGACGAGACGGAAGCGACTGTGAGCATCAGCGATTCCGGGCCAGGGATCCCGGCCGAGGAAATGGACAAGGTATTCACGAAGTTCTGGCAGGGCCGACCGGGCGACCGGCGGGGGATCGGGCTGGGGTTGTCGATTGCTCGCGGCGTCGTCGAGGCTCATGGCGGACGGATCTGGGTCGAGAGCGAGCCCGGCCACGGTACCACGTTCCACGCCACGATCCCCATTCAGACCGCCCACGCCCAGGCCGAAGTGCCCGTCGAAACGCGGCCGACGTCAGGCGTATCCTCGCCGCAATAGGCGGGAGCTACCCCGGCATCCAGGCGGGAGTCGGTACTATCGACTGGCGACCAGGTCGAGGCCGATTGGCGTGATCCTCACCGAGCCACGATCGGCGGCGTGCGTTCCGTCCGCCCAGCTCAGGAGTCCGTCGCGGGTGAGCAGGTTGATCGCACACTCGAGCTCGTTTCGGCTCCACTGGATGCGATCCTCCAACCGCGTAACCGGAACCGGACACTCTTCCCGACCATCGCACTCCAGGATGACCGCATCGATCAATTCGTAGCTTCCCGGGAAAAGATCGAGTTCCATGTCGTGCGACCTCCGAAGGTGGGAATCAGTGAGGCGAACCCGGCGGGCGCCTGCTCCACCGAGAAGTTACCCCCGGTCCGACACCGCCGGCATTGGACCAAATGCCTAATCGCTGGATGTCGAGTGCCGCCGACTACCTATGACCGATCGGCTGCCGTGACTCACCGGTGAGGTCGATCAGCAGGATTCAGATCGTATCGATGCGATCATTGAGATGTTTCAATCGTCTCTGCCGGGCGAGGAAGGGCGAAGTCCAATTGGGACCTGAGAAATGCCCGATGAGCGCGAGTGATATCAAGGAGGCAATAGAGCTCAGCGACAGGACCGTACGTGCCATCTTCGAACATGAATTTCAATGCCTCGCATTGTTCACTTCGGAACTCCGACCACTGCTGCCGAACCGACCGAAGGCGCGTGACAACAGTATCACTGAAGGCGCTATCGATCTGGTCATTCAGGAGCCGAAGGTTGTGGAGCGACTGCTCGTAGTCCCGGGTAAGAGCCTGCCGCATCTCCAACGTGGTCACGATATCGGCGTCTTGATCTTCGATTGGTTCAGCAGCAGAGCTCTGGACGGATTCGACCGGCTCGTCCGAGCATCCGACGACGATGACGCCAAAGAGCATCACGGTCAGGAGTACTCGCCACTCGATGTTCATAGTTGATGCGCCCGTTCGCTGCGAAGAACGACTTCCACGCCGATGCTAGCCCTCTGGCGACTTCTGATCGCAATTGAGCCCGCCGACCGTAGTATAGATCCACCTCTTCCTTCCGCCGGCGAACCAGCCCCCGCAGCGTCACCTTCTCGCCCGTATCCTGGTCTTTGCCTCGCACGTACTCCAGCATCTCGTCCGTGGCTCCATCGTGATCGCCCGCGTTGATGGATGGCAGCACGAAGCGCTCGAAGGCCCTTGGCCCAACGTTGAAGATGAAGCTACCGAGCGCGTCTATCTGGTGCGGGTCGAGGTCCCTCTCGACCTTGTCGAGCGATGGATTCACGACTCGTTCGACATCGGCCGCGAACAGTTCCTGCGCCTCCGCTTCCGTCATCCCGCCAGCGTAGGCCTCGTCCTCCATGATCCTGTGGCCATAGCCGATGGTCTCGTTGCCAGCGCCGTCATCGTACGGCTCGGCTACGAAGTCCTCGTGGGAGCGAATGCGCTCCATACCTCGCTCGCTTATTCGCTTGGGGCTACCGGCGGAGACTCCGGTCGAGGGGGGGTCGGGGATCACTGTTTCTGGTTGGCACGCCACGGCTGCCAACGCCGCGATCAGCACGGTACGTGATAGCGCGCGGTGCGGTTGCCCAAGGACCGCGGGCCTCCTCCTGCATGCAGACCTGTGACTGATGGCCAACCGCTTCCCTACCTCTCGTGCAACTCCAGATAGCGAACGAACTGCAATAACACCCGAAGGTCCTGATCGCTGAAGTCGTGGATCGGGTCGGGCGCGGAAACGACGATGGAACCGAGCCAGGCGCCGCCACACGTCTCGAAGATGAGGCTCTGGCATTCGGCCGAAGGGCCGTAGCGCCCGTTGGCACCCCCCTGTTCCCGGAGAGCGAGGTAGGCACGAACCACGGTGCCGTCCTGGTCGACGAGATGCCGCTCACCTGACACGTTCTGCCTCCTTCCCGTCTCCCACGGCCGCCTTTCCGGCCTGCCGCAGTTGCTCCGTATCGGCGACTGGACCTTACGATCGGGGCCGCACGCTTCGATCTCTTGTTCATCCGTCGCCGACAGAATGGATCCGCCTGCCGTGCCCGGTGGATAGCATAGCCCGGAGTTTCGGCCTTTCGATTGTACATTGTTGCCATTCATTGCTTTAGAAGAGCCATTGGAGGGCTTGCTGAAAACGTGACGACTCGTGACCGAGCGGGCGCTGACACTTCGGACCGAACGGATCGACCGGTCTCCAACGTCCAAGGTCCAATGGCCTTAAGGCATTGTAATTACATATACTTATCGTTCACTCAGGTCGATTGGTCCTGACCCCACTCGTTGGGCAGAACCGAAGGGTGGATTTGAAGCCGAGAGCTCCTCGGCTCTCCTCCGTACCGAACCAGTATCGCCCAGCCAAGATCGCCTCCGCCGGTCCCTGGCCGGCCGATGCGCCGGAGAAGACCGAATGCTCAGCGTGGGACAGGCGGTGTTGATTGGGGGCGTTCTCATCCTCGTAGATCTCGGGGCGAGGTCTCTGCGCCTGATAGCCCTGCTCAAGGCCGTCGGCGCGGATCTTCGAACGGCGGGCGCATGTATCGCCACCGCGTTCGGGGATGCGGCCTCCGTGCTGACGCCGTTTCGGGTGGGCGGCACGCCGGCACGCCTCGCGGTGCTGCATCGGTATCGGGTACCGCTTTCTCTCGGCCTCGGGGCACTGGCACTCGAGCTCCTGACCTACCAGGCAATCGTTGGTCTTGTTGGCGTGTTCCTCGCTACCCAGGTGGCCCCGACGCTTCCTGGACCCGGGGCCTTCTGGTCGTTGCCAAGCGCCGTACTTGCCGTCGCCGCTGCGGCCGTCCTGGGAGCGATCCTGATCGCCTTCCCCTGGCTGCGCGCTCGCTTCCGCAGGAGCACGGCCCAACTTCGGCGTCTGCCGCGACGATTGAAGCAGGATCCCAACTTCTGGAAAGGGATCGCCGCCAGCCTTCCACTCGCCGTGATCAGCGTCATCGCTCGGCTCTCCTTGCTACCTCTCCTCGCCCTGTCCCTCCCACCGAACCTGCGGCCTCCGGAGTTGTCGGCCCTCGCATTCGCAGTCACTTTCGGGCAGATACTCGTTCCGACGCCCGCCGGTGCCGGAGCCGTCGAATACGCCTTTGCCGCCACTGGGGTCGCCGCTACGCCGGGCATGACCTCGATCTTCGTCGCTTGGCGGGCTTTGACCGTCGGGGTCGTCGTGAGCCTGGGCCTCGCTCTGGCCGTTCTCGCCTGCGGAAAGGGCATCCTTGCCGCCGCCTTCCCTCCGCTCAGGGCGAGCCGGCGACGCCGCACGATGGCCCGCAGATCTGATCGGCCTGGGAGCGTTTGAACAGCCCGCTCCGAAGGGAATCTCCACGCCGGGCCGACCCGCGTTGGACCTTGGGCCAATTCCAAATCCCCACCCCGTCCCGCATTCTTGGTCTGCGCCGGAGACCCTCAGCAACTCCGCCCGCCGAACCTGTAGACCTTTCCCCGCAGAGCCCTCGACAACGATGAATTTGCCCCACGAACTCGAGGCGGCATGGACCCGGCCCAGCGGTACACCCGTGCCCTCCAGCCTGGCCACCCAGGAAGTTCTCGATTCGATTGCCGGCCTTCTCGTCGTCGTGTCCGCCAACGGAACGATTGTCATGCACAACGACCGGTGGATCGAACAGGGCCAGATCAATGGCGTGACCGACGTACGGTTGATCGGCGTGGGAGCGAACTACCTGGCGGCGACGAAGCAGGCGGTCGAGAGTGGCGACGAAGATGCGAAGCGTGTGCTTCGGGGTTTGAAGGCTGTTCTCGAGGGGAAGGCTGCCTCGTTCTGGATGGAGTATAGGTGGGGCAAGTCGAGCGAGCGCTGGTTCGATCTACGAGTGGAGCGACTGCGGAGGCCAGGCGGAGGTGCGGTCATTCACCATCTGGATGTATCTGCACGAAAGACCGCCGAATTGCGGGCGCTGAAGAGTCACGCAGAGCTAGCGCATCTGGCCCGGGTCGCGACGATCGGCACGCTGACCGCTTCGCTGTTCCACGAGCTCCGACAGCCGTTGACGGCGATCTGCGCGAACTCGCTCGCGGCCCGGCGCCTCCTCGAGATGGAGCCACCGGAACCGGCTCAGGCGGCTCCGATCTTGACCGACATCGCGGCGGAGGTGCGAAGGGCGAACGATGTCATGCAGTCCCTCTGGCGGATGCTTCGGAGGGGACCGGTGAACGCCGTTCCAATCTCACCCCACGAGCTTCTCGAGGACGTGCGGCGCCTCCTCTCGAATGACCTGCTCATCCGAAACGTGGACCTCGATTGCGAGGCCGATCCCGATCTTCCCCGGGTTCGGGTCGATCGGGTCCAGCTGACTCAAGTTCTGATCTGCCTCGCGGTCAATGGAATCGAAGCGATGGAGACATTGCGGGCCGACGCACTGCGTCTCGTCCTGGGCGTCCGCAACGACCCTCCGGACGGCGTGCTCTTCGAGGTCCGGGATTTCGGGCCCGGAATCCCCACCGGCTCAGGCGATGACGTTTTCGACCCGTTCGTGACGACGAAGTCGAACGGAACGGGACTCGGATTGACCATCGCGCGGTCGATCGTGGAGAATCATGGCGGGGAGATCTGGGCCGAGAATGGCTCGCAGGCGGGAGCACGCTTCCTGGTTCGGCTGCCAGTGGATTCAACCCGTTCGGAAGAGAGATGAGCGGGACTCGACCGGTCGGGTTCGACGCCTGCTGAGTTGTTGAATTCGACCGCCCCTGTGAATCGAGCCAGCAGGCAGAGGGAGCGCGGACGGTGTCATCGTCACCCGACGGCTCGATCCGTGCAGTCGGCTGGCAGCCTTGCAGGCTGGCGCTTTCGGGTGGGTGGGCCGACGCGATTTATCGAAGGCCTTCTAGCCGATGCGTGGCAGGTCCAACACTGACCGACCGCGTCCGTAGCCATCCGTGCTGCCTTCGACTGTATCGAGAACCAGTTGGTCGTCGGCAGCGGCGCCGATCCCTAGCCGATTGGCGAATTGAACCAGGGGCGCGAGCCGTCGTGCACCCATCTTCGCCATGACCCGTGCACGATGCACCTTGACGGTCTTCTCCGTAATGCCGAGTTCCCGGGCGATTTGTTTGTTTCTCCGCCCGGTGAGCATGAGGTCCATGACCTCGCGCTCGCGCGGGGTCAGCGTTTCGTACCGGCGGGCAAGATGGCGAAGCTGCTCATACTCCACATGCTGCTGGACCGCCTCATCCAGCGCAGCCGAAAGAGCTTCCAGAAGCTGTTCAGCGGCTACGGGCTTCTGCAGAAAGTCGAAGGCACCCGATTTCATGGCCTCGACGCTCGTCGGGACGTCTCCGTAGCCGGTCATGAAGATCACGGAGATGACCGTGTCACTCGCTCTCAGCCGGCGGTGCAGCTCCATCCCGTCGACCCCGGGCAGCCGCAGGTCCAGGACCAGGCAGGCTGGACCGTCATTGGGCCAGTTGTCCAGAAACTCCCCGGCCGACGAATACGTCGTAACGTCGTATCCGGCCGTGGTGAGGAGCCGCTTCAACGCCACACATACCGAGGGGTCGTCGTCCACGACGTACACCTTCTGCCCAGCGCCCGATTCCGAGTCCCGCATGGGGTTCTCCTCCGCTTCGGGAAGTGCCACTGCTCGTGCTTCGACCTTCGAACGACGGTTCTCTCCACGGGGGATGATCCACATTGCCAACCTATGCCTCGAAATGCAATCTCGGAATTGGACTAAAGTCGAATATCGGTCCGAGTTGACCGGACGCATTAGTATGGGTGACCCAACGACTCCCGCCGATCCGTGGGCTAGACCCCGGGCATCGAAACATAAGAAGCCTGTGTTCCGAGCGTCGCGTACACCTGACAGATCGATGACCTGGGTTTGCCGACCGGGTCCTTCCGACTGCCGATGAGCTTGGCTCTACATTCTGGAACGGAAGCTCCAGCAGGATGATAATTTGCTTCGACTCTGCACCACGCGAGCCATCAGCCGCGTCGAGTAGGGAGAACTGCGGCTAGAAGGCTGTTGAAAAACAGGCTGCGCGAAGGCCGAAGAGAAATCGTGCA
>WHSP01000057.1 GCA_009380025.1 Gemmatimonas sp. | reverse complement strand
TTGACACTCGTTCCAGAGCCATCTACGTTGGCGGGATCGATCCGGTCCACCACCCGACCCGAGGTAGCGAAGTCTCGGATCCCCGCCCTGGGGTTCCGCTGACCTCAACACCGTCAAAGCCGTTCCACGACCCGATTCGGTTTGCCATGACCACCCTGGACCTACGCATGCCTCTGAAGGACCTGATCAAGGCAGCCGCCGAGCGGCCCCTCACGATCGAAGAGGCGGAGGATGCGTTCGATCAGCTCATGCAGGGGAGGGCTACCCACGTTCAGATCGCGGCGTTGCTCGTCGCGATTCGGGTGCGGGGCGCGGTTCCCGAGGAGGTTGCGGGGGGAGTTCGCGCGCTGCGGCGAGCTATGGTGCCGATAGCCGTGCCGCCCGGCGCTGACGTCGTGGACACTTGTGGAACGGGCGGCGGCTCGATGATCACCTTCAATATCTCCACGGCGGCCGCATTGCTCGCCTCAGGGCTCGGCGTGAAGGTCGCCAAGCACGGCAACCGCAGCTTCACTTCGCGCTGTGGGAGCGCCGATGTGCTGGAGGCTCTCGGTGTGCGTTTGGATTTGAAGCCTGCGCGACAGGCGAGAGTGCTCGAAGAAGTGGGAATCGTCTTCCTGTTCGCCCCCAACCATCACCCGGCGATGCGGCATGTCGGCCCCGTGCGTCGGGAGCTCGGGATGGTCACCATCATGAACCTCCTCGGTCCACTCACCAACCCGGCCGGGGCGCGTCGCCAGGTCGTGGGTGTCCTGGATCCGGCACTCTTGCCGCTGGTCTCGGGCGCCCTCCTCACCCTCGGCCACGAAAGGGCGCTCGTGGTGCATGGAGAGCCTGGACTCGACGAGCTGAGCCCGATCGGAGTCACCCACATCGTTCAGGTTGCAGACGGAGCCGCTCGCAGCTTCACCTTCGATCCGCGAAGGGAGCTCGGATGGGATAGGTTCGACCAGGCCGAGCTCGCGGGTGGCGAGCCGTCGGAGAACGCCGCGGTCATCGCCGAGGTGCTCCGTGGCAGAAGAGGTGGAGCCGCGCGTTCGGCCGTCCTCCTCAACGCGGCGGCTGCTCTCGTCGTGGCCGACCGGGTATCAGACCTACGCCAAGGCGTTGAGGTCGCAGAGCAGGGGCTCGACTCCGGCGCCGGATGGGAGCAACTGGAACGTCTCCGCTCGGCGTCTACTCGATGACCGTGTACACCGCGTGAACGTCCCACGGCCCGGGGAACGGCGCCTTCGCCAACTCGTTCACGAAGACGATCCGCTTTCCGCTCTTGTCGATCCGCCCGACCAGGAAAACCGCGCTCTTGCAAGGGTTCATTTCGTGATCAACTCCGCGTGAGGGTCTCTATGCGGCGCCGCCGCCCTGTCTCCGGGGGTTCACCGCAGAGACACGGAGAGCGCAGAGACACTACATATAAAATGATGACTTGCCGACAATGGACAGCCGGAAATGATGGATCTCTGATCTCGACCTCACACGACGTCCTCTGTGCTGGTCCTGTGGGCCCTCTGAGACTCTGGAGTGGGGCAGGGGAGTGACCCCCGGCTCCGACCCAGCCACAGTTGATGGTCTTCAATACCGACGGATCACGGCCACCACGATTCCCTGGATCATCACCTCGTTTTCGTCGAAGTACATCGGTTCCATCGCTGTGTTCGCTGGCTGGAGACGGATTCGCCCGCCGCGCTCCCGGTAGAATTTCTTGACGGTCGCAGAGTCTCCGTGTACCAGCGCGACGACCATCTCACCGTTCTCCGCCGTCTGGCGCGAGTTGACGACGATGAAGTCCCCGTCGCGGATCTGCTCGTCGACCATCGAGCTCCCGCGGACCCGCAGGACGTAGTTGTCGCCCGACCGGAGCATGTCGTGAGGGACCGAGACCGTCTCCTGTTCTTCGATCGCTTCGATCGGCAGGCCGGCAGCGACCGAGCCGAGCAGGGGGAGATCGACGGCAAGGGTACCTTCGGAGGGCACGAGCTCCAGCGATCGGCTCTTGTTGTAGTTCTTCCGCAGGAATCCCTTTTTCTCCAGATTGCTCAAGTGTTCGTGGACGGTCGCGAGCGACGAGTAGCCGAAGAAGGTGGCGATTTCCTCGAAGCTCGGGGAGTAGCCATAGGTGTCGAGGAAGCTTTCGACGTAGTCCAGGATCTCGCGTTGACGCTTCGTCAAGGACATGGGCATGAGCCGTTCGGGGTGGGCCGAATAGAGACCGAAGCGGAATCTACCCGAAGTGAAGCCGAAAGGCAAGGAAGAACGATACGGTGCTGAACGCTCGGAAAGTGGACGACCGGTTGGGTCGGATCGTGGAGGCGAAGGCTCGAGAGGTGGAGGGGCTTCGCCCGAGAGCGGCGGTGTTGCGCGCCGCTGCCGAGGCGGCGCCGATGGGGTACCCGTTCGCTGCGGCGCTCCGGTCTCCGGTGGAGGTGAAATTGTTGGCGGAGATCAAGAGGCGCTCGCCGTCGGCGGGTTGGATCCGGGCGGACGTGAGCCCGGTGGAGGTGGCGAAGCAGTACCAGGCCGGCGGAGCCGCCGCGCTCTCGGTACTGACGGACGAAGAGTTCTTCGGTGGCAGTCTGGAGGCGTTCCGACGGGTCCGAGGGGCGGTGGACCTTCCGATCCTGCGGAAGGACTTCGTTCTCGATGAAGTGCAGGTGTGGGAGGCCCGAGCAGCAGGGGCCGACGCGATCCTGCTCATCGTGAGGATCTTGGACGACCTTCGGCTCGCCGATTTTCACCGACTGGCGGCGGATCTCGGAATGGCTGTGCTGGTGGAAGTCCATGATCGGCGTGAGCTGGATCGGGCACTCGCGATCAACGCCGACTTGATCGGCATCAACAATCGCGACCTGAGCACGTTCCGGACGGACCTGGGCCTGTCGCTCGGGCTTGCCCCCGAGGTCGATCCCGACGTGACGCTCGTGGCGGAGAGCGGTATCCGAACCGCGGAAGATGTGCGGCGCCTGGGTGCGGTCGGAGTAGACGCGATTTTGGTGGGGGAGTCGCTGATGCGGCAGGCCGATCTGGAGCGCGCCCCAGCCGAGCTGACAGGGCACGCAAAGGATTCCTCCGCGAGGGGCACTGACCGTACGATGGCAAAACCAAAATGAAGACAGGGTCGGTTGTGGGCAGAAGCGCCGAGCCATGCCAGAGGTGAAGATCTGCGGGCTGACCCGCCCGGAGGATGCCGCCGCGGCCGAGAGGGCGGGAGCGACGTATGGAGGGGTCATCCTCGCGCCGGGCGGGCCGCGGAGCATCGATGAGGCGAGGTCTCGCAAGGTGTTCGCCGGCACGTCCCTCGTCCGTTGCGGGGTGTTCGTGGACGAGCGACCGGATCGCGTCGCCGCCCTGGTCGATCGCGTCGGCCTCGACGTCGTCCAGCTCCATGGTGACGAAGGGCCGGAAGTGGCGGAAGCGATTGGGCGTAACACGGGGGTCGAGGTGTGGAAGGTGATACGCGTGCGGACCGCGCAGGACGTCATCCACGGGGCGAGGCACTATGGAAATGTAGTGCAGGGCATGCTCCTGGACGGCTGGTCCGAGGCCGCGCGGGGTGGCACCGGGTCCCGGTTCCCCTGGCAGGAGGTCGCCGAGCATCGCGAGCGGTTCGACCCTTCGATCCGGCTGATCGCGGCCGGCGGCCTGCGGCCGGAGAACGTGAGCGAGCTGATCGCGCTGCTGGGCCCGGATATCGTCGACGTCAGCAGCGGGGTCGAGAGCGCGCCAGGTATCAAGAGCAACCAACTGATCCGGAGTTTCGTGGCTGCCGCTGGCCGCGGGGCGATTCGAAAGGAAGTCTTGTGATGGTCGGTATGGAAGCACTGGCGGACGGCGAGCGGTTTGGTCCGTTCGGCGGGCGGTTCGTCCCGGAGACACTGATTGCCGCCCTTGACGAACTGGTGGAGGTCTATGACGCCGCGGCGTCGGAGGCGACGTTCTGGGACGAGCTGGAGTCGTTGTGGCGCGACTACGTGGGTCGGCCAACTCCTCTCTACCGGGCTGCGCGGCTCGGCGAGGCGGCGGGCGGCGTCGACCTCTACCTCAAACGGGAGGATCTGAACCACACCGGCGCTCACAAGATCAACAACACCCTTGGCCAGGTGCTGCTCGCTCGTCGCATGGGGAAGGAACGGATCATCGCCGAGACGGGGGCCGGGCAGCACGGGGTCGCGACGGCGACGGTCTGCGCCCTGTTCGGCCTGCGTTGCGTGGTGTACATGGGCGAGGAAGACGTTCGGCGGCAGGCACTGAACGTCTATCGCATGAAGCTGTTGGGCGCCGAGGTGCGGCCCGTGGGTTCCGGCACACGCACCCTCAAGGACGCCACGAACGAAGCGATTCGGGACTGGGTGACGAACGTTACCGATACGCACTACATCATCGGGTCGGTCGTTGGCCCTCACCCTTACCCGAGGATGGTTCGAGACTTCCAGTCGGTGATCGGCCGTGAGGCTCGCGCACAGTGCCTGGCGATCACGGGCCGCCTGCCCTGCGCGGTCGTCGCCTGTGTCGGCGGCGGGTCCAACGCCATCGGCACGTTCCATTCGTTCCTGGAGGATGCTGAGGTCGAGCTCGTAGGGGTGGAGGCGGCCGGCGAGGGGCTGGAGACCGGCCACCACGCGGCGACCCTGACGGCAGGTCGACCAGGCGTGCTGCACGGCTCCCTTTCCTTCCTGCTCCAGGACGAGCACGGGCAGGTCGCTCCAGCCCACTCTATCTCCGCAGGTCTGGACTACCCCGGAGTGGGCCCCGAGCACTCGCACTTGAAGGAAACCGGCCGCGCGACCTACACCTACGCCACCGATGAGGAGGCGCTGGCGGCGTTCCACCGGCTCGCGCGGCTCGAGGGGATCATCCCGGCGCTCGAGAGTGCCCACGCGATCGCGTTTCTGCTTCGAGAAGGGGAACGCTGGAGGGGAGAGGGACCGGTGCTACTCTGCTTGAGCGGACGCGGCGACAAAGATGTGGCGCAGGTTGCCGAACGGGAAGGGGCGATCTGAGTGGGCTACGAATCAGAACGGGTTGGAGAGGGAAAGATGTCTGAGAAACGAGAGACGATTCGGGATACTTTCGCCGCGGCTGAGGCGGAGGCCCGCGCGGCGCTCGTCGTCTACACAACCGCCGGCTTCCCGAGCCCCGACGCCGGGTTGGACGCGCTCCTGGCGCTGTCCGACGCGGGGGCGGATGTGCTGGAGCTCGGCGTCCCCTTCAGCGACCCCCTGGCCGACGGGCCTGCGATCCAGGCCTCCTCATTCCGGGCGATCGAGAGGGGAGTCGACCTCGCCTGGACCCTCGACCTGCTCCGCGAGTTCACAACGCTCAGGTCCACCCCCGTGGTCCTGTTCACATATCTCAACCCGATGCTCGACTACGGGGTGGAGCGGTTTCTGGATGTCGCCGTCGGCGCAGGAGCGGCCGGCTTGCTCCTGACGGATCTGCCACTCGGCGCCGATCCACGGCTCGAAGAGCGGATCGAGCGGAGCCCCCTCGACTTCGTTCGCCTCATCGCCCCAACCACCACGCCCGATCGGGCTAAGCGCATCGCCGCCCGCTCGCAGGGGTTCGTCTACTATATCTCCCGAACGGGAGTAACCGGCGCCCGGCGCGACCTTGCTCACGGGCTGGCCCCGGAGGTTCGAGCGTTACGCCAGGCATCGGCGGTCCCGGTGGCCGTCGGCTTCGGCATATCGACTCCCGACCAGGCTTCGGAAGTTGCCGGGGTGGCCGACGGTGTGATCGTGGGCAGCGCCGTCGTGAACGCATTGGCCGAGGGGGGAGCGCTTCGGGCGGGTCGGTTGGTCAGGGATCTACGGACGGCGATCGGCAAGGTGAGTCTGTCGGCCAATCAACAGACGTCCACGAGGTAGATCAGGGGAAGAGTCCGCCTACGGGGCAGGTAAAGCCGGGCAAGACTGTGCCGCCATCCAGTTCGTCGGTGGCGGCGAGGACCCTTACCTGCGCCGAGCCAGTGTGGATGGCAATGGTGCGCCGCCGCGGGTTGAGGACCCATACCACTTCGGTCCCCGCGTCGAGCCAGGTCGCCACTTTCGCGTCCACCTGTTCGTATGTGTCGCTCGGCGATACCACCTCGGCGGCCAGATTCGGGGCACCGGGCCAGTAGCCGGTCGGGATACCCGCTTCCGGGACGTTCTCCCGGCGCACGAAGGCCAGGTCGGGAGCTCGCACGGTGTCGGGGTCCGAAGCGATCTTGAATCCTGGCTCTCCCGTCAACGTGACGCCAAGCCCATTGCGCTCGACATACGAGAATACCTGCGCCGTTACGCGCACTACGATCGCGCCATGCTCGGAGCCAGTGGGTGCCATAGTAAGAAGCTCCCCGTTGACCAGCTCGTGGCGATTCCCGTCATCCGGATGAGACAGCAGGTCGTCCGCGGTCAGCAGGGTTTCGGTGCGATCCATGGGATCCTCCACCAGCGCTCTAGGGCGCTTCTCCGACGGTCTGGTCGCATTCCTCGCCGTCGAACGGAAAGGGTCCTGGGAGGCCGGGTTCACTACTCCTAAGCGGCACACGCTCCAAGTCGTCAAATCCGAGTAGGCCCCGAACGGCGCCCGAGAAGGCGCCGAACACGGAAGATTCAGCGACCGAGGAATCAGGTGCGCAGGAGGCATCCTGTCCTGCAAGCACGGCCCCTGAAACGCCGCCGGTTATAGCGCCCGCGAGCGCTCGTTCCGCTGAGGAAGCGGAAGCCCTGACAGAATCGAGTGGAGTTACCACGACCGTATCATTCCCAGCCACACGATTTGCAGCGACCGCCGTGCTGATGGAAGCCTGGCCCGGCACAGGCTCCTGGGCGGCGGCCGGCAGGTTCCAGAGAGCTGCCAAGAGAAACGGCATGATTCTCTTCATTCGAGTCGCCTTTCCAGGTTCGTTTGCCGCCTGTCACCGCATGCTCGAGCGCGGTACCGTGACTCGAATGGTAACCCCTGGTTCGTTCACCATCAATGCGATAGTGACGACGTCCAGGTACCGGCTATCGGCCGTGATATGGCAATCGGAAGTGCGATTGCCATTCGCCCCATGGACCGCCGCCCCCACCGCGACGAGGTTGCGGGCGGGACGCCCCGCGCTCCCAGGGAGGTACGGTAGTAGCTCCAGGTCAGGTCTCAGGGTCTGTAAAGGCAGGTCTCGTCTATTCCTTCTCTCGAAGGGCGTCGACCGCCCCCTCGTCCGGTTCGACGAAGATCGTCTTGACGCGTTGCGGTACTACGGCTCCGGGGGCGGCTCCCCGGGGCTTGCGGACGTACTTCCGTCGGGTCCAGTCGACGGGAACGGTGCCAGAAGTGCGGGCGCGGCTGTAAACCGCGGCGATCTGAGCGGCTTCGGTCAGGTCGCGGGCGGGGGGCGCCCCGTCGGGGTCGGGCCAGCGGAGGATGACGTGTGAGCCTGGTACGGACCGGGCGTGCAACCAGACGTCGTTCGGCGACGAGGCGTGGAACGTGAGCCGATCGTTGTCCCGAGCGCTCCGGCCGACGCGGACCTCCAATCCGCCCGACGTTCGATACGTCCGGAAGGGCAGGGTAGCCGCCTCGTCATTGGTCATGGCGCTTCGCTCGGCCCGGCGATCGAGTTGCTCGCCCAGCCAATCCGGAACTGCACCGCCGCTGCTGATCGCTTCCGGGACTTCCGTCCAGCGCTCCAGCTCTTCCTGGGCTTCACTCAGCAGCGCGGGCAGCCGCTGTTCGGCACGACGCCTACGCCCGGCTTCGGTGTAGTAGCGTGTTGCGTTCTCCGCCGGGCTCTGACGCGGGTCGAGCTCGATGTGAACCGTCTCTCCGGACCAATCCCCGAGCTCGACCGCCGACGCTCCGCGCGGGACGGTATGGAGCTTTGCTAGGAGGAGATCGCCGATTGCCTGCAGCCGGTCGGCCTCGCCGGCGTTGCCGAGCTCCGTCCTCAGCCGCTCGAGCTTCCGCGTCGCTGCAGAACGGCGTTCCTCCGCCAGGCCAAGGGCCGCCTCCATGCGGCGATCCGGCTGCCGCGCCGGCGAGCCCTCGTCCGCCAACTCCGCCATGGCGTCGAGCAGGGTCGCGGCGGGCGCTGCTTCGATCCCGGCGAGTCGTAGCGGATAGGGCTGACGGTGACCGTCCATCGTCAGAACCGCAGGATCGTCGGACGGCCGGCTTCGGAGCCACCACCATCGTCGGAAGGAAGCTTCGAGGTCGCTCGGCTGTTCGCCCAGGATCCAGTCGACGCTGAGAGCGCCGGTCCAGGCAAACCCTGTCAGTAAGGCCCTTCGGCGATCCAAGGAGCCGAGGGGCTCGAGCGTATCGATCCACTGTCGCAGGGCCACTTCCGGATCGACGTCTGATGCCCCAAACCTGGATTTCCCTTCGGGAGCGAAATATCGCTCTCCGGGACGAAGGAGGCGCAGTCCCGCACGCCTGGGCCGAAGCACGGTCACTATCCGATCGTCGTTTCCCAGGAGGATCGCATTCCATTGATTGGTGTGGAGCTCGAAGACGAGAGTTCTCGCCTGATCGCTGAACCGGCCCTCTTCGAAGAGATTTATGCGAAGCAGCCGCTCGTCGGCCGGCGCGGTGACGTCGGCGCAGACCGCCTCGGGACCGAAAGTTGCCGCCTGATGAGGCGCCGATAGCACCCGGAACCATCCGCGGGTCGGATGCAGGTCGACTCGGAGCTGCTCCGCCGCGTCCAGAGGGAGGGTTACGGAGAGGTCGGGCGCGAAGGAAGGAGCCGCGGCGCAACCGCGGCTCCTGAGCCTGCCTCTCAGCTCCTTCGCCAGGTAGTGGACCAGGAGCGGGTCATACGTCACGGAGTTTGACACCGTTTTAACATGAAGTTACTTTTTCGACCCGTCAACAAGCCGTTACCCGGTAAGGGTTTTCATGGGTTGCGGCGCTGACCGCAATCTCTGGGGTGCAGCGGGTTCGCCTGTTTTCGATCCAAGCCGATGTCCACGCAGAACCGGGGTGAGGGGCGAAGGGTCACAGTCCTGGGTTTGCGGAACATGAAGGCCCGTGGCGAGCGAATCGCGGCCCTCACCGCTTACGACTACCTCTTCGCCCGACTCGTCGACGACGCGGGCACCGACGTCATCCTCGTCGGTGATTCTCTCGCCCACGTCGTCCTCGGCCTCGACACCACCCTTCCGATCTCCCTCGACGACATGATCTATCACGCTCGGGCCGTTCGCCGAGGCGTGAATCGAGCCCTCGTCGTCGTGGACATGCCCTTCCTCAGCTATCAGGTTTCCGTGGAGGAAGCGATGCGCAACGCCGGTCGCGTGCTGAAGGAGAGCGGCGCGAACGCCGTGAAGGTGGAGGGTGGTACACGGGAGAGAGCGGAAACCGTAGCGTCCCTCACCCAGGCGGGCATCCCGGTGATGGGTCACCTGGGTTTCACACCGCAATCGGTGAACGCGCTGGGCGGGAATCGGGTGCAGGGGCGGGATGTGGAGGGCCGGACCCGGATGCTGGAAGACGCTCTCCGGCTCGAGGCGGCCGGCGCATTCAGCATCGTGCTCGAGCTTGTTCCTGGTGACCTCGCCAGCGAGATCTCGCAGGAGCTCCGCATCCCCACAATCGGGATCGGCGCGGGCGCGGGGTGTGACGGTCAGGTCCTGGTGCTCCACGACATGCTCGGTCTCAACCGCGATTTCGAACCACGCTTCCTGCGTCGCTTCGCGGACCTTGGCACTTTGGCGGAATCCGCCGTGCGTGACTACGTTCGGGCCGTGCGCGAGGGAGAGTATCCGACTGCCGAGCACACCTTCGGCTGACGAGCCGGCTCCCCATGCTCCTGGTTCGGTCGCGGTCCGAAGTGGGTCTTTGGTCGGAACATACGAGGAAGGCTGGGCGGCGTATCGGCTTAGTTCCCACGATGGGATCGCTCCACGCCGGCCACACCTCGCTCATCGACGTTGCAAGAAGGTCCGTCGATCGCATTGCGCTCTCCATCTTCGTCAACCCGCTGCAGTTCGGCCCGGCCGAGGACTACGAGAGCTACCCCCGCGACCTGGAGCGTGATCTCGACGTCGCCGCCGCCGCCGGGGTCGATCTCGTCTTCGCGCCACCCGACGTCGAGATGTACCCGAACGGTGAACCCGGCGTGAACGTGGTTCCAGTCGGGGGCGTGGATCGACTCTGCGGTCGGAGCCGACCCGGCCACTTCACCGGTGTCCTCACGGTTGTCGCCAAACTCTTCGGGATCGTCACGCCGGACGTCGCGGTCTTTGGCCAGAAGGACTATCAACAGCTCGTGCTCATCCGCCGGATGGCGACCGATCTGAACTTTCCTGTCGACGTCGAGTCCGGACCCATCGTCCGGGAAGCCGACGGGCTCGCCATGAGCTCTCGAAATCGGCACCTCTCCGCCACCGATCGGAAGCGGGCGCTTCGGCTCTCGGCCACCCTCCGGAGCTGTGCCCAGTTATTCGCAGGTGGCCACCGGGATCCGCAGGACTTCGTGCGAGAGCTCCATCGGGCCGGCGGTGCTGGAGTCTCAGTCGAGTACGGCGAAGTGGTGCATCCGGAAAGCCTCGCGCCGGTCGATCGAGTCGAGGAGGGGGCTGTGTGCGCGGTCGCGGCGTTCGTCGGTGATACCCGCTTGATCGACAACCACGTCCTTGGGACCGACCCGGGCTTCTGACGGATGTTCACGACGCAGCCGAAGCCGGTGAAAGGAAGGGATGTCGTGCATGTGGCCACGGTGATACGACGTCGGCCGAACGGCCCGTTTCGTCCCTACGCATGAAACCCTGGTATGCCGTCGTGGTGGCTCCGAACGAGCCGGATGGGGGCGCGATGGTTTCGCGGATCCCATCCTTCCTTCACCCGGTGGCCGGCCGCCCGCTGATCTGGCACTCGGTCAACTCGATTCTGGGCCAAGAACGTCCACCGGAAGAGGTCCTCGTCGTGACCCCTCCCGAATTCGGCGGGGATCACTTTCAGGATCTCTCGGTCAGAGTACGGACGCTCGACCTGGATTCGGTTCGGGGCGAGGACCCCAGCGGCCTCGGGCTCCCGGAGACTCGAATCGTCGTGACGCACGCGAGCGCGGGTATCGAAGGGGAACCCCTCGAACGACTTCTCGGCTCCGAGGAGGGTGCGTGGCTGGGAGGCCGGGAAGGGGAGGTCGTCGCGACACTCACCGACTGGTCCGGATTCAGCGCCCTGCTCGACGCCGACCAGCCCTTCGCTACGGCCGCGGATCGCGTCGAGCCGAGCGCTCGTCTGCACGAAACTCCCGGTGTCTTCCAGGTTCACACGCGAGCAGATCTTGCAGTGGCGCACCGTCGTATCCGTGACGGCCTCGTTCGGTCCCTGATGACTGCGGGCGTCACCTTTCTCCTCCCGGAGACGGTCATGGTTGACGTCGACGTCCGGATCGGGAGGGATACGATGATCTATCCCGGAGTAGCGATCGAGGGTCAGAGTACAGTTGGCGAGGAGACTGTGGTCGGACCGGGTTGCCGAATCATCGACAGCTGGATCGGGAGCGGGGTGGAGTTGAAAGGCTGGAACTATATTGCGAATACGTCGGTCCGGAATCGGGCGATCCTGGAGCCGTATGTCCGGCGCGGGTTCGACTGAGGCGCGCCTCGAGGCGCTGACGGCCGTCGAGCTTGCCGCGGCCCGGGGAGAGCTCCCGTCCTGGAGTCGTATCACCCCGAAGCGTAGGGAGCATATGGCCCGAGTCGCCGCCCTTCTCGAGGAGTGGGCTGGCACCCTGCGACTGCCGGAGGTTGAAGTTCTGCGCTGGGCAGCAGCCGGGTGGCTACACGATGCTCTTCGTGATGAAGAGCCTGGCCGGCTCGTCCACGACGTGACCTCCGAAGAGCGGGACCTGCCGGGCCCGACCCTGCACGGCCCCGCCGCCGCTGCCCGACTTCAAGGTGCCGTCCACCCGCGAGTCCAGAACGCGGTGAGGTACCACACCATCGGACACCCGGGGCTCGATCGTCTCGGTCGGGCTCTCTACCTCGCTGATTTCCTCGAGCCCGGCCGCCCATTCTCCGTCGAGTGGCGTGCCAGTCTTCGTGACCGGATGCCACAGGAGATAGACCCGGTGCTGCTCGAGGTACTGGCGTCGAGGCTCCAGCACCTGATCGAACAGCGCAAGCCGATTCGGCCCGAGACAGCGGCGTTCTGGTCCGGGGTTGTGGAGGAGCGACAATGAAGCTAAGGATCGTCGGCTTCGGCGCGACGGTAGCTGCCGTCCTCGTCCTTTTGGGATCCCTGATCAGGGGCGTCGATCCGAGCGGACGCTTGGAGGACTACGAGGTGCTCGTCGCGCCAGGCATCCCCAGGCTCGACGACCGGATTCGCGTGGAGGTCCTGAACGGCGCCGGAATCAACGGCCTCGCTCGCTCCGTCACAGAGCGGCTTCGCGCGGAAGGCTTCGACGTCGTCTACTACGGCAATGCCGACTCAGAGCGGCGCGACTCCACGACGATCCTCGACCGCGCTGGCAACGACCCCGCCGTTCGAGCGGTCGCCGCTGCCCTCGGCATCGGTCGGATCGAGGTGGCCATAGATACCACCCTCTACCTCGAGGCGACTGTGGTTCTGGGGTCGGATTGGGAGGACGAGAGGGATCCGGAGTAGTCAACCGCCATCATTCCCGCATCTCCCCACCGTCATACCCGCGAAAGCGGGAATGACGACCGTTGGGCCACCAGCAAACTCGCATCTAGCTGCTCTCCCCCGAAGCCCCGAGTTGCACGAGGCGCCGCCCTTCGGTCGCCTCGGCCTTGAGCTGTCCACAGGCGGCGGCGATGTCGCGGCCCCGCGGCGTGCGGACGAAGGCGGCGATTCCCCTTCGTTCGAGGCGCCGGGCGAACGCTGACAGCCGATCCGGCGGGGTCGGCTGCCATTCCGTTGCCGGGATGGGGTTGAAGGGGATCAGGTTGACGAAGGCCTTGAACTCTGCGACGAGCTCGGCCAGACTGTCGGCGAGGGCAAGCGAGTCGTTGACACCGTCGATCATCACGTACTCGAAGGTGATCCGCTTGCCGCCGGCGGCGTCGAACCGGCGCAGCGCTTCCAGCAGGCGTGGGAGCGGGTACTTCCGCTCGAGCGGGATCAGGCTCGCTCGAAGTTCGGAGTCGGGGGCGTGCAGCGAAACGGCGAGGTGATACTGCTCGGGGAGCTCAGCGAGCCTCTCGATTCCCGGGACCACGCCGACGGTCGAGATCGTGATCCGCCGGGCAGCCACCGCGTAGCCCTGGTTGAGGATCTCGAGGGTCGGGAAGACCGCCTTCGGGTTCATCAGCGGCTCCCCCATCCCCATGAACACGATGTTGGTGATCTTGCCGTATCCGCCCTCGTCGGCGAAGCGCCGTGACTGCCGGTATTGCGCCACGATTTCACCCGCGGTTAGCTGCCGATCGTAACCCATCCAACCCGTCGCGCAGAAGGTGCACGCCATCGCGCACCCCGCCTGCGAGGAAATGCACAGCGTCAACCGCTTGCCAGCCGGAATCAGGACGGACTCGATCAACTCGCCATCCCTGAGCCTCCAGAGGTGCTTCGCCGTTCCATCGGCCGATCGCGAGATGCGCGATGCCTCGAGTACGGTGAGCTCGAACTCTTCCGCGAGGGCCTCGCGCTCCGACCGCGGGAGGTTCGTCATCTCCTCAAAGGAAGTGGCGAGCCCACCGTAGATCCAGTGCAGCACCTGTTCCACCCGGTAACCTGGCTGACCGCGAGCTTCGAAATGCTCGCGCAAATGCGACTCGACCTCCTTTGGCGGAAGCCCCACAAGGTCCGGATGTTGCGCGATCGAGATCATGGCGGATGGGCTATCGGGGCGTCGGCTCGGGGTGCCGAGGGCCCCCAAACAGTTGATTTTTCGGGTCGGGCTCGGTCTGCTTGATGGCGCTCTAGCCTTTCGTTACCTTGTGCAAGCTATACACCTCGGTGGCTTGCGACGCTCACCCCCACGCCGGCTCGACAACTCGTGCAGCTTACGGAACTCCTATCGCCGGATCGGATCAAGATCCCGCTCGCTGCTACCACGAAAGATGAGATTCTGGCCGAGCTAGTGGAAGTAGTGGCCCAGAATTCGTCGGTTCGGGATGAGGGGGAAGTGCTCCGTGCCGTGCGCGAGCGCGAAGAGGTGCTGAGCACCGGGATCGGTGGCGGCGTTGCGATCCCACACGGCAAGACGCCCGGGATCCCGTATCTGGCTCTGGTGGCAGGGGTCAAGCCAGGGGGGCTGGACTTCGAGGCGCTCGACGGCAAGCCCGTCAAGCTCTTCTTCCTCCTGGTCGGCCCGGAGTCCGCCGCGGGTCAACACGTCAAGGCACTCAGCCGGATCTCGAGGCTTCTGCGGCGCGATTCGTTCCGGATCCGCCTCATGGATGCCACGACACCCGCAGATT
The DNA here is from genome assembly GCA_009380025.1 of Gemmatimonas sp. GTDB lineage: Bacteria > Gemmatimonadota > Gemmatimonadetes > Longimicrobiales > Longimicrobiaceae > WHSP01. The sequence continues at coordinate 10,091 of WHSP01000057.1, read as the reverse complement.
TCTACTCGATCATCGCCGAGGCCGAAGCGACGTGACACGATGGGTCGGCGCATGGGGACCGGCAGCCGGATGGGCTGCCTTTCTCTTTTTTCTGAGCTCCCGCCCGTCGGTCGGCGTCGCCCTTCCGTTCGGGGCGGACAAGGTTGCCCATTTCGGGGCGTATCTCGTGCTTGGCTTCCTTCTCGCCCATGGTGTGACCCGGTTCGGGCTCTCCGCAAGGTTCGCGCTGGTCGTCGGCATGCTGTACGGCTTGTCAGACGAGGTTCACCAGCGCTTCGTCCCTGGTCGATCGGCGGAGCTCGCGGACTGGATTGCCGACGCTCTCGGGGCGGTCGCCGGAATTCTCGTCTACCTCTTTCTCCTCCGCGTACGGGCCGACCGGTCCGATAGAGCGGCTCGAGCGGCTCTCGAAGGCTCTCCATGACCGATGTATTGCGCACCTCGTTCCGGACGGGTCTCGTGGGATCACTGCGGACCGAGGACGCGGGGACCCGCGCGATCCTCGTGGGCTGGGTCCACCGACGAAGAGATTTGGGTGGTCTGGTCTTTCTCGATTTGAGGGATCGAGCGGGATTGCTGCAGGTTTCCTTCGATCCCGAGGCTGCACCCGCCGAGGCGATTCGCGAGGCACGCGGCCTGGGCCCGGAGGACGTGGTTCAGGTCGAGGGCACGGTCGAGCTCCGCCCGCGCGGGAAGATCAACGCCGATCTGCCGACGGGTGAAGTGGAGCTGCGCGCCGAATCGCTGCGGGTGCTGCAGCGGGCCGATCCGCTGCCGATTCCGGTGTATCGCACGCCGGACGAGGAGCTCCCGATGGAGGACCTTCGGCTTCGCTACCGGTACCTCGACCTCAGGCGGCCCGAGATCCAGCGCAACCTGATGCTCCGTCACACGGCCGCCCGGAGCGCTCGCTCGTTCCTCGATGCGAACGGCTTCGTCGAGGTCGAGACCCCTATGCTCACCCGCCGCACACCGGAAGGGGCGAGGGACTATCTCGTCCCCAGCCGTGTCCACCCGGGCGAGTTCTTCGCCCTCCCGCAGTCTCCGCAAATCTACAAGCAGCTCCTGATGGTGAGCGGTTACGACCGGTATTACCAGATCGTCCGTTGCCTGCGCGACGAGGACCTACGAGCCGACCGGCAGCCCGAGTTCACCCAGATCGACGCCGAGCTCTCCTTCGTCGATGAGGAGGACGTCTTCCGCATTGGCGAGGGCATGGTCGCTCAGCTCTGGCGCGACGTCCTGGAGGTGGATCTGCCGGTGCCGTTCCCTCGCCTCACCTACGATCAGGCGCTGCGAAGCTACGGGACGGACAAGCCGGATCTGCGTTACGGGCTCGAGATCGTCGACGTAACAGAGACGCTACAACGGTCGGATTTTCGCATCTTCTCCGGAACCCTCGGCTCGGACCAGCGTATCCGGGGGGTTCGTGTACCCGGCGGCGCACAGCTGTCGCGCAGAGAGATCGATGAGCTACAGCTCGTCGCGAAGCGAGGAGGGGCGCCCGGCACACTGTGGGTCAAGAAGACTGAAAGCGGATGGTCGGGACCATTCGCGAAGGCGCTCGGGGGTGACGTGGCGAGTTCTTTCGAGGCAGAGTCAGGGACGGTGGCGGGGGATCTGTTCGTCGCCGTGGTCGGATACTTCCGCACCGGGAGCGAACCGGGAGAGCAGATTCCGCCATGGCCCGAGAGCGAGACTCCCCGTGAGGCGGCGCTGGACGAGCTCCGACGGCATCTCGCAGACCGGATGGGCCTGGTGCGTGCAGACGAACACGCCTGGGCCTGGGTCACCGAGTTTCCGATGTTCGATTGGGACCCCGACAACGGTCGTCTGGTCGCGTCACATCACATGTTCACGGCCCCGCACCAGGCGGACATCGAGATGCTGAAGGAACTGACGGATGGCGATTTCAGGGGCTCTCGGGATGCGGCGTGGCGGTTGTACTCCACTGGGCTGCGATCCCGTGCCTACGATGCGGTGTACAACGGGAACGAGCTGGCGAGCGGCTCGGTCCGGATCCATGATCAGGATCTTCAGCGAATCGTCTTCCGTTCGCTCGGCCTATCGGAGGAGGAAGCGCGAGAGAAGTTCGGCTTTCTTCTCGAGGCCTTTCGATTCGGAGCGCCGCCGCACGCCGGCTTTGCATTCGGGCTCGACAGGTTGGCCATGCTGCTGGCCGGCGCGGCGAGCCTTCGGGACGTGATCGCGTTCCCGAAAACCACCGCGGCTCGCGCACTCTTCGAGGGCGCTCCGGCTCCTGTCGACGACGCGGACCTGCGGGAAGTCCATATTCGCAAGCGAGACGACGAAACGAATTGATTCGATTCGATAGATACATAGGCGGTTCCGCCTTCCCGCGTCGGGGGGGCGATGCCTGAAGTCAAGAGCGGAACGATACAGCATCGAATCTCGGCGGAAGGGGCGGACCCGCTGCTGCTAGCTGGCGTCAACGACGCGAACCTGCTGGAGCTGGCGCGGGTGTGTGGTTGCCGCGTCGTCCTCCGGGACGACCAGCTGCTGTTGTCGGGCGGGCTCGACGAGATCGAGCGAGTGGTTCCCGTCGCTCAGCACATGGTCGACCTCGCCCGGATGGGTGTCGGCTTCTCCACCCATGATATCGCCCGGTTTGCCGACACGGACGGCGTCGCGGAAGGGGGCCTCACGAGGCTCACCGATGGCGTTCGAATCGCGGTGTCGGGCTCGCGGCGGGTCATCACCGCGAAGTCGGAAGGACAGAGGGAGTACCTCGAGGCGATCGAGAACAACGACATCGTCGTAGGCATTGGGCCAGCGGGGACGGGGAAGACCTACCTGGCTGTGGCAATGGCGGTCGACGCCCTCCAGAAGAAGCGGGTCAAGCGAATCATCCTTGCGCGGCCGGCCGTCGAGGCCGGCGAGAACCTGGGTTTCCTTCCGGGCGACCTGCAAGAGAAGGTAGATCCGTACCTGCGTCCGCTGTACGATGCGCTGGAAGACATGATGCCAGTGGAGCGGATGCGAAAGGCGCTGGAAACGCGGGCGATCGAGATTGCTCCGCTCGCCTACATGCGTGGCCGTACGTTGCACGATGCGTTCGTCATTCTGGACGAGGCGCAGAATGCGACTGGCCTGCAGATGAAGATGTTCCTCACCCGCCTCGGACTGAACTCGAACGCCGTGATCACCGGCGACAAGACCCAGATCGATCTTCCGCGCCGGGAGGATTCGGGACTGATCCAGATTGAGGGGGTATTGAGGGGGATCGAGGGGATTGCTTTCGTCTACATGCAGCCTGCCGACGTTCTGCGGCATCGGCTGGTGAAGGACATCATCCGAGCGTATGCAGCGGCAGACGGAAAGCCGGGCGAGGACCACGATGGCCAATCGGGGCAGTAAGGGTCAGTCAGTATGGAGGAGGGCGGCGATCGCGCTCGAGGAAGAGCCCGAACGCCGCTGGCTCTCGTTCGTTGTGCACCACGGCGCGCGGGTCCTGCTGCTCCTGTTGACGGCGCTGGGCGTCTATCTGCTCTTCCCGGCGCCGCGAGCGCCCGACGCAACCGTCTTCGAGCGCGGCGTAGTCGCCCCGCAGGACGTCATCGCCGAGGTCGCTTTCGACATCCCGAAGATACCAGCCGAGTTGCTGCGGGAGCAGACGGAGGCCGCGAGCGGTGTACCACCGGTTTACGTTCTGGAGCCGGCCGCTTCGGATTCAGTGCTATTGGGGATCGGCGGGCTCTTCGCCTCGATCGACTCCATTCTGGTGGACGTGCCGCCCGCTGAACACGGCGCCTCGATCCGCAACTTCATGGAGCGGAACCGGCTCTCACCGACTACCAACTCGGTCAATCTGATCCTCGACCCGCAGCGCCGGACCACGCTCCAGCGCTCGATCGAACGGGCGGTCCGCGAGCTCTACCCTCTTGGCGTCGCCCCGTCGTCGTTGAGTCAGGGGGTCTCGACGATTCGGGTGGCGATGCCCTCCGGCGCCGAGAGGCTCGTGCCCCGCGACTCGTTGGTGATGCCGGATCGCTTCTACAGCCTCGCAGCGGAGCGTCTCAGGGGACAGGGCGCCGACGCGCTCGAGCTGCAACGGCTCATCATGATCCGTTTCTTCGAGCCGAGCCTGATCTACGACGCAGAGAGAACCGAAGCGACGCGCGAACGGGCACGGGCTGCCGTCGATCCGGTGCGCACCCGAGTTCTCCAGGGGGAGCGAATCGTCGGCGCGCACGAGCAGATAGGCGAAGCCGAGGAGGAGCGTCTCCGCGCATACCAAGCCGAGCTTACCAGGCTCGGAAGGGGGATGGACGGGGAAGAGTCCGGTACGGGGCGGGCCATTGGGGCCGTTCTCTTCAATGCGCTGGTCCTCGGCATCCTGGGTGCCCTCGTCTTCTTCTTCCGGCGATCCCTCTATCGGGATTTGCGAGGGCTCATCGTGCTGACGGCGTTGACGTTGACGGTCGCGACCACAGCATCGCTCATCGCCCGGTTCTCTCTACCGGTCGAGCTCATTCCCGTGACTTTCGCGGCCCTGATTGTGGCGTTCCTCTGGGATGGGCGGCTCGGGCTGACGCTCGCCCTCGTCCTCGCCGTACTGATCGGTGGGCAGACCCCGTTTCTCGGTGTGACAGCCTCATTCACGATCGCGGTCGGCGGGGCGGCCGCGGCGTTCAGCGTGAGGGTCGTGCGGCGGAGGACGAAGACCTGGCACTTCGTCTCGATCGTGGCGGTGGCCTACGTCGCGGCCGCCGTGACGATCGGATTGCTACGAGAGCGCGGCTTGATGGAGACGGGGCTCTCGATGGGGTGGGGGATCACGAACGCGGTCGTGGCCTCCCTGCTCGCGATCGGCTTCCTTCCGCTCCTGGAGGCGTTCACGCGCATCACGACGGACCAGACACTGCTCGAGCTGTCGGATCTCAACGCGCGGTTGCTGAAACGGCTTTCGCTCGAGGCGCCCGGCACTTACGCCCATACGATCGCCGTGGCGAACTTGACGGAGGCTGCGGCGAATGCGGTCGACGCGAACGGACTGCTCGCACGGGTCGGGACGTACTACCATGACATCGGCAAGCTCGTGAAGCCGCAGTACTTCATCGAGAACCAGCCACGGGGCCGGAACCCGCACGACAAGTTGAAGCCTTCGATGAGCGCGGCGATCATCCGCAGCCATGTGATGGAGGGGCTGAAGCTTGCCGAACAGGACAAGCTTCCCGAGGCGGTGAAGCGTTTCATTCCAGAACATCACGGGACGCAGCAGATCTCCTTCTTCTATAACCGCGCTCGAGAGCTGGACCCGGACGCTCAGCTGAACCCGGCGGATTTCGCGTACCCCGGGCCGAAGCCACAGACGAGGGAGACGGCCATCCTGATGTTGGCGGACACCGTCGAGTCCGCGGCGCGGGTCCTCCAGGATCCGAACCCGGTTCGGATCCGCGAGATGGTGGACCGCCTGGTGAGCCAGAAGCTCGCCGAAGGACAACTCGATCAAAGCCCGCTCACGCTGCGTGAGATCGACCAGATCAAGGACTCATTGACCAACGTCCTGACGGGGATGTACCACCACCGGGTCGACTACCCGACGGCCTCGCCGCCCGCGCCGGCCCCGGTGGCGAAGGCTGCGTCCGAACCGCGCCCCAGGGATGCGGTGGCGGCCGGTGGGTCGTAGCATCCTGGTGACGCCGCCTTTGCGGTGATGACCGACTGGCAGATCGAGGTCGGCGCCGAGGCGGACGGGACCGATGCGGCGCTTCTCGAAGATCTGACGAGCGTGGCGCGGTGGACGCTGAGTGGCGAAGAGGTCGACGAGATCGATCTCTCGATCGCCCTCATGTCGGATCGGTCCATCGCTCAGTTGAATCAGCGCTACCTATCTCACGAGGAACCGACGGACGTGATCTCCTTTCCGCTCGATCAGATCGGGGAACGGAAGGCCGGTGACGTCTATGTCGGTGTCGAGCAAGCGGAGCGTCAGGCCGCGGAGCTCGGCATCCCATTGCGCGAGGAGCTTCTCCGGCTGGTCGTCCATGGGACATTGCACATCCTCGGTTGGGACCACCCCGACGACGAGCGCGACGAGTCGCCGATGTACCATCGCCAGGAGGAACTGCTCCGCACCTTCCTCGAGCGTTCCTGAAATCCCGGGTCGAACCGGCTGAACCCTCCCCACATGCTGTCCGAGCTGAGGATCCGCAACTTCGCGCTCATCGACAACCTTTCCGTCCCGCTCGGTCCGGGTCTGAACGTGTTGACCGGCGAGACCGGCGCCGGCAAGTCGATCGTGGTCGGAGCGCTCTCGTTGCTGCTCGGCGAACGAGCGACGACGGATGTGGTGCGCGCCGGCTCGGATAGGGCATCGATCGAGGGTGTTTTCGAGGTGGACGGGCGAGCGGATCTCGTCGAGTGGATGGAGTTGCGAGGGATCGAGGCCGCAGATGGAACCTTGATCTTGAAGCGCGAAGTAGCATTGGAGGGGCGGAATCGAGCCTGGATCAACGGATCCCCGACGACCGCCTCCCTGCTCGGGGAATTGGGTGGTCTGCTGGTCAGCCTTCACGGCCAGCACGAACATCAGACGCTGCTGCGTCGGGAGGAGCAGCGGGCGATCCTCGATGCGTTCGGCGGCCACGAAGAGCTGCGCCGGCAGGTGACGGCGAAGCACGGCCAGGTGACCTCTCTACGCACCGAGATCGCCAGGCTCGAGCAGCGGCGACGCGATGCGATGCAGCGGGCGGACCTGCTCCGGTTTCAGGTCGACGAGATCGAGGCGGCGGCGGTCGATCCGGAGGAAGAGGGGAGGTTGGAGGCGGATGTTCAGAGGCTTTCGCACGCCGAAGAGCTGATGTCGCTGGCGGCCTCCCTGTCAGAGGTGCTCGCCACAGGGGAGGGCTCGGCATCGAACCAGCTCACTTCGGTCCGTCGTCCGCTGGAGCAGCTGGTTCGGATCGATGCGTCGCAGGCCGAGCTACAGGAGCTGTACGACTCGGCCTATTACGCGCTCGAGGAGCTCGGTTCGCGTCTGGACGACTACCTCCAGGTCGTCGAGCACGACCCGGTACGGCTCGAAGAGCTGCGTCGTCGGCAGGACCTCCTGTATCGACTCCGGACGAAGTACGGGCCCGAGCTGACCGACGTCGTGCGAACGTTGGAGGAGGCAGGGGGGGAGCTGTCGCTGCTCGACGGCGCCGCTTGGGAGGTGGGAGAACTGACTCGACGACGCGACGAGTCGCAGCGCCAATTGGAAGAGCTCGCCGTGGAGCTCACGCGGCAGCGACGGAACGCCGCTGGCTCCCTGGAAGGAGAGGTTGGTGCCGTGCTGCCGGAACTGGGGATGGACGGCGGCCGCTTCGAGGTGGTCCTGCTGCCGAGTCGAGAGATGTCGGCTGCGGGGGCCGAGGAGATCGAGTTCCGGGTCAGCCTGAATCGGGGCTTCGAGCCCAAGCCGCTCGCGACGGTGGCGTCAGGAGGCGAGCTGTCGAGGGTGATGCTGGCGCTCAAGACCATCCTGGCGCGACTGGACGCCGTGCCGACCGTGATCTTCGACGAGGTCGACGCCGGGGTCGGTGGGCGTGTCGCTCTGCAGGTCGGCGACAAGATGCGGCAGGTAGCCGAGAGTCGGCAGGTGCTGGCGATCACGCACCTTCCACAGATCGCCTCGCGGGCGCACCGCCATCTGCTGGTGACCAAGGACGACGCGGGTGGCCGAACGACGACGTCGGTTGTCCCGCTGAATGAGATCGCCCGGGTGGACGAGGTGGCGAGGATGCTGGGCGGGGATCCCGAGAGCGAAGCGTCGCAAAGACATGCGCGAGAGCTTCTCGACAAGGGACGGGCTGGTGAGCCGCTGAAGCCCCCCGCGCAACCGGCTCTCTAAAAGCAACTCTTGTCACAATTACGGCGACGTATTCCAAGTCGCCAAAAGTGGACTCGCTAGTGGCGTCGATCTTCAGGCGCCGGTAGCTCGCTACTCGACTTGAGGGGTAGACCGGCGGAACAACCTGCGCAGGGTGAGCTGGAAGTAGGCGGTGCTCGGCGCGTCCACGCCAGCGGATCCGGCGAACGCCCCGGTGTATCCCACCGCGGCGTCCAGCTTCAACCCTCCCTCCGGGGGGATCGGTAACATTGTGTATCGGAAGAAGATGCCCGCGGAGTGCCGGCTGCCTCCCTCCAGAGGCATTTCCACACCAGCAAACTCATCCGACCCATCGGAGACGCGTTCGCTCCGAAGCGTCGCACCGATCGAGATCGTCGGCGCCAGCCGGAAACGGGGCAGGATCCACAGGTTTGCTTCGTTCCCCGGGTCGCGCCGAACCGTGGCGATCGAACTTCCCTCGGAGTATGGTCCGTTCTCGCCCGGAACGAAAACCTCGATATCCGCGCCTCCCAAGGTCTGGAGTGATCCGCCGCCACTGATCCAGACCCGCTCCCCCAGGAAGAGGTCCCCGACGCCGCCGACCCTACCTCCTCCGAAGCCGGCAGGAGGCGGCGAGCCGATGTTGTAGTCGGGCAGGGGGCGGACTCCCGTTGGAAAGCGTACTGCCCCGAATCCCGTCAATCGGTAGTGCACGCCCCCCTCTCCGAGCGCTGGAAACGGAGCGGCGCCGAAATTGTCGAGCATCCTCAGGCGAGCGCCAACCTCCAGGTCCCCGGGGTGCCAGAGCGAAAGGTTGTGCGAAGGAGGGAGGACCGGAAACTGCTCTCGCAGCTCGGGGCCCGTAACCGCGGAATCCGGGAGCTGTAGCCTGTCACCGGTCAACGCTAACACCCGTTGCTGAAGCTCGACGGCGAGCGGGCTTCCGGTCACTGGAAGCAGAGGCCCACCGGCCAATGCGGCGCCGGCTTCAGAGATGCCAGTCAATAGCTCCGTGTTCGCCAAGGAATCGGGATTGATCCCCACGTTGCCTCCCGACAAGGAGTAGTCACGGAAGAGTCGCTCCGTTCGGTAGACCGGGAGCTGAGCACCGATTTCGAGCCGAGGAAGGATGCCAACACCGAGCTGAATCGGCAGGTAGCGGACGGAAAAGGCCGCGTCGAGAGACAGCGTGCCGGCCGTGAGGGTCGAGGAATCGACCGGCATCGCCTCGGGAAGGTCGTTCGTCTCATCGAGGAAACCCGTCAGGAGGGTCGCGATGGCGTTGAAGCCGGCCAACGTGGACGGAGTGAGCTCGATCTCCAACTCCGGCGTCAGGCTCGTCGTGCCGTTCTCGGCAAAGCGCGAGTCGATGTGCCACATCTCCGCCCCCGCCGACAGCCGAACCTCGCCGGGTCGAAGTACGTCGGCGTCCCTCTCCTGGGCCCCCACTGGCTGCGCCGCTATCGCCAGGACGCTCCAGGCGCAAAACGCGTATCGCCCCCTCATACTCGTCCTTCTCCCGTTCTTCCGAATGGACCGCTTCCCCGGCCCCCGAGGTTCACGGAACCTAAGCGCGCTGTCAATTCCGGCGCTCATCGACTTGACCTTCCCGGCCGACACGACTACAATTCGGATCCCTTTCGAGCGATCTCGATCGGGTGCGCGCGGCCCGTTCGCGGGTCGCGCGCCGCTGTTCAAAAGGGGAATGTCCAGGCGCGGTCGGGGTAGTACGAGACGGCGGTCGCAAGGAGATCGAATCTGCGGGCATAGCTCGGTGGCTCCGCACGCTCCGCGTTCGGAGGGCGGTCGGATCAGTGGGTGGTCACGGCGACGCGGGCCGCAAGAAGATCGGAGCTGCGGGCATAGCTCAGTTGGTAGAGCGCAACCTTGCCAAGGTTGAGGTCGCCGGTTCGAGCCCGGTTGCCCGCTCTGTGGTGCCGTAGCCAAGTGGTAAGGCAGAGGTCTGCAAAACCTCGATTCGGCGGTTCGAATCCGCCCGGCACCTCTAGGTTTTTGAAGGGTCTAGCTAGAGCCGAAATGGGCACAGAAATGGGCACAAGGCGTGCCCAGTGACTCCAGAAGTTTCCAAGAATAGGAGAACCCCGCCGGTGGGCTGGCGGGGTTCTCGCTGCTTTGTGAAGCGGGCCGGGCTCCCTCACCCGGTCCGCTCCTTCCCCGGGTCCGGTGTGGGGGCGTCCACCAACTGGCGAAGCCGGTCCTTCACGTTACTTGTCGTAGCCTTCCGTGACCTTCACCG
>WHSP01000056.1 GCA_009380025.1 Gemmatimonas sp. | reverse complement strand
CCTTGACCTGCACGATTTCTCTTCGGCCTTCGCGCAGCCTGTTTTTCAACAGCCTTCTAGATGCGTACTCTGGGGAGGAATCGGCGCGGCGGGTGGTCATGGCGCGTTGCCAAAGCTATCTTTCAACCCGAAACCCGGCTGACCCTCGGAACAAGAATCGCCACTGATGGAAGCCCAGAGTCTTGGCCTCGCCGTCGCTTTTACGGCGGGCCTTCTGTCGTTCCTGTCGCCGTGCGTCCTGCCGTTGATCCCTTCGTACGTCACGTTCATCACTGGGATGAGCCTCGATGAGCTGACAGCCGAAGATACCGAGCGGAGGCGCGTACGCCGGACCGTGCTCCTTCACGGCTCCCTCTTCATCGTCGGCTTCACGCTCGTCTTCGTCGTGCTGGGCGCCTCGGTGACGTTCATGGGGTCGCTGTTCAACTATGCCTCGCAGTGGGTGGAGCGCGTTGGTGGTGCGCTCCTGATCGTCTTCGGTCTCTACCTACTGGGCGTGCTTCGCGTCCCCGGAGCGGCACGCGAGTGGCGGGTCAACTTAGGGAATAAGCCGCTGGGTTATCTGGGTACGGTGCTTGTTGGTGTCACCTTCGGAGCCGGCTGGACTCCCTGCATTGGACCCGTTCTCGGCGGGATCCTGACGATCGCCGCGACCCGCGGATCTGTGAGTGACGGCGTCGGCCTGCTTTTCGTTTATTCTCTGGGTCTCGCCGTTCCTTTCCTCCTGGCGGCGCTCCTCCTGCAGCGTTTCCTCGGCAGCATGAAGCACGTCGGGCCGTGGCTCCCGTGGATCAGCCGCATCAGCGGTGCGCTGTTGCTCGTGATCGGAGTCATGATGCTAACGGGCACGTTCACCGCGCTGACGGCCCTCCTGGCCCGGTTCACTCCAGATGTTCTGTTCGACCGGCTCTGATTCAACCCGCCAAGGTTCGTCCGCGGGGTCCCCATGGACGGGCCAAGGTCGTGGTAGCAAAACTCGGTAGGCGGGGAGCCGCTGGGATTGATTCCTAGGATGACCAAGGATCGCTCGGGGGAAGCCGAAGACCGTGGCACGGCGACTGGCCGTACCATTCCGGACCGCGTCCTCGGCGCCATAGGGATCGGAATGTTCCTGGCGGCTGTCTGGCTGCTCCTGTTCGGAGGCCCTCCTGATGGGCTGAGTAACGATGGCGCGCCACCTCAGCTCCAGTTGCTCGCTCCCTCGCGCGGCGACACGGTACCCGCTCCCATCGGGTTGCAGTTCTCGAGTCCCGTTCCCCTGACGAATCAACCGGGGGGGTGGGGAGCGAAAGGATTCCACCTGCACGCGGAGATCGATGGCCGGGAATGGATGCCGGGGCCGAGCGACATTCGACGGCAAGCCGACGGAAGCTACGCCTGGGCAGTAGCCAAGCTATCACCTGGGGACCATAGCCTGAGGATCGTCTGGTCGGATGCCGACCACATGCCCGTAACCGGAGGAGGTACGAAGCAGGCCCCAATCGTGGTGCGGTGACGAAGAGAGCAGCTCCCTGCTCGGACGTACGATACCCGCCCGGCCCTTTGGGGTAGCGGCCCGCCGTCCTGACTCCCTTGCAGACGGTTTCCGGGTCGCTGGATCGCCCGATTCGATGGCCTCGTAACCATACGGCAGGTCGAAGCAATTCGCCCCGCAGCCTTGTTCAAAGCGGCGCACCCCAGTCGAATTGTATACCCGACGGGTCGAGCCCACCAAGTGAGACAATCCGACTCTCGCGACCGATGATCTCAAGCGGAATCGATGCGCTCGACCACCGGCTTGGAGGGCTTCTCCTGGGACGCCAGTACCTCGTTGCGGGCGGGCGGGGAAGTGGCAAGACTTCCGTGGCGATCCAGTTTCTTGCGGCGGGGCTGGAGGCGGGCGAAGTTTGCGCCATCCTGACTCCGGACGATTCGCGGGATCTCCTCGACCAGGCGGAGTTCCTGGGGCATGACTTACGCGGACCCGTCGAGCGGGGGCAGCTCGCGGTGCTGGAGTATCAGACCGACTTTGCGGTCGGTTATCCGAACCTGATCGAAGCGAACGCGCTGGTAAGCCAGCTTGCGTTGCTGAAAGGTAATCGGGAACCGCGCCGTTTCGTGATCGACTCCGCCGCGGCGTTCGTCGCCGCGGGGGAGAGTATGACGTCGGGCGGGGTCGTACTCGGGGACGTCCTCTCGAGAACTGGCGCGACCACATTCCTTGCCGTCCCCGACGAGGCTGTCGGCCGGATGCTCAGGACGATTCTGCGTCTGGCGGGGCAGCTGCCCGCCGGCGTATTCCAGCTGCGGACCCCGGCTGACCAATCCCGGGAGCTGGCGATGCTCCAAATCCGACAGGAGGCCAGCAGCCGCCGGCCGATCCGCTTCACGATCCTTCCCGAGGTGGGAGTCGTTTCGGTACGAGAGACGAATCGCTGGATTCACCAACTCCATCCGAGGTACCGGCGAAGCATTCTGGTCTTGGAGACGACAGCCGGACCGAGCGCGGCACTTCGTCGCGGGTTAGAGGAGCGATACAGAGTCACGGTACTGGCCGGTCGCAACGCGTCGCTCAAGCACGCGATTGGAGGGGCGTTCGCGGTGCTGATCCTGACATTGGACCCGACCGCGGCGAGTCCCGCCGTGGCGACTTCCCGCGAGATCAGGCGGCTCGGCTACCGGGGACCGCTCCTCTTCGCGTCAGCCCGCGACATCGCGTGGAAGCCGGTTCGTGCGCGAGCGTTGAGAGCGGGTGCGGACGACCTCGTTGGCTGGGCTCGCTCGATTGACGAGACGCTCGAACGGATCGAGCAGGTGCGGCTGAAAGGCGGTCCGGTTCGGTTGGATACCCGGCTTGTCGCGCGGCCGCTGCCGGAGGCTGAGCTCCCAAACGATCAGGAACCGGTGGGTGAGGAAGTCGTTCAGCGGCACGTACGAAATCAGCTCGCCCGGGTTGCGCATCCGTTCTTCGGCTTGCTCTTCCTGCCTCCGCCCGCGTCGAGTCCGGAACTGGTCCGGGAGCTCACTGGACGAATCGACCCCTCCGCCGGAGACCTGCTGGGTCGGCATGGTGACGGGGGTCTCGTCGTGTACCTGCACCAAGCGAGTCGCCGTCGGGTTGTCGAGCTCTTCGGGGGGACCCTGGTAACGAACCCAGGCCTGCCGGGGAGCGAGGATGCTGTCATCTACGCTGTTCCTGCGGACCGGGCTGCCGTGGCGGCATGGGTTGGTCTCGAACCGATCGTCCGTGCCGGCAGCGGATTCCCGGATTCGGGGGAATGACGCCCGATCACCAGGCGCCGGCAGACTCGACCATGGATGCCCTGAAATGAATCGGCACCCGGACCTGCACCCGGATCGGTTCGCCGGCGCGGAGCGCGGGTCTGAACCGGATCAACTTGCTGAGGCTCATCGAAAGATCGTCGAGCTCCTCGCGGCCGCTCGAGGTGACGATCGCGGCGCGGCGCGGCATTCCTTTCTCGTCGATCCAGAAGTCGAGGATGACCTGGCCCGTGGCGCCGGTCCTCCTCAAGATCGGCGTGTAGAACCGCTCGAGGTAGCGCACGACCTCGCGTCGATTGCTGATATCTGGCCGAACCATCGAGGGCGCGAACTTCTCGAAGGTCGCCCACTCGTCCGTCTCGGTTCGAATCGGAGGGGTGGGCAGCGAGATGACCGGCGAATCTTCGATCAGTGCGAGCTCCTGTGCCGCCAGCAGGGACGCCGGGTCGAGCTCGATCTCGGCGACTGTCGGAAGTGCGGGTCGCGGAACCTCCGCCGGTGGCTCCGTCGCGTGCGGAGCGCGAACCGTGATCAGCCCCGTCAGCGGCGCTCGCCCCGGTCGGGCGCCGTCCGAATATTCAACCTCGGCCTCGGGGGTAAAGGCCAAGAGCCCTGCATGGAATGCGACCGCCACTACGATCGAGCGGTTTCGGAGGGCGGCCCACGATCGTCGGCCGTTCGATGCCGTACCCATTCGCATGGTTCCGGCGCGTGTTGTTCTGGTCATGCCGTTCTCCCACATCATCGGTGCCGAACCGCCGCCGGTTGCGGTCACGGGCTGACTGGTACCTGCGATGGGACGAGGCTATTCCACATCCCAGTCTGAAGGTAGGAGACACAACCTGAGATTGATTGTAAGTTATTGTTCTACAACTGGATACAAACAAGCATCGGAGCGGGTGGTGCCGCGGGGTTTCCAGGAGGGCGACGCACGCCTGGAGGGGCAGTTCGCAGTGGTGGTGTGGGCACTGGCGCGCTGTCGACGTTGACGCGCGGTCGACTCGACCAGCAAAAAAAAGTGGAAGCCGGGGGAGGACCCCGGCTTCCGCAAACGACCCGACCTTACCTGAGAGGAGCTCGATGAGGGCTCCTTGGAGACGGTGGAGGTAAAGACCCACCGTCTCCCGAACTACCGGTCTAGCCGCGCGGCCTGATGGCCTGGCGCTCCTGATAGGGCTGGAATTCGCACCCCGGCATGACCGGCACGTACACCACCGCCTGGGGAGTCGTGGTCCCCGCCTCGGCGAACACGCTGGTGCCCATGTGGGTCCCGACCCAGGCAAGCTGGCTCGGCTCGATGACCCGCGTGACGCCGAATTTCACGTACTCCGTGTCGTTGACCATGATCGAATCGCCGCGGAGGAACCAAGGCGCTCCGGCAGCATAGGTCGGCACGGCCGACGGATGGGCGTCGCTGAACGGCTCGCCGTTCACCGTCGTGTCGTTCGACGTCGGGCTGTACATGGCGTCGACCATCGTCAACGCGTTGCCCTCCACAACGCACACCTCGATCGCGCGCTCCTCAGGCGGAGGCGGCGGGGGCGGGGGCGGAGGCGGCGGAGGCGGCACCGGCACGACGGGCGGCACCATGTTGCCAAATCCGAAGCGCAGGCCGGTCACGTATCGACCGGTGAATCCCCACTTGTCCTCGGCTCTGAAGAACCTATCGCCCACCTCGAGATCGTCGAGGAAGATCGGGTCGACCCAGCCATCTCCGACGTGGACGGGCGAGTCGTAGATGTGCCCGCCGAGCTCGCCGAAGAGGCTGATCGCGTCAGTGATCCGGAAGATATCGAAGCCGAGGCCGGCGGAGAACTGTCCCACCGTCGCCGCGCCGGCATTGGAATCCAGGCAGGCGCCGAGGGCCTCGATCACGTCCTGGCAGCCGTCTCCGGTGAAGCTCGACGTCAGCCCGCCGCCACCTACGTAAAAGTAGGTTCCGCCCGCAAACCCTTCGTGCCTCGGCCATGGCCGGAACGCCAGGTTGAGGTCGTAAAAGTGGTTATTGAGCGGGTAATCGCTGTCGAAGTCGTTGCCCAGGAACTCGTCAATGGCATCTGGAAGCGGGAAATCCGAGGGCGAGTACCCGTAGTGCAGTCGGAGCCCGACATACTCACTGAGGTAATACGTTGCCCAGGCACCCATCGACCACGTGTTGCCGATTCCGGCGCCTCTTTCCTCTCCCTCGACGAGGAAGAACTCGTCTTCGATGTCGTCGTTTTCAATAATCTCATCGACGAGTATCTCACGCGTATCATACCAATCAGTAAAATACGCACCACCTCCATAGAGACCCAGTTCGAAGTTCCGTACTGGGCGCTGTGCTTCCGCAAGCTCCCCCGCTCCAGCGACCGCGAGGATAGCAAGCATCGCCATCCCGATTCGGTGTCGACTCATTTTCTGATCTCCTTCTTAGGGACCATGGCTCGCGAGGTTGCGATCCACGTGTCGTTCCAGCATCGAAGCTACCCCATCCCGGGACCCTGCTCTTGGAGAAAATTGACCCATGCGTTTCCCGTAGCGCGACGCTATGGCTGACCATGCAATGATCGCTCCCGAAGGCATCGAGACGACCAAGCAACTCAGTTCCTGGGATGGCATCTGGCCGACTCCCTCGGCTTCCGGGTTCCCGGTAATGTCCGCTGAAGCTATTGATCGCGGGGAAGCCCGTATTGGATGATGTTGCCGTTGGCGGCTCAGAGCGGCGAACCGGGGCTATGCCATTCACCCATGGGGTCGGCTTGCGCCCCGGCATCGATGGGACGACCTTTTCGCGACGGCAGGTCCGCAGCGAGCAAACGGAATCAGGACGATGACGAATACGACGCTGGCGGTGCGAGAGATCGAGGCGCGGATAAAGGCGCGGGAGCGGATCTCCAGCGTCGATGCGGCCGAACTCTGGAAAGCCGCGACGGATGAGGAGTTGCGGCGGCTTGCGGGCATCGTGCGCAAGCGGTATCACGACGAGACCAGGGCGACCTATCTGGTGATGCGGATCATCAACTACACGAACGTATGTGTAGCTCAGTGCGACTACTGCGCCTTCTACGTCCTGCCCAACCAGGAAGGCGGGTATGTTCTGACGCGCGACGACGTCTTCGCAAAGATCGATGAGCTCCTCGAAATCGGTGGAGACCTCGTCGCTTTCAACGGGGGATTCAACCCGAAGCTACCGCTCCACTTCTATTGCGACCTCTTCCGAGCCGTCCGCGACCGGTATGGCGAGAGGGTCGAGTTCTATGCGCTGACGATCGCCGAGTTCCTGTACCTGGCCGACCGTGCCGGGCTGTCGTATCACCAGGCGGCCGAGGAGCTGAAGCGGGCCGGCGTACATTGGATCACGGGCGGCGGCTCGGAGATCCTGACGGAGGACTTCCGCAGGCGACACGCGAAGTTCAAGTACACGGTGGCGGAGTACTTCGAGGCGCAGCGTGCGATCGTCGAAACCGGTCTGCGCACCACGGCCACAATGGTGATCGGCTTCGACGAGACCTTCGAGGAGCGCCTCGAACACCTCGAGCGGACGCGGGACTTCCAGGACCGGACGAACGGACTCTTTTCCTTCCTCTGCTGGACCTACAAGCCGTACGGAACGGCGTTTGGCGGGAGGGAGATCTCGCCGCGAGAGTACCATCGACACATTGCGCTGTCCCGCATCTTTCTCGACAACGTTCGGCACATTCGAACGTCGGTGTTGACCATGAATCGGGATGCGTTCCAGGCCCTCGACTTCGGAGCCGACGACTTCGATCTCCCGATCGAGGACGAGGTCACGCAAAAGGCCGGTGCGACGATTGATCTCGATATCGAGGGGTTGCTCGCCGTCCCCAGGTCCCTGGGCTATCGGGTCGATTACCGACGCTCGGAGCGACCCGAACTCGTCAGAGGGATCGCTTGTCCCCCAAGAGGATCAGAATGGCCGAGCACGACCTGATGGAGAAGTTGGTGTCGCTGGCGAAGCGCCGAGGCTACGTATTTCAGTCGTCCGAGATCTACGGCGGAACGGGATCGGTTTGGGATTACGGGCCGCTGGGCGTGGAGCTGAAGAGAAACGTGAAGGAAGCGTGGTGGCGGTCGATGGTCCACGAGCGGGACGACATCGAGGGCCTGGATGCGTCGATCCTCATGCATCCACGCGTTTGGGAGGCCTCGGGTCACCTCGCCGAGTTCACCGATCCGCTCGTAGAATGCAGGAATTGCCACCGTCGCTTCCGCGTCGACATTCTGCTCGCCGAGAGCGGGGCAGCCGAGCTCGAAGTTGCCCGCTGCGTCGCGTGTGGTGTCACCGGCGAGTGGACGGAGCCGCGACAGTTCAACTTGATGTTCAAGACGTTCATGGGGCCGGTAGAGGACGAGTCGGCCGTCGTGTATCTGCGGCCCGAGACGGCCCAGGGTATCTACGTCAATTTCTTGAACGTGCAGACGACGGCGCGGCAGCGCGTTCCCTTTGGAATTGCGCAGATCGGTAAAGCGTTCCGCAATGAGATCACGCCGGGCAACTTCACCTTTCGGACCCGTGAGTTCGAACAGATGGAGATGCAGTATTTCGTCGAGCCCGGAACCGACGACGACTGGTTCGAGCAGTGGAAGGAGTCGCGGATTGGCTGGATGAGAAGTCTCGGTCTGTCGGACGACCGGCTGCGCCTCCATCAGCATCCGCCCGACAAACTGGCCCACTATGCGAAGGCCGCGTTCGACATCGAGTTCTTCTTCGGCGGGACGATCGGAGACGAGGGGTGGGGCGAGATCGAAGGGATCCACAATCGAACGGACTTCGACCTGGGGCGACACCAGGAGTACTCCGGCAAGCGCCTGGAGTACATCGACCCAGCCACGCAGAAGCGGTATCTCCCGTACATCAT
Source organism: Gemmatimonas sp. (assembly GCA_009380025.1). Classification (GTDB taxonomy): domain Bacteria; phylum Gemmatimonadota; class Gemmatimonadetes; order Longimicrobiales; family Longimicrobiaceae; genus WHSP01. The sequence goes on along the minus strand of WHSP01000056.1, from coordinate 16,346 downwards.
CGAGACATCGGCCGGTGCGGACCGGGTCACGCTCGCGCTGCTGGCAAACGGATACCGCGAGGAGGTGGTGGAGGGAGAGACCAGAGTCGTGCTTGCGCTGGACCCATCACTCGCGCCGCTGAAAGTCGGCGTGTTTCCGCTCGTCAAGAAGGATGGGATGGCCGAACGGGCGATGAGCATCCACGAATCGCTGCGGCGTCAGGGAGTGCCGAGTTTCTACGACGAGTCAGGGGCTATCGGTAGGCGATATCGCCGCCAGGACGAAGCCGGCACGCCGTTCGGCGTGACGATCGATGGCGAGACGATGGAGAATGGAACGGTGACGATCCGCGATCGCGATACGATGGCGCAGGTACGAATCGCGGAGGAGCAGATCGCAACCTACGTGGGAGAGCGGATTGCGTGAGGTGTGAAGCGCGAACTCGCTCCTGACCCGCATCCCGAGCCCAGGCGTGAACTTCCAGTCGTTGCGCGATAGGATCGATTCGTTCCTCACAGCGGCGGAGGAGGAGCGCTACCAAATTGCGCTCGCGCAGCGGCGTCCACCGGCGCTCGGGGCGCTGTTCGCGGCCAGCGCGAACCTCTTCTCGGTGTCGAGAATCACCGAGATGCAGCGCGTTCTCGCTGCCTCGGCGGGAATGGAAGAGAGGAGGCTGAGGTCCCTTCTCGAGTTCCTGGCTCGGGGAAGGGCTTTGGTGGTTGCGGCCGGTCCCCTCGATCTGCGGCTGCAATGGGACGTCTTCGGAACCGTTCCGGTCGAGGAAAACCGGATCCCCCATCGGCAGATTCTCGGCGCGCTGCGGCTGGCTAGCGACCCGGGGAGACGGCACGCCATCGAGGACGCGCACCTGCGTATCCTGGGGGAAGAGGGTTACGTCGCCGAGGACTTCTCGACCCGCCATATGGAGGGAATTGCGGAGCTCGGTTATCGTTCGCACGTCGAAGCTTATCAGATCCTGGGCGGCATCGATCTCCAGGCGACGGCTCGGGATGGGCAACGCTTCCTCGACGAGACCCGGGACCTCTACTACGGGCTGCTTTCGTGGTACGTACCACGGGTGACCGGAGTCGAGCTCGACGCAGCGACCCGAGCCGATGCCGCCCGTCTGCAAGCTTCGCCCGAGTTCGATAGCCTGTTGCCCGGCGGAGAGCAGAATCGGAGAATCCCCGGTGTCATCGGAGAGACCGGGCTGCAGCCAATGGGTGAGGGCCGCATCCACGCCGACTGGGATGCGTATCTCGGAGGGTCGACCGGCGCAGTCTGCAGAACTCCGGACGTTCCCGGGCGCATACTGCTGGCGGTCGCCGCCAGATCGGGGCGTGCAGCGCTCTCCTTCTTCCTCCGCGCCTACGGGGTCGCCCTACACAACGCCTACACTGATCCCGCGCTACCGGTCGAGCACCGGAGGCTCGGTGACGATTCGGTTCCTGCGGCGTCCGGAGGTCTCTTCGAGTCGCTCTTGCGTATCCCTCTTTTCCTGAGCCGAGTGTACGATTTCCCGCGTGCAGAACTCGGTGATTTCCTTCGCATCTCCGCCCTTTGCACCCTGCTCGACGTGCGGCGCGATGTTGCCAGGCTGGCTTTCGAGCTGGCGTATTATGAGGGAAGAGGCGACGAAGACGTCTACGCGGAACTGTTCACCGAGGCCACCGGCTTCCGGCACGACCCCCGGGCGGCCGTCTGGGAAGTCGAGCCGGAGTTCGACAGCGCTCGCCGGCTCCGGGCCGCTCAGCTCGCCGCTATCCACGCCGCGACCCTGAGGGCCCGCTTCGACGACGACTGGTTTCGGAATCCGCGTTCCGGTGGCTACCTGTACGACCTTTTTACCCACGGTCGTCGGTATTCCGCTCCGGAGCTCGCCGTACAGCTCGTCTCGCAGAAGTTGGGATACGAGGCGTTGCTGCAGGAGCTGAAGGAGCTGGTAGGACGGTTACCTCCAACTCGGACAACACCTTGACCCAAACCTCCACCTTCACCTCGCGCTGGGGAATGATGCTGGCCATGCTCGGCATGGCAGTGGGGACCGGCAACATCTGGCGATTCCCGAGGATTGCGGCGGCCAACGGGGGCGGGGCGTTCCTGGTAGCTTGGGTATGTTTCCTTCTGCTCTGGTCGGTGCCGCTGTTGTTGGTCGAGTTCTCGATGGGAAAGGCCGCGCGACGGGGAACAGTGGGCGCTTTCTCCGCCCTGATCGGCAAGCGCTACGCATGGATGGGCGCATGGGTCGCGTTCACAGCGACGGCGATCATGTTCTACTACTCTGTCGTGGCGGGATGGACAATCCGGTACTTCTTCGCGGGGATCACCGGCGAGTTGGAAGGGGAAGTTCCCGGTGCATTGTGGACGGGCTTCGCCGGCAGCGGCTTCGCCGTTGCGATGCACGCTGTGGCGATGGCGATCGGCGTGTTCGTCGTCGCCAGGGGCGTACGCGGGATCGAGAAGGCGGCCGGATTTCTCATTCCGTCGCTCTTCGGACTCGTCGTCCTGCTCGCGGTTCGAGCTGTTACGCTGCCGGGAGCGGAGGGAGGACTTGTCTACCTGTTCACTCCAAACTGGGCGGACCTCGGCCGGGCCTCGATCTGGCTCGAGGCACTCACGCAGAACGCGTGGGACACCGGAGCCGGATGGGGCCTCGCGCTTTCGTATGCGATTTACATGCGCCAGAAGGAAGACACGACCCTCAACTCGTTCATGCTCGGCTTCGGGAACAACTCGGTCTCCCTGCTCGCGGGGATCATGGTGATCTGCACGGTATTTGCCGTAGGTCCCGCGGTGGCGACGCAGATCGCCGCGACGCCGACCGGGTTCGAGCAAGCGATTCGCGCTTACCCGGGCCTCGAGGCACGCCTGGAAGCGGGGCTGACGGAGGCCGGGCCGGCAACGGTTGGTGGACGGGCTGGGATCCAGCTCTCCGATGAGGACGTCAGCGGCTTCTTCCGCAGTGAGGCAGTTCCGATCGAGACCCGGCTCGCGGTCGCCCGGGAGGCCGGCGTTCTCGACGGTCAGCAGGTCGCCGAGGCAGTCCTCGGGAGCGGCAACAACGGGCTGACGTTCATCTGGGTGCCGCAGATCTTCGATACGCTCCCCTTCGGGCGCGTGCTGACGTCGCTCTTTTTCCTTGCGCTGGCGTTCGCGGCGATCAGCTCACTGATCGCGATGATCGAGTTGGCGACGCGGGTGCTCGTGGACGCGGGAGTCGCGCGCGGCCGGGCCGTGGCGACGGTTGGAGGAATCGGCTTCCTGATGGGTATTCCCTCGGCGCTCAGCATGGCCGTCTTTGACAATCAGGACTTCGTCTGGGGGGTTGGACTGATGCTGTCCGGCTTCTTCTTCGCCTTCGCGGTAGCGCGCTTCGGCGTGGAGCGGTTCCGTCAGCGTTTCGTGAACACGCAGACCGCGGACATCCGCATCGGTGCCGGGCTCAACCTCGTTCTTTATCTGGTGATGGCACAGGCCGTGATACTGATGGGATGGTGGCTCTATCAGGCGATCGATTTCGCCGATCTGGGCGCGACCTTCACCCCGCTATCACCTTTCAGCGTTGGCACGTTGCTCGTACAATGGGGTATCGCCCTCGCGGTTCTGATCTCCCTCAACGGGTGGCTCGCCCGGCGAACGCCCGAAGTGAGCCTCGAGGGTGATCCGGACCAGGGCGACCCGGCTCTGGTGGACGCGTGACCCCGTCCATATCGCCCGGGCCCCCCCGACGGGCGCCCGTTCTCCCTCGCGGAATTGAAGCCATGACCATGCGGATTTCGTTTGTTTCGGCGCTTGGCGCACTGCTTCTGGCTGGTTGCGCCAGCGGTGGAGGAGCCCCGGAACCTATGGCTGCCCCCCTCCCCGATCCCGAAGGCAGCTTCGAAGTCGTTGGCCGAGGTCCCGTCACCGAATCCCAAACGTCCGACATCTGGGTATTCGAGGGCGTTGACGGCCGTGACTATGCTTACGTGGGCACCTGGGGCGGATGCTCCGGCTGCTTCGGCGATCGCATGTACGTCTGGGACGTCACAGACCCGATGGCGCCTGCGCTGACCGACTCGGTCGTCGTCGATGCCCGCGTCGTGAACGACGTCAAGGTGAACGAGGAAGGCACGATCGCGATCATCACACGCGAGGGTGCCTCAAATCGGCGAAACGGAATCGTCCTGCTGGACCTGAGCGAGCCGCGCAAGCCGACGGTCCTCTCCGAGTACTGGGAGACATTGACGGGTGGTGTCCACAACGTCTTCATCGATGACGATCTCGTCTATGCCGTGCACGACGGCACCATGGACCTCCACATCATCGATATCTCCGACCCCGAGGACCCGGTGCAGATCGGTCGCTGGGGCGTCCCGGCCCACCCGACGAAGATGCTTCACGACGTCTATGTCGAGGACGGACTCGCATATCTCTCCTATTGGGACGATGGTCTGATCATCCTCGACGTCGGCAACGGGATCCGCGACGGGACGCCTGAAGAGCCGGTCTACGTTGGCCAGCACCGTTACCGCTACGAGGTTCAGGGGCAGGAGTACGGCAACACACACGTGGCGTTCCCCTACACGAACGAGGCTGGCAACCGCTACGTCTTCGTCGGCGATGAGATCTTTCCCCCAGGATTCGACCAGGAGGACCCGAGCTCCTCACCGGCTGGGTACATTCATGTGGTCGACGTCGCGGACATCGAGAACCCGGTCGAAGTGGCGAAGTACGAGTTGCCGCGCGCGGGTACGCACAACGTCTGGGTCGAGGACGACGTGTTGTATGTCGCGTACTACAACGCGGGCCTCAGGGCGGTCGACGTGTCGGGCCAGCTCGAGGGGGATCTGGGACGCCAGGGGCGCGAGATTGCCGCCCTCGCCACGACGGACGAGGACGCCTACATCGCCGATCGCCCCTTTGCCTGGGGACCGCAGTTCCACGACGGGTATGTATACGTCTCGGACCACACCTCAGGGCTGTGGATCGCCCGGCTCGTAAGGCCCTGAGGTCGATGTAGTCTCGGCCATGTAACCGGACAGACGCGGTCAGGCCGGGGGGCGGGGGGGCCTTCTGCTCCGTTACGTACGGTAGTCATCGAGGACGGCCGGGCGGGGGATCCGGGAATTTCGGATTCCCCGCATCGACTTCCTGGCATGACTAGTACATCGTGTCTGAACCCCCAGTGAGTCATTCCCGCGAAGGCGGGAATCCAGTCGACTGGGATCCCCGCCTTCGCGACGCCTTCGCGGGGATGAGCGTGTCGACCAGTTGCGCCATGGACTCCGCCGCGCGGCAAGCCGAGCCGACATCAACAGATTGATGTGTCGATGAAAAGAGCGATCGTTCCGACCCTACTCGTCCTGACCGGCGGCTGCGCGGCTGCGGGTCCCGGTGTCGTGCCCGGGCCGGAGCCATCGGGTGCGCCGGCAGAGGGCACGTACGACGTCTGGGTTACGAGCGAGTCGGCGGACCAGGTCGCGCGTATCCGCTTCGGTCCGGACGGCGCCGAAGTCGTCCAGAGTCGCGACGTGGGCAGTATGCCCGTCGAGATCGACGGCCCCCACGGCGTGGCGGTGTCCCCCGACGGGCGGTACGTCTACGTCACGATCGGGCACGGCCAGCCGTTCGGATCGCTCTGGAAGATCGATGCAGAGACCGACGAAGTTCTGGGGAGAACGCTGCTGGGTCTCTTCCCCGCGACAGTCTCGGTTACGCCGGACGGCGAGTATGCCTTCATCTCCAACTTCAACCTGCACGGTGACCCGGTTCCCAGTTCGATCTCGAAAGTTCACCTTGGGACGATGGCGGAGGTGGCACGTACGGAGACCTGCGTGATGCCGCACGGGAGTCGTATAAATCCCCAGGGAACTCGCCACTACTCGGTGTGCATGATGGACCAACTCCTCGTCGAGATCGACGTGGCGACGGGTGAGGTACTGAGAGGTTTCTCGGTAGAGCGGAGGAGGGAAAGGCCGGCCATGCCGGGAGACCTGGGGACAATGCGCCACGACGATGCCGCGGCCGAGCTGTGCAACCCGACGTGGGCCGAGCCGAGCGCAGACGGCTCTAGCGTTTTCGTCACCTGCAATCGTGCGCAGGAAGTGCTCGAGGTCGACGTAGAAGAGTGGCAAGTGGTCCGTCGCTTCGCGACCGGGGACGCTCCCTACAACCTCGCCACGACACCGGACGGCAGGTACCTGCTCGTCAGCCTGAGGAATGGGGCAGATCCGGCGCTGGAGGTCTACGACCTGCAAACCGGTGAGCCGGCCGGCCGCGTCCCCGCGAGCACGACGCTGGTTCACGGGATCGCGGTGTCCCCCGACTCGCGGTATGCGTTCGTTTCCGTTGAGGGAGTGGGGTCGGAGCCGGGCAAGGTCGACATCGTAGACCTAAGCACGATGCAGAGGGTCGCGAGTGTGGAAGTGGCGCAGCAAGCGACCGGTATTGCGATCGCGCCAACCCTCCAATGACCCTCCGAAACTTCGATGAACTTCGGGACCTTCCGCGCGCGAGCGGAGGAGATCTTCGCAGATATCCCGCCCGACTTCCGCGAAGGAGTCGACGGTCTCGAGGTCCTGCGCAAGACGGTGCCCCATCCAACGCTCCCCGGCGTCTACACCCTCGGGGAATGCCTTTCCGAGTTCTATCCGTCCGACTATGGCGGTCCTGGCGAAGTCCGCTCTCGCGTCGTTCTCTATTATGGATCGTTCATCGAGCTCTCGCGATCCCAGGATAACTGGGACTGGGAGGAAGAGATGTTCGAGACGGTCACGCACGAGATTCGCCACCACCTCGAGCACCTCGCGGCTGAGGATGCTCTCGAGGAGATGGATTTTGCCGAGGACCAAAACTTCGCACGACGCGAAGGTGAGCGATTCGATCCCTACTTCTATCGAGCGGGCGATCGGAGGGCGCGGGACCTTTTCGAAGTGGACGGCGACCTCTTCCTGGAGCGCGAAGTCAGCACTCGCTGGCTGATCGAAAATCCAGCCTTTCCGGTGGAGTTGGCCGGAACCCGGATGCGGGTGCGGGCGCCGAGTGACGTGAAGGACATCTGCTTCCTGCGGTTGCCGGCGGGGACACTCGAGATCGCCGGAGACGCGTTCGTCGTGCTGATCAAACGGAAGGGGCTGAGGGAGTGGATTGGAGGAGCGGTGCGGGGTGGGCGTGTGCGAATCGCCGAGGTGGAGGCGGAATTGGAGCCGGAGGGGTGACCTTGAGCCAACCAGATCGAGCACGTTTGACGCCCTACGAGCTCGTCTTTACCGCGGGCGATTTCGAGGCGCGCATCTTCCCGAGGATCCGTTCCGAGGCAGAGGCAGAAAGGATCGACCCGAGCCTGCGCGAGCGATTTGACTTCCTGAGCACGGCCGCCGATGTCGTTCGCGAGGTTACGCCGGAAGATGCACCGCCAGACGCTCTCGACCAATATCGGGCACTTCTCTTCCATGCCTTCCGCTTCTGGGAGTCGGGGAAGCGGCTGTACACGCTCGACTCGGCGACGGCCCGGTACCTGGTCGAGGCGGCACCGAATCTGGACGGCTGGAAGTTCGCGATCCCCGGGTCCTCGGTGTACTTGCAACTTCCCGCGAACCTTTTCTGGAGCAGCATCTCACCGGAGGCGCCGCCGGAGCCGGTGGATGGCGTTTTCGTCACGCTCAGCGACGGCACGGATTCGCTCGGCGGTCTGGCTCACCTTCTCGAGGTGTTGCTCGTGCTGGGCATTCGTCGGTCCAGAGCCGGCTTCAGCGTGATCCCCCTGGTCAGCGAAACGGGGGAGGGAATCTCGGAGGCGTGGGACGCCGAGGGTCGGCCAGAGGGGGACTTTGCCAATGCGCTCCCCGGCGGGGATATGGCGGGACTCTATTCGATGCTGACGGCGGCGGAGGTCCTCAAACTCATCGGTCGCGCCTTCTGGTACATCGAAACGTTTCCGGAGGGGCTGGTGGGAACTCCGGCGCTGGCCGAGCGGGCTGAAGGTGAGGAGGCGCCGACCAGCCAGTTGAGCCATGTACGGGTGACGCTAGCGGTCACGGAGGACGGCACCGGCGAATGAGCGTAACGCCTGCAGTGGCTCCGTCAGTCGGACAGGTTGCTCGCCTGCTCGCGGAGATCGGCACCCTGATCGAGCTGAACGGCCGGGACTCGTTCCGGGCGCGGGCGTTCGCGAACGCGGCGCGGGCGCTGGAAGGTACCGATGCGGACCTACTCTCACTCGCCCGGGAGGGTCGGCTGACGACGCTGCGCGGTGTCGGCCCGGCGATCGCCGCAGTAATCACCGACTATGTCCTGACCGGCCGGTCCGAAGCCTATGACGAGCTCCGAGCGGCGACCCCACTCGGCCTCTATGACCTGCTGAGGATTCCCGGCCTCGGTCCCAAACGGATCTTCACCCTCTACAGCGAGCTCGGCATCGATGGGCTCGATCCTCTCGAAACCGGAATCGCCGAGGGCGCGGTGGAGTCTCTGCCGGGCTTCGGCGCCAGGACGACGGCCAGGATCGTCGAGGGGATCGCGTTCGCAAGATCCAGCCGCCAGCTTTGCCGCTATCCGGAGGCGCTGGAGATCGCTGCCCGTCTCCATGACTGGTTGAGCGAGCTCGAGGGAGTCACGGGGGTCGAGATCGTGGGCGCGGTACGTCGGCGAATGGAAGTCGTGGATCGGATCGAGCTGGTCGCGGCAGCGAGAGAGCCGGAGCACGTCCTCGCGGCGTTTCGGGATCTCGACGGGGAGTCCCCCTCCGGGGACGCGGCCGACGACGAGGCGATCCTTGCCCTCAACGACGGGACCTTTGCGAAGCTCCGCTGCGTCGCGCCACAGGATTTCGTGGCCGCGACAATCTGGGAAACGGGGAGCAGCGCGCACGTCGAGGCGCTCACCGCGCGGGCGACGGAACGCTCCTGGGAGTTCGATCGGACCGGGTTGACCATCGATGGCGAGCGCCTCAGACTGGCGCGGGAGTCGGAGCTGTACGAGCGGCTCGGATTGGCCTGGGTGCCGCCGGAGCTCCGTGAGGGACTCGGCGAGGTCGACCGTGCGGCGGAAGGCGGCGTTCCCCGGCTCGTCGAGTTATCCGACCTCCGCGGCACCTTCCACTGCCACACGACCGCGTCCGACGGAAAAGCCACTCTGGCGGAGATGGCCGAGGCGGCCAGAGGACGTGGTTGGTCTTACCTCGGAATTGCCGATCACTCTCGCTCCGCCGCCTACGCCGGTGGGCTCTCGATCGAAGAGATCAGGGAGCAACACGCCGCGATCGACACCCTCAACGATAATGTGGCACGCGGCCACGGTCCTCCTTTCCGTATTCTGAAGGGGATCGAGTCCGACATCCTTCCCGATGGAAGCCTCGACTACCCCGACGACATCCTCCGTGAATTCGAGTTCGTCGTCGGGTCCGTTCATTCGTCCTTCGGGATGCCGGAAGAGGAGATGACTCGGCGGATAATTCGAGCGGTGGGCCATCCGTCGCTCACAATCGTCGGCCACATGACAGGTCGTCTCCTCCTGACCCGGGATGGCTACGCGATCGATGTCCCGGCCGTCCTGGAGGCGGTCGCCGAGGCAGACGTGATCGTGGAGATCAACGCGAACCCCAACCGACTCGACCTGGACTGGCGCGACGTGCGGAAGGCAGCGGAGCTCGGCATACTGATCGCCGTCAACCCGGACGCGCACTCGGTCGCGGCAATCGACAACGTCGCGTTCGGAGTCAATATGGCCCGCAAGGCGGGCCTGGAAGCGCGTCAGGTGATCAATACCTGGCCGCTCGAAGAACTGATCGACTACCTTGCCCAGAGAAAGCAAAAAAGCTAAGCGAGAGCGGACCGCGGAGATTGTCCTCCGGCTCGCCAGGATGTATCCGGATAGCCGGTGCTCCCTCGAGCACGAGAACGCCTTCCAGCTCCTGGTGGCGACCGTCCTGTCGGCGCAGTGCACCGACGCCCGCGTCAACCTGGTGACCCCGGAGCTCTTCGCCCGTTTTCCGACGCCGGCGGCACTCGCCGACGCCCTGCAGGAGGAGCTGGAGGAGATCATCCGGACGACCGGTTTTTTCCGCAGCAAGACGAAATCGCTGCTCGGGTTATCCGCCGCCCTGGAGGATCGATTCGACGGCCGGGTACCCAGTTCGGTCGAAGAACTGACGTCGCTACCAGGCGTTGGTCGGAAGACGGCGAACGTCGTCCTTGGCGTGGCCTACGGGATAGCCGAGGGCGTGGTCGTCGATACGCATGTGAAGAGAATCGCGTACCGACTCGGTCTGACGCGACAAACGGATCCGGAGATGGTCGAGCAGGATCTGATCGCCCTGCTGCCCGAGAAGGAACGGGTGGTCTTCACGCATCGTATGATCGATCATGGAAGGGCGATCTGCGTGGCGCGGAAACCCCGCTGCGCGGAGTGCGACCTCCATGACATCTGTCCGTCGTCTCTCGTGTGAGCCGGGCCTCGGGCTCGCTGAGCTCTGCTTCTGCGCCGACGAGACTCCAACCGCATCAGCTGTGAATGGCAAAGGAAAAGAGCACAAGAATCGCCGACATCCTGAATGGCCGAATTCCGACGGGCTCCGAGGTGCGTGTCGAAGGCTGGGTTCGGACGCGCCGTGACTCGAAGGCTGGGGTGTCGTTCGTGCAGGTGTACGACGGCTCGACGATGGCCCCGCTCCAGGTCGTCGCGGACGGCGACTTGCCGAACTACGCCGACGAAGTCCTCCGCCTGACCAGCGGTTGTGCCCTCGTAGCCCAAGGGACATTGGTCGAGTCCCGGGGGCGGGGACAGACGGTGGAAGTACAGGCCAAGGAGATGGACGTGCTCGGCTGGGTGGACGATCCCGAGAGCTATCCGATCCAGCCGAAGTCCCACACCTTCGAGTTCTTGCGGGACATCGCACACCTCCGCCCTCGCACCAACACCATCGCGGCGGTCACTCGGGTTCGCCACGCCCTCGCGATGGCCGTCCACCGCTTTTTCCACGAGAACGGTTTCTACTGGATCCATACGCCGATCATCACGACGAACGATGCGGAGGGTGCGGGCGAGATGTTCCGGGTTTCAACGCTCGACCTGAGCAACGTGCCTCGTACAGTCGAAGGCGGGGTCGACTGGACTCAGGATTTTTTCGGCCAGCGGACGGGACTCACCGTCTCCGGGCAGCTCAACGTGGAAGCCTTCTGCCTGGCGATGGCCAGGGTCTATACCTTCGGACCGACCTTCCGCGCGGAGAACTCGAACACGGCGCGACACCTGGCCGAGTTCTGGATGATCGAGCCTGAGATCGCATTCGCCGACCTGCGCGACAACGCCGACCTCGCGGAAGACTTCCTTCGCTATATCTTCATCGCCATCCTCGAGGAGTGCCCCGAGGAGATGGCTTTCTTCGAGGAGCGCGTCCAAAAAGGGACCATCGAAAGGCTCGAGGACCTCGTCCGCGACAACTTCGAACGGATGACCTATGGCGAGGCGATCACCGCACTGGAGCGCGCCGATCAACCGTTCACGTATCCGGTCCGTTGGGGGAACGACCTGCAGACCGAGCACGAGCGTTATCTGACGGAAAAGCTTCTGAAAAAGCCGGTCGTGGTGATGAACTACCCGAAGGAGATCAAGGCCTTCTACATGCGCGTCAACGATGACGATCGGACAGTAGCGGCGATGGACGTCCTGGCGCCGGGCATCGGGGAGATCATCGGCGGCTCCCAACGCGAGGAACGCCTCGACGTCCTCGACCTCCGCATGGAGGAGATGAGCCTCGATCCCACCGGCTACTGGTGGTACCGGGATCTGCGCCGCTACGGCACCGTCCCCCACGCCGGCTTCGGCCTTGGTTTCGAACGCGCGATCCAGTACGCAACTGGATTGGCGAACATTCGCGAGGTCATCCCGTTCCCTCGCAGTCCGGGGAACGCGGAGTTCTGAACCCTACGCAACTTCCGGGACTTCGCCGGACTTCGCCCGGAAGTTGGGGGCGTCTTCGGCGCAGCCACGGTCACTTTCTGGAGCTCCGCAAGAGCCTATCTGCGCCTGCGGTGTAGCTTCACCCTTGCAACCGATCGAAAATTCTATGCCCAATCGGAACGATGCCCTCGAGCTGGTCCAGGACCACGTCGACAGCGAATCCCTTCGCCGCCACATGTATTCGGTCGAGGCCGCAATGAGGGCGTACGCCCGAAAGTTCGACGAGGATGAAGATCTCTACGGGATGACCGGGTTGGTGCACGATTTCGACTACGAGAAACGACCCGAGGAGCATCCCCTGCCCGGAGCAGAAATCTTGCGCGAGAAGGGGTACCCGGAGGTGCTCGTCCATGCGGTCCTGGCGCACAACGAACCGCGGACGGGAGTCGCGCCCGAAACCCTGCTCGATCGTACGCTACGGGCTTGTGATGAGGTGACCGGGCTGATTACGGCGTCTGCCCTGGTGAGACCCTCGCGTTCGCTCCTCGACCTGCAGGCGAAGTCCGTCATGAAGAAGTTCAAGGATCGCGCGTTCGCGGCTGGCGTCGATCGCGAGGAGGTGGCCCAGGCAGCGAGCGAGTTGGACCTGGACCTGAAGGATCACATCCAGTTCGTGATCGAGGCGATGCGCGGGATTGCGGGTGAGCTCGGGTTGGAAGGATAAGCCGGCGCCACCGGTTCGTGACCGTCAGTCGCCTGACCGGTAATCTCCCGACCCCAGTCTTAGCACCGCACCATCTCGAGCGTCCTTCAGGTCCCTGATCGACTCCGCGAAGACGAGTGGCCGCCGCCGGATCGTCTCGAGCAGATCGCGCGATACTTTCCCACCCATTGCCAGCACCAGGTCGGGTTCCTCGGTCGCCCATTGACCGACGCTAGCCGGCAGCTGAAAACCCGCAACGTTCGACCTCGACTACGGCTCCACAACTGTGGGGCATTCGGCCGGTCGAGAGCGGGGGCGGAACATATGGCGGGGTTGGGGTGTTCGAGCGCACAGATCTCGGACAACATTTGTTTTCTGACGCGGGGCCCTAGCTCCCCTCCGTAGAAACCCCTTCGCACCCAATCCCAACCCTGCCGACTCCAGGTCGAGCGGGCCGGAGTACTATGCGTTTACGATTGACCATCCTCGCAGCTCTCGCCGTGTTCGTTGCCTTCGCCAGCCTCACGCCGGAGGATCTCCTCAGCAGCGGCAGCGACGCTCCCGACGCCGTCAGTCCGGCGGCCGCGGAATTCCCGGTCGACGCGGTCCCCGCGGATGCCGAAACGAACGTGGCCTCGAGTCCGGACGAGAACTCGGTGCATGCCGCGCTCGAACGACTCGGTCCGCTGGTTCGAAACACGAGCCATCGGGACGCCCTCCGCTACGCTTTCCAGGCGTACTACGCATACCGGTCGGCGAACCCCGGCAACGTGCGGAATCCCTACTTCTACTACGTCGATTTCGGTCTCGACAGCCGCCAGCCGCGCGGCTATGTCTTCGACATGGAGCGGCTGAGCATCGTGGACGGCCCGTTCACGGTCGCCCACGGTAGCGGTTCGGCCAACGGCGCGGTCGGCGTACCTACCCGCTTCCTCAATCGCCGAGGGAGTAACGCGACCTCACTCGGTCTCTACCTGGCCCAGGAGACGTACAACTTCAGTGGTAAGGCCGGCGGAAGACGGTACCGATCCATCGGCCTACGCCTCAAGGGGCTCTCCGGGAGCTTCAACAGTAATGCCCGTTCGCGCGGCATCGTCGTTCACGGCGCCCCGTACGTCACGAGCCAGAAAGCGGGTCGCAGCCAGGGCTGCCCCGCAATGGGGCTCGATCGCGCCCAGCGGCTCATTCCGATGATCGCCAACGGCGGCCTCGTGTTCCACTTCTCGCCCCGCGACACGCAGTGGATGCGGGGAGATCCCTGGGGAACTCGAGCCAGCTGACCTCGCTGTCGTCGAGGAGTCGTCAACGCCGTTGCTGAAGTCGGTAATGACCTTTGCATGAGCGAGCCCGTGGCGGCACGTTCCCGCGTTGCGAAAACATTCCGTTGCTGCTGGTCGGTCGCCTCGGGTGCGGCCGGTGACTTTAGCCTCGGCGCCCGCCATACCCAGGGCGCCGAGGTTCGTTTTTCTGAGGCCATCTCCCACCATCGAGATTCCTTTGTTGTGGTGCTCGTCGGATCCCTGACGATCGCACGGACGACCTTCGAATCGATGTCGAGTGAACCACCGCCGCCACCGGTGCGAAGCGCCGACCTTTCGGACGAGCCGGCCTTTACGCCGTACGAGATCAGGCCGACGCTGCGCAACCCCGACGCCTACGCGCGGGAGCTGCTTCGAGAGTACCCGGCGACGCTGCGGGACGCGGGAATCGGCGGAACCGTGCTACTCTGGGTCTTCATCGATGAGGAGGGAGGGGTCCAGCGAACGCGGGTAACCGAGAGCTCGGGTTTCGAGCAGCTGGACCGGATCGCGGAGGAGGTGATGGGGAGGGTTGCGAGCTTTACCCCAGCGACGAATCGGGATCAACGTGTACCGGTCTGGATTCAGTTGCCCGTGACGTTCCGCGCAGAAGATCGTTGACGATCCGGGAGAAAGGGAGTACCGTCTGCGAAGAGAATAGTAGACGGAAGGGGGACGATGGAGATCAGCTTCACGGATCGGGAGCTGGATGTGATGGCGGTGCTTTGGGACCGTGGGTCTGCCACGGTTGCGGAGGTGCGCGAGGCTCTCACGGACACGCTGGCGTACACGACGGTGCTGACGATCCTACGGATCCTGCACGACAAGGGGTACGTGCGGCACGAGGAGGAGGGCAGGGCGCACCGCTACTACCCGCGCGTTGAGAGGCAAGCGGCGGGAGAGAGCGCTCTGAGGCGGCTGACGAAGAAGCTCTTCAAGGGCTCACCGGAGCTGTTGCTCACACAACTCGTCTCGGATCGGGGCCTCAGCGACGACGAGATGAGGCGGATGAGAGAGCTTCTCGACGAGCGACTCGGCGAAGGGGCTCCCTGATGGCGGTGTGGATGGCCCAGCCATCCTCGTTGGCCTGCTCCTTTTCCTTGTGGCCGCGATCGTCGAGAGGGTGATTCCGGGACTCGGCTTGCCGAGACGAGCTGTGTGGGCCACGTCGATGGCGGGAAGCGTGATCCTCCCGCTGGCTTCCGTCCTCGTTCCGAGTGGCGAGCCGACGGCAGGAGTGTCGGGCATCGTTGGATCAGCGGTCGCTCGTGGGGGTGGGCCTGGTCTGGAATTGTCCGTAGCTCCCGATCTCTGGTGGGTCGATCCTGTGCTTCTCGCGGGATGGGCGATGGCCACGGCCGCCGTCTCGTTCGTCTTGATTCGATCTCGGCTCGAGCTCCGTCATGATTCGAGTCGATGGGTGCACGGCGAGGTCTGCGGTTCGCCTGTTACGATATCCCCTTCGACCGGACCTGCGGTCGTCGGGTTCATCGCACCGGTCGTGGTCGTGCCCGGCTGGGTGGTCTCGGAGTTGGACGAATGGTCGCAGCGGATGATCTACGTCCACGAGCGCGAACACATCCGGGCTCGTGATCCGCTTCTGCTCCTCCTGGGTCTCGCCGCAGCTGCGCTCTTCCCTTGGAACCCTGGCATCTGGCTCGGGTTGCGAGCACTCAGGCAGGCCGTCGAGCTCGACTGCGATGCTCGCGTGGTTCGACTCGAAGGGGTCCGCTCCGCCTACGGATCGTTGTTGCTGGACGTCGCCAGACACTTGAACCAGCGGCCACCGACGTCGATCGCGGTGACATCCCCGCCACTCGAGCGGCGAATTCGGTTCCTGACCAATGCCGAACCGATCCCGGGTTGGCCGATCCGAACGTTTCTTCTGACGGCGGCGTGCGCGATCAGCCTTATCGTCGCCCGCCTACCCAGTCCTCCTCGACCTTCGATCGAATGGAGGGTGTCGGGGTCGGACGAGCTTATGAACCCTCCTTCGTCCTACGGCCTTCCGCCGAGCCCTCCCGACTCTCGTCCACGGCTCGTCAACCGTCATGAGACGCCCGGAATCCTGGACGGCTCGTACCCGCCCATGCTTCGTGATGCGGGGGTCGGAGGCACTGCCGTCGTCTGGATCTATGTGGACCCGCGTGGCAGGGTCGAGCGGACGTCAATCCTCGAGAGCTCGGGTAATCCGGAGCTCGACCGGGCCGCCCAGGGCGCTTCGATGGAGTTCCAGTACCGTCCTGCTGTCACTGATGGCCGGCCAACGGCCGAGTGGATCCAACAATCCATCAGCTTCCTGCCACCGCCTTCCCCCGGCAGCGTCTCCGGTCGCATCCGTCTAGCCATCTGGACAACACCGACACTACCCACCTTGGTAGCGATGCGCTGACCTCAACCCTGCCACAGTCCCGCTGGTTACCGCTCACTAGAAGGCCTTTGATAAATCGCGCAGCTCTGCGTTACGCTTCCTCGCCGCTCCCTG
>WHSP01000055.1 GCA_009380025.1 Gemmatimonas sp. | reverse complement strand
TCTGGCTGCAGCGGAAGTATACCTCGCGGGAGGCTCCCATGCCCTTTGCCACCGGGCGGGAGGCCCAACTGATGATCGCGGAACTGCAGGGAGGTCAGACCGCGCTGGACATCATCAACCGTCTACGGGCCACGCACGAACTGCCCAGCTTCAGCAGCTCCGATCTGCCGAGATCCGCGCCCAGGTGATCGAGGAGCGCCGGCGGGAGCTGTGGCTCCAGGGAACTCGGATCGGGGACATGATCCGCCTCGACCTCCCCTGGGTCACCGGCAGTACCCCCCAGGGCGAGCCCTACGGCGACCTGACGTGCATACCACTTCCGGATGTCGAGCGTGTCGGCAATCCGAATCTGTAGGCGAATGGATCGTTGCTTCGGCGGCAGGTAGGGCTCGGCGGACGAGATATTCACCCGCGCGTCAGGCCTCCCCCGAATCGGGCGGCCCGGGCGCACGGGCCGCCTCCGGCCGGCCGGAATCGAAGTTGGCGTGGATTGCCTTCGCTCTCCCTCTCGCACCAAGCGGCGGAGCTCCGAGAAGGAGGTTCGGAGGCCATCCATCAGTCCGCCCCGCCCGTGAACCCGGTGCTTTTCAAAGATCGGGTTGCGCGATGGACGATGAGAAACGACTATGATCGACGTCCTTCTTCTCCTGGCCCGACCAACACGCGCCCATCATCCGATGGGCGCAGCGATCAAGGCCGCAGAGCTTCTCCGGCTCCTCCCTATGTGTTTCGGTCCGGGCCACAAACCATCAGTGCCTCAGCCAACTGCTGATGTTCCCTCACCCACGACCAGAGGGGTGTCCTGTCCCTCCTCACCAATGAGAGCCATGCAAATTCCTCATGTCGTAAGACGGGTCCTTGCTCTGGCGCCGCTGTTCGGAGTGGCGCTCGTGGTTGGAAGCCAACCCGGGAGCGCTCAGATCTCGGGTAGCGTCGTCAACTCCGAAACGTTGCAACCGGTCTCCGCCGCACAGGTTTTCATCCCCGCTCTGGACCTCGGGGTTCTTACCGGGGCTGACGGACGGTATCAGCTCGTCGGCGTCCCGCCCGGCACCCACACGGTGACGGTGCAGAGCATCGGCTTCCAGATCATCTCACAGGACGTCACGGTCGCCGCGGGTCAGGCGGCGGTGGCGAACTTCGACCTTTCCGCCGAGGCGCTCGCGCTGGACGCGATCGTCGTCACGGGCACGGCGGGGGGTACGCAGCGGCGGGCCATCGGCAACGTCGTCGAGCAGATCGAGATGGCGGAGGTCCTACAGGAGCGTCCGATCACGAACATCGAGCAGGTGCTCTCCAGCGCGACTCCGGGAATGTCGATCGTCGGTGACCCCGGGACGGTGGGTGGCGGCGCTCAGATCCGCCTACGGGGCAGCTCGAGCGCGACGCTCGCGGGCGATCCCATCGTCTACATCGACGGGGTCCGCATGAATGCCGAGCGCGGCGAGGTGGGCCGGCACACGGCGATCTCGAGCCTGCAGGACATCAGCCCCAACGACATCGCGAGCATCGAGGTGATCAAGGGGCCTGCGGCGTCCACCTTGTACGGCACGGAGGCCGCCAACGGCGTGATCCAGATCATCACGCGCCGCGGTGTGGCGGGTGAACCGCAGTTCGATGCCGTGCTCGAGTATGGTGCGAACTGGCTGCCGAGTAAGTACATCTCGGATCTCTGGGCTCCGATGCCTGACAACCGCCGAGACTTGGTGCGCGTCAACTATTACGAGCTCGAGAAGCAACGCGGGAACCAGGTTTTAAATCTTGCCCCGCACCAGAGGTATAGCATTGCGGTTCGAGGCGGCACCGATCTGATCCGCTATTCCGCCTCGCTGAACCGCACCGACCAGGACGGAGTTACCCGGTGGAATTGGGACACGCGTAACTCGGCACGGGCGTCTCTTTCGCTCACCGCGAGCGAGGACCTGAGCATCGACCTAAATACCTCGTACTCGCAGGGCCAGAACGCGCCAACCGGCGACTCCTTCTTCGGCTCGAACTTCGGTTGGGGTGGGCAGGCTGCGCACGCAGTCCAGCCGCATCTCTTCCCGGGCAGAGGGTTCTCCTCCCGGCCCGAGTTCCTCGAGCTGGACTCCCAGAGGAACACCGTCGATACGAGGCGCTCCACGTTGAGCCTCGAGCTGCGACACCTGACCACAGGCTGGCTCACGCACCGCATCGTGGCCGGCCTGGACAACTTCAACCAACAGCGGCAGAATCTCGTTTATCTCGATCCGGGCTCTGATCTCTCGGCCGCGCGAGAGGGCAGGAAGACGGTCGCGACGACGTACGCGCCCGTCAAGACCCTGGATCTCTCCGGGACCGCCAACCTCAACGTTACTCCGCAGTTGAGTTCGGCGACCTCCTACGGACTCCAGTACTACAATAGGCAGAATCATCTGCACACTTCCGAAGGGGAAGGCTTCGCTACGCGACCGCTCACCACCGTGGGTGCGGCCGCGCGGACCGAAGCCAACGAGACCTTCGTCGAGAACACCACCGTCGGCGTCTACCTCCAGGAGCAGATCGGTTGGGAAGACCGCATCTTCATCACCGGAGCCATACGGGCTGACGACAACAGCGCCTTCGGCGAGAACTTCGACGCGGCGATCTATCCGAAGCTCAGCGCCACGTGGGTCGTACACGAAGAGGGCTTCTGGGCCGACCGGGTGAGCTCCGATCTGATCAGTCAGCTACGGCTAAGGGGCGCCTGGGGCGCGGCAGGACAGCAGCCCGACGCGTTCGCGGCGACGACCTTGTTCCAGCCCGTAACGGGTCCCGAAGGCCAGCCCGCACTGACGCCGCGCACCTACGGCAACCCGGACCTCGGGCCGGAGCGCGGTGAAGAGCTCGAGCTCGGATTCGACGCCGAGTTCCTCAACGGCCGGATGGACATGACCTTTACCAGCTTCTGGCGCAAGACCAAGGACGCGCTCGTGGCACGGCCGCTCGGCCCGTCCCTCGGATATACCGCGCAGACGCTGGGGTCCACGCAGCTGGTGAACGTCGGTCAGATCAGCGCCTGGGGCACCGAGACCGCTTTGAACGTGCAGCTGATGACCCAGAATCCGGTGACCTGGGACATGAGCCTCGCGTTCACGACGCTGGGGAACCGGGTCGACGATCTCGGCGGGGTCGGACGAATCCCGCTGCAACGCGGCAGAAGCATGATGGAAGGCTATCCGCTGGCGTCGATCATCGAGTATCGCGTGGTCTCGGCGGAATTCGTGGAGGGGAATTTCGGCCCGGTGACCAACACGATGTGCGACGGCGGAACCGGGCCCGACGGCCGCGTGAGGGGTGGCGCGCCCATTCCCTGCGAGGACGCCGACCGGGTCTTCTGGGGAGTGGGGGAGCCGACTCGCCTCGCCAGCCTGCAGTCGAGCTGGACGCTGTTCCAGAACTGGCAGCTCTCGATGATGGTCGATTACAAGGGCGGCGACAACTTCTGGATGAGCTCGGATTACCTCGGCGCGCGCCAGGCCGGCTTCGAGTCCTCACACAACGTCTTCCTCCAGGACAACCCGATCGGCGTGGGTTACATGCAGTATTCGCGAAACGGGTTTACCTACAACCGAGCCGGCTTCGCGAAGCTTCGGGAGTTGTCGCTCGCGTACACCCTGCCTCTCGGGCTGGTGAACCGCTTCGGCGCGAGCCGAGCACGGATCAACATCGGTGCCAGAAACCTCGCTACGCTGTGGATGGCACAGTCGCACGTCGAGCGCTCGACCGTCATCGACCCGGAGATGTCCAGGCCGGATGAGAACTTCGGCGGCGAGTCCGGCGGCGGTTTTCCTCCGTTGAGCTCACTGGTAGCCAACGTGAGCGTCTCCTTCTGAGACACGGGGACGCGTCCTTCCGTGCGGGCCGGCCCGGTGGGAGGGTGATGTCACCAGCCGATCCTAGAACCGAATAGTGCGCCTCCGCGTCCGGAGTCGCGAACCCTTTTTAAGAAACTGGAGGCAGGGATGATGGCAGCAGGAAACCAACCCGGGGCGAAGGCCGGTACACGAGGGTGGAGACGGCTCGTAGTCGTGGGACTGCTTCTCCTATTCCCGGTAACCGGGTGTGATGCTCTGGATGAGCTCATCTCGGTGGATCTGCCCGGCGACATGGAGGAAGGCGATCTCGACGATCCGCGCCTGGCCGAAGTGCTCGTCAACAGTGCGCAAGCCGACTTCGAATGCGCATTTCCCCGCTACGTGCGGCAGATGGGGATCTGGACTCTCAAGATTCAGGACGGAGGCCAGGGTCGCCCCTCAGCGCTGAACTCGATCCGATCCAGCTCGTATGCGTTCTACGCCGACCACTGCACCGGGACCGAGCCGAACTGGGCTCCGCTCCAGACTTCCCGCGCCCAGGCTGCGCGGGCCGTACGGCTCATCGAAGGATTCCCTGAAGGATCCGTCGAGAACCGGGCAGCTCTCCTCGGAAGGAGCCGTTTGTACGAGGCCTATTCCATCCTGCTCCTCAGTGAGGCGTACTGCGGCGTGACCGTCGACCTGGGTCCGCTCCTGACGCGTGCGGAGGGGTTCACGATAGCGGAAGACCGCTTTACGGATGTGCTGGAGTACGCGGTCCAAGTCGCCGATCCGGAGATGTCCTCCTACCTCACGAACTCGGCGCTGATCGGCCGCGCCAGGGCGCGGCTGAATCTCGGCGATCGGGCAGGCGTGGTCGAGGATGCCAGTCGGGTCGAAGAGGACTTCGTGTTCTACTCGACCCACGACGATGTTCCGAACCGTCGCACGAACAACCTCTACGAATACTTCATCATCGGGACCTCCGGCTCGATCGGCGTGAAGTATCGCCCGCTCAGGTTCCTGGAGGAGGGTGTGCTGGACCCGAGGGTGCCGATCGTCGAGACGAACAGGGTCACCGGTGGTGGTGCGAACATCATCTGGGAGCCGAGGTTCTGGCAGTCGGAGGGCGATGACCTTCGTGTCGGCACCTGGCGCGAGGCTCAGATGATGATCGCCGAGGTAGAGGGGGGGCAGACCGCCGTGAACATCATCAACCGGCTGCGCTCCGACTACGATCTGCCCACGTTCAGCAGCACGGATCCGGCGGAGATCACGGCGCAGGTGAGGGAAGAGCGGATGCGGGAGACCTTCCTCCAGGGCACCGAGGTCGGGGACCTGCTGCGCTGGGGTGGCCCCTGGCCGACCGGCTTCGACGAGCGGGGCAGGGCGATCGACGAGGCGAACACGTGTGTCTGGATCCCGGACTACGAGGTCATCGCCAATCCGAACCTCCGTGACTCGCCGACCACGCCGCTCTGAGTCTCCAGGGCGATCGGATAGAACTGAATCGGGGCGGTCGTACGGGCCCGTGCTTGGGCGGCCGCTCCCTCGCGATCCATGAATCGGAGGTACGACAATGGCGTTCCCACAAAGTTCGGCGATAAATCCACGTCGGTGCCGGGGGAGCTTCTCCACACTGCTCCTCGCGATCCTCGTGGTCGGCTTCGGGGCTCGACCGGCCGGGGCGCAGCTCGTCGACGGCGGTCGGCTGTCGGCGGTGCCCTCTTTCGGCATGACGACGCTGACCGGGGAATTGGCAAACTATCTCAGTCCGGGCCCCGGCTTCGGGCTTCAGGTGTTGTACCAGCTGATGCCGCGGGTCTCGGCCGGTGTGGAAGTCGCGTTCGACTCCTACGAAGGAGCCCGCTCGCCAGAGACGATCTACCAGGGTCCACCGACCCAGGTCCTACGCTACGGCATCGGTGCTGAAGTCGCGCTCGTGCCACCGCAGCCGGGAGGCATTACGGTGAGCGTGGGTGGGGGCGCCGGCCTGGCGACCATGTTCTCCGAGAAACTGTACAACCCGGCCGCTCCGGGTGGATTGGTCGGCGGACCCGGGCAAACCGAGCATTCGGCTACTCCGCTCCAGTTCGGAGGGACGTATCCTTCCTTCAACGGGCTCGTGCGACTCGGCTACGTCGTCGATCCGACGATTACCCTCTTCGTCGAAGGGATGGGCTTCACCTCCAGCGTGGACGAAGAAAAGACCGTCGTCTTCATCCAGGGCCCGTATCCAGTCGCGCGAGTGGGGGAAAACGAGCCGCTCGTCTTCGACGAGGTCGGTCCGCTTACGGCGCCGGACGTAGTCAGGTCGGTCGGCATTCGGCTTGGCCTTCGCAAAGCTTTGTGAGTATGGCCGCTATGCTGCTGCTGTAAGGAGCGTGTCCGACAAACCTATCCTGGCAGAGATATTATGCACCTGACAGTTGTGGCGCGAAAATACACGCAGACTCACGCTTATGGCTGCATGACTATTCAGCATAGGCAATTTGTCGGACAAGCTCTAAGGGAGGTTCAGAGCACCGGACGTCACGAAAGAGTCGTTCCGACTGAGGGCCGCGAACGATCGCCAAAAGGCACGTAGCCTTGCCGCTTCTGGAGCCCAGAGAGATGAACGCAGCTGAAAAGATTATTACGCATTACGCAGCGGAATCGTAAGGAATTCCTTAGCTTTTCGGCAGCCATGTCCGGTGCTCTGAGGTTGCTTTGTCGGTCCGATCTGGCTTTCTTTCGGTGCCCCGAAGCGTTGAGTCAGCTTTGGGGGGTTTCGGGGCATACGGGAGATCGGGAACCTGAAACTGGAGACTGCGATGCAGATGCGCGATTTGGTACTTCGGGGTTTCGCTGCGGCCCTAGTGGGTGCAGCGGGAACCCCGCTCGCGGCCCAGGACTATACCCAGCACCAGTGGCCGGGCAGCATCTATGGATTTCAACTCGCCAATGTCTTGCCGTCCGGGCAGCCCGTGATCCCCGTCTTCGAGGGCTGGTACCCCAATCCGGACGGCACCAAGACGTTGAGCTTCAGCTACTTCAACTTGAATTATGAGGAGACGCTCAACATTCCGATCGGACCTGACAACTTCATCGAGCCGAGTCAGTTCGACGGTATGCAACCGACTCACTTCATGGCGGCCCCGGACGATCGAGGGCGAAACAACCGTCACGAGAGCGTATTCACCATCGTTGTCCCAGGGGATTATACCGAGACGGTGGACTGGACCTTGCGCATTCGGGGCCAGACCTACCGGGTGAGGGGGCGGCCGGTATCGGAACCATACCGGATGGACGATGGCGAGAGCAGCACCAGCTCACCTGTCGCCGCTACCGTCAAGCTCGACCCTAATGGGCCGGCGGCGAAGGGTAGACTCGGCGTCACCCATGGGCCGTTGATCGCCTCTGTGGGGCAGCCGTTGCCGCTGAGCGTTTGGGTCGACCCGCAGCCGCGCTCGAGCAGCATCGTCACCTGGTATCACCACCAGGGACCTGGCACGGTTACCTTCAGTCAGCCGGAGGTCGAGATCGAAGGTGCGGCCGAGGTCGAGACGACGGCGACGTTCAGCGAACCGGGAGACTACCTTCTCAGGGTCACGGCCATCGAGAACCTCTCGGCCCTGGTACAGCACTGCTGCTGGACGAACTCGTACGTGCAGGTCACCGTTCGATAACCCCTACGGAGACGCTCATGAATCAAGCAAGCAGTAGCATCTGGATCGCTCCGCCAGTCCTCGCAGCGATCGCCCTTCTGGCGTTTCCCAGGCCCGCGTTCGGCGTCCAGTCCTACGCTGCCGCCACGGCGCCCGCCGAGAAGGTGACGTTCGCCAGTGACATCGCCCCGCTTCTGCAGCAGAAGTGTCAGGCCTGCCATCAGCCTGGCGGGATTGCGCCGATGTCCCTGCAGACGTATCAGGAGGTTCGGCCGTGGGCGCAGGTGATCAAGGAGAAAGTCACCACTCGAATCATGCCGCCCTGGCACATCGACAGGAGTGTCGGGATCCAGGAGTTCAAGAACGACATCTCGCTCAGCGACGAGCAGATCGCGATGATCTCGCGCTGGGTCGACTCGGGCGCGCCGGAGGGTGACCCGGCCGAGCTGCCGCCGCCTGTCGAATGGCCGGATGGGAGCGAATGGATCCTCGAAGAGGAGTTCGGGCGCCCGCCGGATTACGTCATCAAGACGAGTCCCTTCTCGGTGCCGGCTAGCGGAAACGACCAGTGGTGGATGCCGCAGGAAGTGGTAGACGGACTCGACGGGCCGCGGTATGTGATGGCCAATGAGACCAGACCCACGATCGAGAGCCGCCCGGTCACGCATCACGCCAACTCCGATGTCTCCAACTTCGGTGTCGGCAAGCCCTTCGACATCTATCCGACGGACACGGGGCTGCTGCTGAGCCCGGGTGACACCGTGGGCTTCAACATCCACTACTTCCCGGTCGGGGAGGCGGTGGAAGAGGCGAGCATCGAGGTGGGGCTGTGGTTCTACCCGCGGGGTGAGGAGCCGCGGCTCAAGACCGATGGAGACAAGAACTTCAGCTCCTATCGGCGTACAGAGGGCCGACAAGCCCAGGAAATGGTGATCCCGCCCAATGGCACCATCACCACTCAGGGCATCCACGTGCTTCAGACCCCAGCCCGCATCCACAGCGTCCGCGGCCACATGCATCTGCTAGGCACGGCGCAGTCGCTGGAGGCGATCTATCCCGATGGTCGCGTGGAGATTCTCAGCAGGCTCTTCTGGAAGCACAACTGGCACATCACCTATCTGTATGAAGACCATGCGCAGCCCTTGTTGCCGAAGGGCACGGTCCTCATCGTAACCGCCTGGTACGACAATACCGCCAACAATCCGGCGAACCCCGATCCGGACACGTGGGTGGTACATGGTAGGCGTACGGTCGACGAGATGTCTCACATGTGGATCGGGTTTACCGCACTCGACGACGAGCAGTTCACCGTGCTCGTGGAGGAGAGAGAGCAGCTACTGCAGGAAAGGCGGCTGGCTCAGCAAAGGGAATAGGTTCATCATCTGCCGGGGGCGCCCCTAGTCCCTAGTCTCCCGGTGAACGTCTGCAGGCCCGCTCGCTGTGGCGCCAACGCCCTTGCCCCGGCGGGCGGGCCTGCTCTCAGAATGTGTCTTCCTCCGCGCCGCTGTAACATGTCAGCCGGTAACCGTTGCCTCCTGATCCCGGCATTCGCCGGGAATCTTAAACCGTGAGAGCCTTCATGATCGGAGATCGGAAACGACCGCTATCGGTCTTCCCGTCGTGCCGGGCCCCATTGTGGGCGCTGGTGGGAGTCACGCTCCTCTCGACCTCGGCTGCCGCCCAGCATCAAGGGACGCCGTATGGCGAGTGGCGGTACTGGGGAGGGAGCGCCTCCATGACGCGGTACTCGCCGCTGGACCAGATCAACGCCGAAAATTTCGAGGACCTGGAGGTCGCGTGGATCTGGCGTGGCGACAACTTCGGTCCGGATGTCGACTATATCCTTCGGTCGACGCCGATCTACGCCAACGGTAAGCTCTACACTGTGGCCGGCCAGCGGCGCACGGTGGCAGCCATCGACCCGGCGACCGGCGAGACGCTGTGGACGTACCGTGAACCGCACACGTCGCGGTGGGAGCGGTCCCCCCGGCAGAACTACGGCAAGGGGGTCGCCTACGCCGAAATCGACGGCCGCGGCATCATCTATGTCGTGACCCCGGGCTTCTTCCTCCACGCATTGGACGCCGAGACCGGGCTGCCCCTGGAGGGATTTGGCAGGCCGGTGCCGGTGGAGGGCTTCGGTGAGCACGGTACGGTCGATCTTCTGGCGGACCTCGGCCATCCGTGGGATCCGGAGTACGGCGTCCCGGATTCGATTGGAATGATCACCAACTCGTCCCCGCCGATCGTGGTGAACGGCGTCGTCGTCGTGGGGAACTCTCACCAGACGGGGCGTCTAGACACCCGCGAGGAAAACGTCCCCGGGGACATCCTCGCCTACGACGCGCGCACGGGCGAGCACCTCTGGAAGTTCAACGTCATCCCACGGCCGGGGGAGTTCGGGCACGAGACATGGGAAAACGATGCCTGGTCACGCGTCGGCAACGTTTCCTCCTGGGCGCCGATGTCGGCCGACCTGGAGCGCGGCATCGTCTACATCCCGACCGACCCGCCTACGAATGACTACTATGGCGGCTTCCATCCGGGGGACAACCTGTTCGGCAACAGCGTTCTCGCGCTGGACGTGCGGACGGGGCAGCGGGTATGGCATTTCCAGGCGATCCACCACGATATCTGGGACTGGGACTTCCCGGCGCCGCCCATCGTGCTGGACGTAGTCGTCGAAGGTCAGCCGACGCCGATCGTGGTCCAGACTTCCAAACAAGCCAACGTCTACACGTTGAACCGGGTCACCGGGGAGCCGATCTGGCCGATCGTGGAGCGGCCGGTACCGCAGACGGACCTTCCGGGGGAGCAGACCTCGCCCACGCAGCCCTTCCCGACGCGCCCAGCCCCGTATGAAATGCAGGGCTTGACCGAGGACGATCTCATCGACTTCACTCCCGAGTTGCGGGCGATGGCGCTGGATACTCTCAGCAATTACCGCTGGCAGTCGGCCTTCTTCAATCCGCCGATCCATCGGGATAACCCGGAGGGTTTGCGGGGGGCCATCAACTGCCCCGGTTCAGGGGGCGGGACGAACATTCCGGGCGGTGCGGTGGCCGATCCGGAGTCGGGAATCCTCTACGTGGCGCACGTCAGGGCTTGCACTGCGCGGGTGCTGGTGCCAGGCTCGGAAATGGACCAACCCGACGTTCCGAACGACCGGTTCCGCGGCCGTACGGGCCGTACCGTCGTGCGATGGGTCGATGGAGGAGGGACCGGCTTCTCCGGACCCGAGGGGCTCCCGATCTTCAAGCCGCCCTACGGCCGGATCACCGCCATCGACATGAACACCGGCGAGCACCTGTGGTGGATCCCCAATGGCGACACCCCGGAGCGGATCCGAAACCACCCACGCCTGCAGGGGCTGGATATACCGAATACCGGACAGCCCAGCCACGCGACCGCGCTGGTTACTCGGACTCTGCTCATGTACGGGGAAGGGCGGGGTGGCCTACCTCGATTCCACGCTGTGGACAAGCGAACCGGAGAGCGCCTCGGGACGGTCGAGCTTCCCGGAACCACCGACACGCCGCCGATGACCTTCATGCATGAGGGTCGGCAGTACATCGTCGGTGCCATTTCAGGTGGCGATCTCCCGGGTTCGCTGGTCGCGCTGCGGCTTCCCTGAGAACTCACGTGGCGGAAGCCCTCTACCTTAGGAGCGGCATGATTAGGATAGTCAGAAACCTTACTTCAGGCGGGATGGTCGGTGCGGTGGCTATCGCCGTCGTTGGCTGCGCTTCCACGAATTCGGCCGGCACTTCGCTCCCCACCGGCGGCGACCTCGAGATCACGCCCTTTGCCGGGGCCAGCGTTCAGATCACGTACGGCGGTACGGTGATCCATGTGGATCCAGCCAGAGGCGATTATTCAAACGCATTGCCGGCCGACCTGATCCTGGTGACCGATACTCCCGGCGATCACCTCGACCCGGACCTGATCGCGCAGCTGCGCAAACCCGGCGCGCCGGTGGTGCTCTCGGATAGGCCGGAAGAGGCGCGCGACGAAGGGTCGCGGGCCCGCCTGCTGGAGGTCCCCAACGCGATCGTGATGGACAATGGAGACCGGCTAACGTTAGCGGGTGTGCCGATCGAGGCTGTGCCGATGTACGACATCATCCCCGGCGATCCCTTCCATGCAAGGGGTGAGGGGAACGGCTACATCCTCACCCTGGGCGAAACGCGGATCTATCTCGCCGGTGTCACGGAGTGCGTTCCAGAGATGCAGACGATCGAGGACATCGATATCGCCTTCATCCCCATGAATCTGCCGAACGGGCGGATGCCGCCTACGGCGGCCGCTGAATGCGTGAAAATGATCTCGCCCGCAGTCGTCTACCCGTACCACTACCGGGAGATGCCGATCGACGAGTTCGTCGCTGCGCTCGAGGACGAGCCGATCGAGGTGAGATTGCACGACTGGTATCCGCCGCAAGCTCCGTGAGCTGCGGCTGAGGAGAAGTCCATTCCGAGCGAGGCGAGGAGCTGCCTGGTGCACGGCGAAGCCGTAGCAGTGCCATCTTCACTCGTCACCGCCCGGAGATGCAGACCCGTCTTCGGGGTCGTCGCGGTTTCATGAGCTCCTCTGATTGAGTTTCAAACCTCTCCAGAAAGCTCATGCGGGGCTACTATCAGTACTAGCAATCTGAAACGCGAGGCGAGCCGATCAGGCAGGCGGTGAATCGGCTACGGCCGACCGTTTACAGCCCCCCGGTTGCCGAACCTCAGGAGCCCCAGACGACTTCAAGGGCTCCCCCCACGACGACCTGTCGGAGTAGGGTCGCCCGTGCCGGGAGGGGGGTGCGTTAGCAGCTCAGGGGATCGTGGAAATCGAGGCTAGACCACCCGAGCAGCGAAGATCTCTCATGGCGCACCGATCCGGTCCCTTCACCTTCAACGAGGTGATTCTGGACGAGCTGCAGAAGTTGCGGCCCGACGAACCCGCCTTCCGGGACCGTGTGGCCGCCAGCTACGAAGACCCCCGGAACCCGAGGAAGAACAAGGACGTACGCGCGATCGATCTCACGCATCTCTATCGGGACATCGGCGAGATCGGGCGAGACGGCGGCGAGCGCCTGTCCGCCCTCTGCCTGTCCGGCGGCGGCATTCGCAGTGCCACGTTCAACCTTGGCGTTATCCAAGGGTTCGCCCGTGCCGGGGTGCTCGACAAGTTCGACTATCTCTCGAGCGTCTCCGGCGGCGGGTACATCGCGGGGTGGCTGAAGGCGTGGATGTCACGCGACGGGACGGATAACGTCATCGAGGCACTCAGGCCGCGGGAGCGAGGCGGCAATGTGCCAACCCCGACGGAAGGCGTCGACGCGCCAGAGATCCGGTCGTCGACATCCGCGAACGGGGCCGCCAATCCGATCAATCCGCTCGCTCCGGAACCCAACGCCATTGACGAACTTCGCGAGTACAGCAACTACCTGACGCCCCGCCTCGGAATCGCGTCGCTCGATACCTGGTCCGCCGCCGCGATCATCCTCCGCAACCTGCTACTCAACTGGTCGATCATCCTGCCGGCCCTCATGGCGGGCATCATGCTCATGCAGGGCATGCTGGTTCTGATCGAGAGCGACCTGCCGAGCGAGCAGACGCGCGCCTGGATGCTCGGCGGCTCCCTCGTGGCCGCGTGCTTTGCCAGTCTTGCCGTTCACCGCTTCCGCCATCCGATCGCCGGGCCCGGTACGCCGAACCGCAAGATCGTCCTCGGAGGGGTCATTCCGCTCGTCACGTCGGTTCTCCTCCTGGCGGTGGCCATGGCATGGACGAACCCCGCGACGCTCCCGGCGCTCCACCTGGTGACGTTCGCGCTGCTCTGGTCGACGCTCATCCCGCTCGTCGGGTGGGCGGCCCACGAGCCATTCTGGCAGATCCGGAGGCAGGGAGCGTGGCCGATTCGCGAGCTCGTCGCACTGGTTCTTTCGGGGCTCGTCGGCGCCGGGGTTCTGCTCTTCCTGGCGCTCAACGTCGCCCCCGAACTGATCCGGAGGCCCGTTCTCTACGTTGTCCTCGCGCCGCCCATCCTGCTTGCAGACTACCTGGTATCGCGGGCCGTTTTCGTTGCGCTCACGGATATTGGCGTGCGCATCTCGATCGCGACGACCCAGGGGAGCCGTGGCGACGCCGATCGCGAATGGTGGGCGCGCCTCTCCGGCATCCTTCTCCTCACGGGCACCGCGTGGTTGGCCTTCAGCGCCATCGTGCTCCTCGGCTGGTGGCTCGTCTTCCGGATCGCCGTAGACGGGGTGCCCATGATCATGGCGGCGATGGGCGTCATCTCGGGTCTCACTGTCGCCATCCTCGGCAAGGGCGGTGTGGGGGCGAGGGGATCGAATCGGGCCGGACGCATGAAGGACTGGGCGCTCAAGCTCGCCGCGCCCGTCTTCGTCGTCGCGCTGCTCATCGGCGTCGCCGAGCTCAACCGCTGGTCCGCCGCCGGTCTGACGGGCAGACCGCAGATCCTCGAGATGCAGCCGGATTTGCTCCGCAGCGGCTTCATCCCCGCGCGGGCGGACGTCCTCTTCTTCCTTCTCTGCCCGCTCGGACTGGTGCTGATCGCGTCAGTCATGGGGTGGGCGGTGAACGTGAACCGGTTCTCCCTCCACGGCTTTTATCGGAACCGGCTGGTCCGCGCCTACATCGGCGCATCGAACATGCGCCGCAAACCGGACCCCTTCACGGGCTTCGATGTCGAGGACAACGTGAAGCTGACGTCGCTCTGGCGGGATGCACGGAATGGCCCGATCGATAGCCGCCGGCCGCTCTCGTTGATCAATACCTCCCTCAACCTGGTGACGAGCCAGGACAAGCTCGCATGGCAGCAGAGGAAAGCGGAGTCGTTCTCGATGACGCCCTTCTACTGCGGGAATTTCTACGAGGGATACCGCCGTTCGTCCGAGTATGGCGGCGCGGGAGGAATCACGCTGGGGACGGCGCTGACCATCTCGGGGGCAGCAGCCAACCCGAACATGGGCAGCCACTCCTCCCCGTCGATGACGTTCCTGATGACCGTCTTCAATGCGCGGCTCGGTGCCTGGCTTGGGAACACGAACGCGCATGGGGATCACACCTACCGTGCACCCGGTCCGCGATGGGCCGCCCGTCCGCTCTTCGCAGAGCTCGTCGGCCTCACGAACAGCCGCTCGAAGTACATCAACCTCTCCGACGGGGGTCACTTCGACAATCTGGGCCTCTATGAGACCGTACTCCGACGTTGCCGATTCATCTGCGTCAGCGACGTGGGCCGTGACCCGGGCAGCGGGTTCGCCGACCTCGGGAACGCGATCCGGAAGATCCGCATCGACTTCGGCATTCCGATCGAGTTCACGAGCAAGATCGAGATTCCACCACGGGACGAGCTCGACGCGGGGATGTACTGCGCCATCGGACGCATCCGATACTCGGAGATGGACGGCACCGGGGAGGAACTGGACGGAACCCTGATCTACATCAAGCCTGCTCTCTATGGCGAGGCGGATCACCCGCCCTATGACGTCTACAGCTATGCGCGCAGCTCGCCGTCGTTCCCGCACGAGCCGACGAAAGACCAGTGGTTCAGTGAGTCGCAGTTCGAGAGCTACCGCGCCCTCGGCCTGCATGCGCTGACCCAGATCTCGAAGGCGATGACCGGGCCCGCCCCCAGAGCCACCGCCAGCCTGCGGGACTTCGAGGCGGCGGTTTCGACGTACATGGGAGTCGGCCGGCCGAAGATCAAGGCACCGCCCCCTCCGATGCCGGCCTCGGCAACCGATCCGGCCACCCTTTCAGCCGCCGACAGGAGCGCAGGATGAGCACGGGAAGCATCAACGCGAAATGGTGGTACCGGCCAGCCGCGGTAGCCGTGCTGGCGTTTGCGGTGTTCTTGGTAGGTGCTTCGGTCGCGGTGATCCGCCCGCGCGCCGGCGAGGTGGATCGGCTGCCCGAGGGCGTCACTCCCGATCGCCTCGTGGAGATCGACGTCGATCTCTTTGCCGGGATGGACAATGGCGTCCAACTCGACCAGAACGAGATCCGCGGACGCAATACCTGGATCGTCTGGACCGGTGGGAACCAGGGCTTCTGGAACTGGCTCGCGAAGTACGGATTCGGGACCAACGACCTCCTGAAGATGCTCGACAGCCGGAACCGGGGCGAACGCTTCGCCACGGTCGGCGTCATGAACGAGCCCGGCTTCCGAGAGTCCACTGAGCCGGATGAGTATGGCCTCTGGTTGGACAATCGCGTCGCGCCTCCGGAGCCCGTCGATGAGGAGGTGTTTGGCCGGGCTTCGGGCGTCGTCGGCCTGCGGCTCTTCCGGAATCCGGACTTCAAGGGGAGCCGTTGGGACCCGGAGCGGTACTACACCGACCCGAACTACTACAACGATCCGCAGCTCGAGCGGCCGTACATGGTCGGGATGTCGTGCGGCTTCTGCCACGTGGGCCCGAACCCGCTCAACCCACCGGCCGATCCCGAGAACCCGGCATGGGAAAACCTGTCCAGCAACATCGGCTCGCAGTACCTCCGCACGGCGGGTGTCTTCGGGAACGGGATGGACGAGAGCAGCCTCATCTACCAGATCCTGAGGGCGATGCCGGACGGGACTCTGGACACGTCGTTCCTCGCCACGGACAACATCCTCAACCCCAGCAACATGAACGCGATCTTCGAGGTCGGCGGCCGCCTGGCAGCTGCCGAGGCCGCGGATCCGGAGGAGATGGGCGAGGGCAACATGGCCGTACCGGGGCAGGAGCCGAGCATGCACGTCCCGCACATTCTGAAGGACGGAGCAGACGGGATCGGTCTGCGCGGAGCGCTCAGCCGGGTCTACGTCAACATCGGCGAGTTCCACGAGCAGTGGCTCCGGAACCAGAACATCCTGCTGGGTGGGAAGTCGCAGACGCCCTTCGAGGTGACGACGGCACAGGAGAACTCCCCGTATTGGCGCGCCACCGAGGGATGGGTCGACAATCTGGCCGCCTTCTTCCTGCGCTCGGCGGGCGCGATGAAGCTGGCCGACGCCCCGGGCGGCGAGGCCTACCTGACCGCGGACGACGAAACCCTGGACCTCGGGAGGATCACCTACGCGAACGAGTGCGCCGCCTGCCACTCGAGCAAGCGGCCTCCAAATGGGATCGAACCGAACTCGGAAGAGGGGAAGGCGTGGTTCCGCGACGCGGTCGGGCAGGCCGACTTCCTCGAAGGCAACTACCTGTCAGACGACGCCCGCTACCCGGTCAGCGGGATCGGCACCAACATCTGTCGCGCCATGGCGACCAATGCCATGCGGGGTCGGGTATGGGACAATTTCTCGTCGGAAACCTACAAGAGCTCACCGCCCTCCGGACCCGTACAGCTCTTCAACCCATTCACACGGACGGAGTTCACCTATCAGCCGTATGGCGGGGGGCCGGGGTACTATCGGACGCCGTCCCTGGTCAGCATCTGGGCGACCGCCCCGTACTTCCACAACAACGCACTCGGCGTGAACTTACGCGATCCCTCCGTCGAGGGACGGATGGCGATGTTCGACGACGCCATGCAGAAGCTGCTCTGGCCACAGTACCGGATGAACGAAGCCTCGATCTGGCGTACGACGGAGGAGAGCTCCCTCCAGATCCCCGCTCCCTATCTCCCCGACTTCTTACAGAGCTTCGCCGAGGACGGATACCTCCAGATCGGGCCGATTCCCGAGGGCACCCCCGCAAAGCTGCTCGCCAATATCGACCTGACGCTGGACTCGCGAGCGCTCGACCGACAGGACGCCAACAAGATCCTTCGCCTGGCGAGCCTACTGCGAAGCCTGAAGAACGCGCTTCTGGAGATCGAGCTCCGTGATCTCGAGGGCGAGGCGGCTCAGGCGGTGCTGGCCGACCTGGTGCCCGAGCTCCTCGCCAACAACAAGTGCCCGGATTTCATCGAGGACAAAGGTCACTACTTCGGAACCACGCTGGAGGATGCGGAGAAGCTGGCTCTCGTTGAGTACCTGAAGACCCTTTGAGGGCCGCCACCCATGACCAAGCAGATCGGGGAAGCCGCGGAATACGAGTTCATCGTCGTCGGGTCGGGAGCCGGCGGGGGGCCGCTCGCGGCCAACCTGGCGCGGGGCGGCTATCGAGTGCTGTTGCTGGAGGCGGGCGGCGATCACGAAGACCACACCTATCAAGTCCCGGCCTTCCACGGGCTCGCCAGCGAACAGCCCGACATGCGCTGGGACTTCTTCGTGAAGCACTACGAGAACCCGGTGCTTCGCCGGCGGGACAGCAAGAACACGCCGGAACGGGACGGCGTGCTCTACCCCAGGGCCGGTACGCTCGGCGGCTGCACGGCGCACAACGCCATGATCACCGTGATGCCCACCGCCAGCGACTGGAACGGAATCGCCGAGGCAACGGGCGACGAGTCGTGGCGTGCCGACCGGATGCAGCGCTACTTCGAACGTCTCGAGGATTGCCGCTACCTGACGCGAACGCAGCGCTTCATCGAGAAGGCCATGTGGAAGCTGCGGCTCAGCCCGACCGACAACCCGAGCGGTCATGGCTATGGCGGCTGGCTCACGACGACCAAAGTCGACCCCCGGATCGCGCTCCCCGACGAGCGCCTCGTATGGTTCCTCTTCAAGTCCGTTCTCACGACGATCGGCGCAGGCGTGGTTCGCCGGCTCGCCCGGATCTTCAGCATCTTTGCCCACTTCGACCCCAACGATCTGCGCGTCGCGAGGGAAAGCCCCGAGGGGCTCGTCTTCGCACCCCTCGCGATCAAGGACGGACGCCGGACGGGGCCTCGCGACTTCATCCGGGCCACCCAGGCAGCGTATCCGGAGCGTCTCACCGTCCGGACAAACTGTCTGGTGACCCGTGTCCTCCTGGACTCTGACGACCGGGCCACAGGTGTCGAGTACATGGAGGGCAGCCACCTCTACCGGGCCGATCGCGATCCCGACGCCTGCGTCGCCCCCGATGCCGAACTGCGTACCGTGGGGGCCACGCGTGAGGTCATCCTGGCCACTGGGGCGTTCAACACTCCCCAACTCCTCATGCTGTCGGGGATCGGCCCGCGGGACGAGCTGGAGCGTCATGACCTTCCGGTTCGAGTCGAGCTTCCGGGCGTGGGGCGGAACCTCCAGGACCGCTACGAAGTCGGGGTCGTTGCAGAAATGCGGAAGGACTTCGAGATTCTCGCCGACTGTACCTTCGCGCCACCGGCCGAGGGCACCGAGCCCGAAAAGGCCTTCCTCGATTGGAAGGATGGGAAAGGCGTTTACACGTCCAACGGGGTCGTGCTCGGAGTGGTCAAGCGGTCCCAACCCGATCTGCTCGACCCGGACCTCTTCATCTTCGGTATCCCCGGCTACTTCAAGGGCTACTTCCCGGGATACTCGGAGCAATTGGTCAAACGGAAGAACTACTTCACCTGGGCCGTGTTGAAGGCGCACACGAAGAATACGGCTGGATTCGTTCGGCTACGCTCAGCCGACCCACGCGATGCGCCGGACATCGTCTTCCACTACTTCGACGAGGGCAACGATGCTCGGGGCGACGACCTCGATGCCGTGGTCGACGGCGTCCGGTTCGTCCGGAGCATCCTGGAGGTCTCCGACGAGGTGGTGAAAGGGGAGGTCGTGCCCGGTCCTGAGGTCGCTTCGCTCGACCAGCTGAGGACCTTCGTCAAGGATGAGGCGTGGGGACACCACGCATCGTGCACTTGCCCGATGGGGTCCGACGACGATCCGATGGCTGTCCTCGACTCCCGATTCCGCGTACGAGGGGTCGATCGCCTTCGCGTGGTGGACGCCTCCGTATTCCCGCGGATCCCGGGATTCTTCATCGTGTCGGCGATCTACATGGTCAGCGAAAAGGCGAGCGATGTGATCATGGCTGATGCCGGACGCCGGCCGCGGCTCACGATCGACATCGCACAGGTTCCCGGCGCGACCGTCAACCCGGACTGATGTGAAGGGTGAATAGTGAAGCGTGAACCCTGGGAGCGCGGGCGTCTCGCCCGCCGGGCAGGTGGGACGCAGATGACAGAAAGGGACGGCACGCCATGGAATACATCCGTATCAACACGCCGGACCCGCGCCGGGTCTTCATCAACGGGCGGCTCTCGGGAAGCACGAACGCTCTGATCCGGGTGGAGCCAGGGACGCACACGATCGTCCTCGGCAATCCGGAGGAAGACGCCCCGGATCCGGCCGCGGAGGAGCGCCGCGCCGTCGTCCGAGGTACGACTGTGGATCGCCCGTTGGTGGTGGACTTCGAATGAGGACGGCGCTCCAGGCGGCGATAGCCATCGCCTTCGCGGCAGTAGGCGCATGCGCGCACTATCCCGCGACACCTGGCCTACTCGAGTACGCTCCCTCGGTCGGTTATCGCTTCGCGAACACCCCGCCGACCTCCGCCAACTCGGACAGCCTGATGGTGATCCTCACCTTCTCGGGGGGTGGGACACGTGCGGCTGCGCTGAGCACAGGGGTACTTCGTGAGCTCGACCGTACCGCAGTGCCAGGGGAACCGGGCCGGACGCTACTCGACGAGGTCGACATCATTTCCTCCGTCTCCGGTGGAAGCTTCACGGCCGCCTACTTCGCTCTACACGGTCGCGAAGGCCTCGATCGTTTCGAAACCGAGTTCCTCGACTGGAACGCCCAAGCGGCGTTGAAGCGAGACCTGCTCGCTCCAATGCGCATCATCCGGCTGCTCTCGCGCAATTACAGTCGAATCGACCATGCCGCGGCGACCTGGGATCAGAGGCTGTTCGGGGACGCCACCTTTGGCGACCTGATCGGCCGCCGGCCCCTGATCATCATCAACGCCGCCGACATGAGCCTGGGGGCGACGTTCTCGTTCACGCAGGAGCAGTTCGACCCCCTTTGCGCCAACCTCGCCGACTTCCCCCTTTCCCGGGCGGTCGCGGCATCCTCAGCGTTCCCCGGGCTCCTCAGCCCCCTGACCCTGGAGAACCACGGCGACGATTGTGGGTTCGAAGCGCCCGGATGGGTCGAGAACGCGCTCGAGGACGCAGACATCGGCGGCGATCGCTACAGGTTGGCGCGCCACCTCCTCACTTATCGCGACACCGATGTCCGGCCGTTCGTCCACCTTCTCGACGGAGGGCTCGCCGACAACATCGGGCTTCGCCCGATCCTTCGCTCGCTGACCTCCACGAGCGGCGATTGGAGCGTCCTGCGGATGATCAACAACGGGCAGGTGCGACGCGTGGTCGTCATCGTGGTCAACGCCAAGACCGACACCCGCTCGAACGTGGACCTGCGCGAGCAGCCACCGGGAATCAAGCGGGTACTTCAGACCGTCGTGAGCACGCCGCTGGGGAATTATTCCCGGGAGTCGGTGCAGCGTCTGCGCGAAGTGTCGGATGACTTCCTGCGTGAATTGACGGCGACCCCTTCCACAGCGCTACCCGAGGTTCACTTCCACGCCATCGAGGTCAGTTTCGATGGGCTCGACGATGTCGAGGAGCGCCGATACTTCGAGACGTTGCCGACATCGTTCCGACTGCCGCCCGACGTCGTCGACCAGCTGACGGAGGTCGGCGGGAGGCTGCTCCGCGAAGCGGAGGAGTTTCAGGCCCTGCTCGCGCAGTTCTGAAGCGAGGGTTCGGGCGGGAATCGTGCGTTGTTCTGCCGGACGCTTGCCTTACGGACCATCATTGGACTGCGTCGCATGTCGCCTTTGGCGACCGATCGACGCAGTCCATCGTACGTAGTACCTCTTGTCGGAATTGCGACCACGTATTCGCGAGTCGACCAAGGTCGTCATTCCCGCGCTAACGGCCATTGGTGGGCGCTGGTATTCCACCAGAGTGAGGGACTCTGTAAGTTCTTGCACCGCTCTTGAAGTCTGCACCCCGAAAGAGTTCGATGAGGAAGCCCGGCGAACTGCGATCCGGCTTCGAGGACCCAGCCTTCGTGCTCTTCCCGACCGAGGGGGAGGTGGCGAAGCTCTGTCGCGACCTGGAGTGGACGAGTACGCCGCTGGGTCCGATCGAGGACTGGCCGGAGAGCCTGAAGGCCGTGGCCGGCCTCGTGATCGCCTCGCCCTTCCCGATGATCCTCCTGTGGGGCCCCGAGTTGGTCCAGATCTACAACGACGGATATCGACACGTGATGGGGGCAAAGCATCCCGCTGGGCTGGGTCAGCCGACGCGGGAGTGCTGGCCGGAAGTCTGGGAGTTCAATGCGCCGATCTACGACAAGGTGATGAACCGGGCGGAGTCGTTCACGTTGGAGGATCGACGGCTCGTCGTCGAGCGGGACGGCTACCCTGAGGAGGCCTTTTTCGATCTCGCCTTCAGCCCGGTCCCCGACGGGAATGGAAAGGTCGGCGGAGTGTTGCTGTCCGTCTTCGAGACCACCGAGGAGATGCGAGCGCGGCGGGCCGCAGAGACTGCCCGGAAGGAAACGAAATTGGCCAATCGGGCTCGCGCCCACACGGAGGAGCACCTCCGGCGGGTCGTCGAGCAGGCGCCCGTCCTGATCGCGATCTTGGAAGGCCCCTCTCATCGCTTCACCCTCGCGAACCCGCGCTACCGCACCGTCGCCGGCAGGCCGGACATCCTCGGGCAGACGATCCGCGACGCGTTCCCCGAGCTCAGCGATCAGGGGATCATCGAACGTCTGGACGAGGTCTACGTTACCGGCAAACCGCTGCAGGTTTCGGAGCTCCCGATTCGAATCCGCTTGCGGCCGGGTCGTCGACTCGAGGAGCGGAGCTTCGACTTCATCTATCAACCGCTTCGTGACGAGCGGAACGAGGTCTACGGCGTTCTCGTCCTGGGCGTCGACGTAAGCGACAAAGTCGGGTCGCGGCGGGCCCTGGAAGAGAGCAGCGCCAGGCTCAATGCGGTTGTGGATGCCCTGCCGGTCGGCCTGGTGATCGTCGACCGCAGCGGGCGGATCACCTATACCAACCCCGAGCTCGACGACATTCTTGGCGCAGCCGCTCCCGCGCCGGGCGACGGGGCAGGCTCCTTCATCGGGTGGACTGCGTTCCACCCGGATGGCCGATCCCTGGAGGTCGACGAGTTTCCCCTGGTTCGAGCGCTGCGAACGGCCGAGCGCGTACACCCCGAGGAGTACCTGTTCGGGACCGCTGGCGGAGATCGGGTCTGGCTGTCGATCGGTTCGGCGCCGATCCTCGATTCGCAGAGAGCGGTGATTGGGGGTATCGTCACCGTCCAGAGGATCGACGAGCAGAAGGGGGCGGAGGAGGCGCTCCGGGAGAGCGAGGGTCGCTTCCGAGCCATCGCCGACCTCGTCCCCGACCTGCTCTGGCGTGACGACGCTTCCGGCAAGACCAGCTGGTACAACCAGCAGTGGCTGGAGTATACCGGCCAGGGCCTGGAGGACGCGATCGCGGCGGGGTGGCAGGGGATGATCCATCCGGAAGACCGCGCGAGGTCGCTCGCGAAGTTCGACGCTTCCTTGCGTTCCGGCGAGCCGCTCCGACACGAACACCGGATCCGACGCGCGGACGGCGTCTACCACTGGTTCCTGGTCCAGGTTCGGCCTGTCCAGGACGACCTGGGTCGGATCGCGCACTGGTTCGGCGCAGCGACCGACGTTCACGACCAGAGGATGGCCCTCGAGGCGGCCGAACGCGCGGAAGCGCATACGCGAGAGGCGCTCGAGTTGGAGCAGAACGCGCGAGCGCAAGCGGAGCGCCTCCAGCGGCTGTCCAACGCCCTGGCGAGCGCCGTTACGCCGGAGGAGGTCGCCCGGGTGACCGTTGCCGAGGCGCTATCGCAGCTCGGCTCCCATCTCGGCGTCTTCGCGACCCACTCGGGAGCCGAGCGAAATGCGTCAGTGCTCGCCCATTACGGTCTTTCGGAAGAGGCGCAGAACGCTTTCGGACCTATGCCGATCGATGCGCCATTCGTTGTGTCGGAGGTGATCCGCACCGGTCGACCGGTCTGGATCGAAAGCAACGAGGCGTTCATCGAACGATACCCCCATGTCAGGAACATCCCCGAAGGCACGACGACCCAATCGCTCGCCGCACTTCCCATCGTCATTGGATCGGTGGTCCACGGCGCGATCGCACTCGGCTTCCCCGAGGAACGGACGTTCGACCCCGAGGTACGCGTCAACCTCGAAGCGATCGCCTCGCTCGCCGGCCCGGCACTTGATCGTGCCCTGCTCTTCCAGGCCGAGAGGTCGACACGCGCCGAGGCGGAGCGGGCCAACCGAGCGAAGGACGAATTCCTCGCCGTGATGTCGCACGAGCTCCGCACGCCGCTCACGGGGATCACCGGCTACGCAGAGCTGCTCGCCGACGAGATTTCCGGACCCCTCAGCGAGCCGCAGAAGCAGCAGGTCGACCGCATCCGCGCGGGCGCGTGGCATTTGGTCTCGATCATCGAAGAGATCCTCACCTTCTCCCGAACGGAGGCCGGGAAGGAGGAAGTTCGGTGGGAGGAGGCCGACGTGGCGAGGGTCACGCGGGAAGTCGTCGAGATCGTCGAGCCCCAGGCACGCATGCAGGGATTGCGCGTTCGACTGAACGCCGAGGACGCACCCCTTTCGATGTGGACAGATTCGGGGAAGGTGCGTCAGATCCTGATCAACCTGATCGGCAACGGGATCAAATATACGGAGGTCGGCGAAGTGACTGTGACGGTCGATCGTTCGGATCCGAACTGGCTCCGCGTCCACATCCGCGATACGGGGCCAGGAATCGCAACGGCTGATCAGGAGCGAATCTTCGAGCCTTTTACACAGCTCGACAGCAGCTATACTCGAACCCGGCCTGGCACTGGCCTCGGACTCGCGATCTGCCGAAGGCTCGCACGGCTCCTCGCCGGAGACGTCACGCTGCTGAGTATGCCCGGGAAGGGGAGCACGTTCACTCTCACGTTGCCACGTCAGCGGCCAGAAGAGGCCTGACGTCTAGCCCTAACACGGCGATTTGCCCCTTGCCGAGATCCGGAATCCATCACATAATGATCGTGAGTTTCTTTCCCTGCGTCCGTCGAAGTGGCCTTTGCATCTCCCTGTGCAGCCCAAGTACAGGTACGTTCAGCGCCGAATCGCGTGTTTGCTCACCTGATAGCG
>WHSP01000054.1 GCA_009380025.1 Gemmatimonas sp. | reverse complement strand
CCGTCGGCGTGACCGACGAGGTCGAGGTAAAGGCGAACGGGATCTCGTGTCCACTCGAGACCAACTTGATAGATGAGGACGTCCGACTGTTCGAAGTCGCTGGAGCGTGTACCATGGACGCCGACGCCGAAGGCCGCCGTCGTCCGGAGTGGTGCCTGGTCGGTGCGGCCCAGGAGGAGTGCGAAGAAGTCGATCCGGTCGCGCTCGAGTCCGATACGGTTGTCGGTCGTAGGGAGGCGGGTGCCGAAGCGAAGCGCAGCGGCCGTTGGCCGATCGGGCGAACCGAGCCCGATGGTCGTCGCGACCCGAAAGTCGCCGAAGTCGGCGCGATGGTCGCCGTTGGGGGGTCGGGTGTCCGAAAGGGGTTCAGCGAACGATTCGTGGTCGGCGAAAAACCGACGGATGGTCCCGGAGACCTCGAGCGCCACGTTGGCGGTTCGCATGACCGCCTCGATTGTACCGGCTTCGACGAGCAGCCCTTCGGTGCCGGCCAGAGAGGCTCGTTGGTTCCAGAGAATGGCGCTTCCGAACTCGACGTCGACTCTGTCATCGGCATCGAAGACGGACCAGTCGAAGGGGTCGTAGGGTCGAAGCTGGCCAGCCGTGGGGTAGGCGGTCGCAAGGAGAAGGAACACCGCTTCGATCAACGCCTTGCGGACGACGGGTCTTGACGGCCCAGCGAAGGTGTTCACCTCCGTGAGTGAGCCACTGGAGCCCACCGATCCAGGTTGCTCAGCACCGACGCAGCTCGATACAGTGCCGCATCGGGGAATCCAATCGCCCGCTTGATCAGGACTTCACGCTGCAAGCCGTTTCGTTCCCGCTGGATACGGATGATCTCCGGGATCGAGAGGCGCCCCGGGTAGTAGAACGAATCGGCGACCACAGGAAAGTCACTCCCGTGGAGAGAGCGCTCGCGGATCAAGGGGTCGGCCACGAAGCGAGGGAGGTGTCGAAACCGGGACGGACTTGCGAGAGCGGAGTTGTCCACCCAGAGATTCGGGTAGCGCCCAAGCATCGCCCGGAGGGTGGGAACTTGGCTTTTCTCGCGCGAGAAATGGATCGGCGCGGCTCCGTGCGCGACGATCACCCGGACCCCCAATTCGAGTGCGGGTAGCAGACGATCGAGCCCACCGACGCGCGAGTCGACGGTGCGAAAGGTGACCTCGCCAGTCCCGGCGTGGACGAGAATGGGGATGCCGCTGTCGGCAAGGCGCCTGTAGATCGGCCGGATTCTGGGGCTTGCCGGATCGAATCCCTGGACGATGGGCAACCACTTGATGAGCACCGCTCCACCTTCGATGGCGGCATCGAACGCGTCGACGGCGTCGCGACGGAAGGGGTTGATGGAAGGGCCGGGGAGAAGGTTCGAGTACCGGCGACACGCCTCGAACACCCATTCCGGTGGGACGATCATCTGTGACCGGGACCAATCTACCTGCCCGGACTCGTCGTAGACGCCGTCGAAGCCGAGGACAACGGCGAAATCCAACTCGCTGGCGCCGGTGAGCGCGGACAGGCGGGCGACCCAATCCTGGTCGACCGTCGTCCGCATTTGATGACTCGTGATGCGGTGGAGGGCCCTCAGGCCCAGGAACGTGGGCCGGCGGCGGAAGGCTGCCGAGATCCAACAGCCGGAGTCCTGGGTGCCGACCCCCGCGAGGTGCACGTGAAGGTCGATTCGTGGGGGCCTTCCTGATCCCTTCCCTACCGCAGTTTCCATCATCGGCGCCATCACCGTCTCTCCCCTACCCATTGGATGAGCCTGCCCATCGTCTCTCGCTCGAGGGGGGTGGACAGGTGGGTGCCGTTCCGAATCCGAAGTAGCTCCGACCGTGGCAGGAGTGAGTCCAGCATTTCGCCCTGCTCGATCGGCACGATGCAATCGTCCGACCCGTAGACGAGCAGTACGGGGAGCTGGACCCGCGTCGCTGCTTCCTCGAGGCACATCCGATCGAGGGCGTCGTTGAGGGCCGCCACGTAGCCGAACGTTCCCGATGGCGGCCTCTCGGCGAGCCGGAGGGGATAGACCTCCCTCTTGAAGGACCCGAACGACGGAATCAATCCAGTCAGACCATAGTGCTCTCGTTCGCGCCAAAGCATGGCGAAGGAACGGGGTCCCACCTCACGTACGATCGACGACGGGCTCAGTTCGATTTGCAGTGGCGCGACGACCAGCGCGGCAGATGCGAAGCTGTCCTGCAACTCGACCAGAGTTCGAAGCAGAACGGACCCTCCGAGGCTCACACCGATGGCGTGCAAGGGCAGCGTGGCGCCCTCCTGCATGAGTATCGAGACCGCCGCCCTGACCGATCCCGAGGCGGCATCCGGCGTGAAGACCGTGTCGCTCCAGCGGCCGTGACCGGGCAGATCGAATGTGAAGATCTCGGTCCTTGCGAGCAGCAGGGCCTTGAAGAGACCGATCCACGCAAAGAGCGCATCGTTGCCGGCCCCATGAAGAGCCAGCACCTTTTGGCGGGCCGGTCGCTCCGGAGCGAGGAAATATCCGGTTGTCGATCCGCTCGCGCCCGGAACAGGGAAACTGCAACGATCGCACCGCATGCCCCGTTCGTTCAGCCAGCCGAAGAA
This sequence comes from Gemmatimonas sp., assembly GCA_009380025.1. Classification (GTDB taxonomy): domain Bacteria; phylum Gemmatimonadota; class Gemmatimonadetes; order Longimicrobiales; family Longimicrobiaceae; genus WHSP01. The sequence goes on along the minus strand of WHSP01000054.1, from coordinate 22,246 downwards.
GCTCGATTCAAACGGAAGTACGTCGGCGGTCAAAGGTCCGACACCTCGGGGCGATCGTTGGCACCGCGCTCCGGTTCGCCGCCCTTCTGGTGCGGCGACGGGTCGTGCTCGACCACCTCGATCTCCGGCCTGTAGCGCTCGCGTTTGGCAGTCTCGCGGAGCGGGACGCTTTCGGGAGCCAGATCGGCCCCCACGGGGCCAGTGATCAGCCGGGCTCCTCGCTGCCAGCTCAGATATGCCCAGGCCCAATCCATCATCACGGCGATCCGATTGCGAAAACCGATCAGATAAAAGATGTGGATGAAAATCCATGCGAGCCACGCGATCAGTCCATGGAGCTCGACTCCGCGGATGTCACAGACGGCCGCACCGCGGCCTATCGTCGCCATCGTTCCCCGATCCCGATATCGGAAGGGCTTGGTCTCGGAGCCTTCGATCAGGCGGGCAATGTTTTGCCCCGTCGCCTTTCCCTGTTGGATGGCAATGGGAGCGAGCCCCGGAAGAGGCTCTCCATTCTTTCCCGGGGCATTCGCCAGGTCGCCGATCACGAAGATCTCCGGTGAGCCGGGAACGGAGAGGTCTGGCTCCACGAAGACGCGCTGCATCTTGTCGAGCGGTACCTCGAGGTCGCGGCCCAGGGATGAGGCGGCGACCCCGGCCGACCAGACGACGTTGCGCGTCTCGATGCGCTCATCGTCGAGGTACACGGCGTCGTCCTCGATCCGGGTGACTAGCCTTCCGGTTCGAACCTCCACACCACGCTTGCGCAGGGCCTCCTCCGCCCGAGCGGACAGCTTGGGTGAATAGGTCGGCAAGATTCTGTCGACCCCCTCCACGAGGATGATTCGCGCAGTCGTCGGATCGATCCTTCGGAAGTCGCGAATGAAGCTATGCCGCGCCATCTCGGCCATCGCGCCCGCCAACTCGACTCCCGTCGGACCACCGCCGATCACGACCGTCGTGAGGAGGGCTCGCCGCTCTTGCTCGTCATCCTCCCGCTCCGCCGCTTCGAATGCGAGCAGGAACCGCCTCCGGATCTCAGTCGCGTCGTCGATGTTCTTGAGCCCGGGTGCCAGATCGGTCCATTCGTCGTGCCCGAAGTACTGGTCGACGGCCCCCGAGGCCAGCACCAGATAGTCGTACCCGATCCTCGCTCCATCGGCCAACTCGACCTCTTGTTCGGACTTCCGCACCCTGTCAACCCTCCCCAACGCCACTTCGACGTTGCGCTGCCGACGCAGGATACTTCGAATTGGCGATGCGATCTCGCCAGGCGAGAGCGCGGCCGTCGCCGCCTGATAGAGCAAGGGCTGAAACAGATGATAGTTCTGCTTGTCGATGATGACGATCTGCGCCCGAACCCCACGCAAGGCTTTGGCGGCGTTCAGCCCCCCGAACCCACCCCCCACGATCACAACCCTCGGAAGCCGTACGTTCACGTTCGCGCCCCTTCCAAGCTCAGGTTGGCCACACGAAGCAGCCTCATGGAACGAAAAAAACCCCCTCTCCAACTACGGAGAAGGGGGCGGCACCAATGGAAATTGCGTCGGGTTCACACGGGCACGGGCAGGAGATTTCGGAAAGAGTTCCTGGCCCGGTTCAGTCGGCTCTTCACAGTGCCGACGGGAATGCCGATCGCTTCTGCAATCTCCTCGTAGGAGAGATCGTCCACCTCCCGCATCACGAACGGGATACGATGGTGCTCGTCCATCTTGCGGATTGCCGTGTCGATCGCTTCGCGCAGCTCGCTGCGGTAGGTCTCCTGCTCCGGATCGTGGCCGTCGGCCTGGAACTCGACCGGTCGCGAGGTACCCCCAGCCGGCGAGGTCTCGGGCCGGAGCTCCGAGAACACCGTCTCCTTGCGCCGCGAGCGATTCCGGAACTCGTTCTTCAGCAGGTTGTTCGCGATCGTATGAATCCACGTCGAAAACTTCCGGCTCGGATCGTAGCTCTTCCGCGCCCGATGGATGCGCAAGAACGTGTCCTGCGTTAGATCCTCGACCCGCTCTTCGTCGTTGAGACGCTTTCGGAGGAAACCCTGAATCCGCGGCTCATAGCGCCGCATCAGGACCTGGAAACCCTCTTCATCGCCATCCGTATACCGCTCGAAGAGCTGCTCGTCCGTCAGGTCGACCAAACGGATTCCGGGCGGCTCGAGGCGCAGCGGCCGGGGCCGATGTGCGAGCCTGATCGTCCGGGACTCACAGCGCTGTGCGGAGGTTTTCATGTCCCCGAATATAACCGCCAACGTGCCGATTGTCGAGGCTTTCGCGCCCCTCGCGATCGAGTGATAATTCGGCCGAATCACGGGGTGTCGAGGCGTGGACGCCGGCGGGGACCACCGAGACCGATGTAGAGCAGTGCGGCCAGGGCGAGGTTGAGGTAGAAGGTGAAGAACCGCCATCCGACCATGGTGAGTCCGATGATGGAGCCGGGTACGAAGGGGCTATAGATGACGAAGAAAGCGGCTTCCGCACCACCGGTCGCGCCCGGAGTGGGAATGAAGGCGGCCAGGGTGAAGACCACCCACTGCAGTAGCCAGAAGAGGACCGGCAGAACTGGAGCGCCGAGGAAGGCGATCAGAGCCGAGATGATGGAGTACCGGGCGGTCCACTGGATGGCCGTTAATACCATGGTCAAGGCGAAGCGAGACTTGCCGTTCGTGCCGATGAGGCGATACACGTGGCGGGTGTCGACCCAGGTCGTTCTGAAGCCGCGCCGGATGCGTCCAACGATCCTCCCCATGCGGCGCTGGGTACCGATTCCAAGCCCTCCACGGAGCACCCAACGAACGGCTGCCCAGATCAAGCCACCGATTACGAGCGCGATAACAATCATCGGGGTGGCTCGTGCGTCGAACGGATCACCAAGGCGGTCGAATACAGGATTTCCCCACGACGCGGTGAGCACGATCGCGACCGGCACGGCGAGCAGGAAGAACATGCCGTCCTCGAGAGGCGCGAGAGTCGTCAGTGAAGCGGCTGCTCCCGGGCTGATTCCTCGCTGGACGAGTAAGCCCCATTTGAAGAGGCCGCCACCCACTGCCGTCGGGCTCACCGCTGCGCCGAGGTCGGTGCCGAGGGTGATCAGGAGGGCATCATGGAAGCGCATCCTGTACTCGAGAAACCGGCTCCAGATCAGCAGACGGAGGGCGCCGGTGAACCACGGAACGGTCCCGAGGCCAAGGGCTAGCAGGAGATAACCACGAGGAAAAGTGGCGACCGAAGCGAGAATGTCGCGGTCCGTTACGAGCAACGAGAACGCGAGATTGCCGATGACGCCGATCGGGATGACGACGAGGGCGGTTCGGAAGATCCGATCCAGCCCGCGGACCATTCTCGGTTCCGACCCACGCCCCTCGCTCTCGCCCCGTTGCGGCCTTTGACCCACGGACGGGTCGTGACGAGATCTCATCTGGAGGGTTGGACGTGGGCACGTCGGGTCACGACCTTCCGGTAGCTGTCGAGGAGTGTTCCGTTGATCTCGTGCCAATCGCGGGAGTCGGCCGAGGCCCGGGCGTTGTGCGCCAGGCGGGTACGGAGATCGGGGTTCTCGAGCAGGCGCTGCAGGTGGGTCGCGAAGTCGAACGGGTCGTTGGCTCTTGCGATGAACCCATTCTCCCCGTGCCGGATCATGTCCTGGGGCCCGCCACGGTCGGAAACGACGGCGGGCAACCCGGAGGCAAGGGCTTCCAGCACGACGTTCCCGAGCGTTTCCGTAGTCGAGGGAAAGACGAAGACATCGGCCGAAGCATACCAACGCGCGAGGTCCGGACCGGAGCGGTGTCCGGCGAAGGTGCCGTGAGAAAGCTTCCGCTCGAGTCGAGCGCGCATCGGTCCGTCGCCAACAAGCGCGAGCGCGAATCGAACTCCCCGGCCGCGCAGGATCCGATCGATCTCGACCAGGTCAGCAAGGTCCTTCTCCCTTACCAGGCGGCTGACCATCAACAAGACCGGAACCGTGTCTGCCGCACCGATCAGCCCTCTGATCGCGGGATCACGGTGCTCCGGCGAGAAGCCAGCTAGATCGATCCCTCGAGACCAGAGCTCAACCGACTCGATGCCCTGGGAGGCCAGCTCGCGGCCAATGCTGGCCGAGGGTGCATACACCCGCTCACACCGGGAGTAGAATGCCCTCAGGAGCCTCCAACCGATCGGCTCCAGTGGCCCGAGACCATAGTAGCGGAAGTAGGATGCGAAATGAGTATGAAAGCTCCCGACGACAGGGATGCCCAACCGCCGGGCGATGCCTTGCGCCCGATACGCCAGCGGCGTCGGACTTACCACGTGCACGAGATCGGCGCCGAACTCCTCGAGCGCCTCTCCGATTCGTTGGCCGTACGGCAGGCTTACCCGATAGTCCGGATAGGGTGGGAACCGTACATAGCGCATGACCCGGACGCGATCCCGCCATCCCACTTCCTTCGGCGGGAGAAAAGGCGAGAATACCCGGAAGTCGATGCCCCGAAGCAGGAGCGTGTCGAACAACCGCGCCAGCGTTCGCGAGACACCGTCGACGTGCGGGTAGAGGCTTTCAGTGAAGTATGCGACTCTCATTCTTGGCTCCGCCCACCTCCGAGCGGCGCGCAATGTAGCAGGCCCGTCAACCGATGGTCGCCATGCCGTCGTCGTCAGCGCCATCCTTGCCCGCCGGGAAGTCCACACCCGACTCCATGGTCCCTTCCTCTCGAATCGCTTCGTGCAACGCCCGATGGCTACGGCGGCGAGATCGCCACGTGTGGAGTGCGGTGGTGGCGAAGAAGATCACCCCCAGGATCACCCAGTGCCACCACTGCGGGTTCAGCTCCTCGTACGCGGCAGGGCCCCAGTAGAGCAGCACACCCCCGGCGATCAGGACCCCGACCAGTACGACTTCTACGATCAGCGGACCATTCGTCCTCGGATTCATTGCGATCGGCATCTGCGAGTCCTTCCACAGTCTCGACCCTCCCTACTTCACGAATCGAGCCGGGAAGCCGCAAAGCGGGCCAGGGACGGAACCTGCACCAGAAACATTTGTATAACTTAGCGCCGCCTCCCGGGCTCGAGAATGCCGACTTTTTCCCCCACTCTATGACTCCTCGAGTCCTCTCCGAGTGGGCACGGATGAGAGCCCAGGGGCGGTCACTTCTTTGTGGATACGCATCAATTCAAGAGACGGCGTTCGTAGATCCGATACCGCTTGTAGGTTTTGCCGCCCATTCGTTCGACCCCCCGAATCATCTCGAAGTTGTCTTCGAGGACCCAGGATGCTTCACCGCGGAGGTATCCGTCCTCGACCGCATTGATCCAGGTGTGGCGGTAAATCAGGGGGCCGAGGCCCGCGCGGTGGAGGTGTGGCTTGAAGCCGACCGTCATGAGGCGGATGCTTCCGATGCGGTTCCGATGCCAGAGTAGCATGAGCCATCCGAAGGGAAGGAGTCGACCGGAGGGGAGAAATCGCAGTGCCTCATTCAGGTTGGGGAGCGCGAGTAAAAAGCCTACCGGCTCCGAACCCGACTCCGCGATTAGGCAGAGCTTCGGATTGACGACGGGTCGGAAGTCCTTGGCCAGGTGTTCGAACTCAGCGTCGGCCATGGGGACGAAGCCCCAGTTTCGGGACCAGGCGGCGTTGTAGACCTCCTTGATGGCGTTGACGTCTCGTCGAAAGTTCTTGAGATCGAGGCGACGGAAGGCGACGCCGCTCCGGGCGAGGAGCCGATCCATGACACGAACACCCCTCTCAGGAACGACTTCCGGTCGATCCATGATCAAGGCGAGGACGTCCTTGACCTTGGCGAACCCCGCCTCATCGTGCAGACGCCCGTAGTATCGCGGGTTGTGCCCCATCATGATCATCGGGGGCGTTTCGAACCCCTCGATGAGGATTCCGGGCGACGTGACTTCCTCGTTCGTCGAGAAGTTGAGAGGCCCGCGAATCGATTCCAATCCACGGGATTTCAGCCAGGATCCCGCGGCGTCGAACAGCATCTCGGCGGTCGCCTGATCGTCCTCGCACTGAAAGAGGCCGAAGAAGCCAACCCGGTCAGAATGGTATTCGTTGTGGGCTCGATTTTCGATGGCCGCGATCCGGCCGACGGCTTCGCCGCCGCGCTCGGCGATGAAGTAGGCGACCTCGGCACGCTGGTGGAACGGATGCTTGTCGGGGTTCAGGGCTGCCTGCACGCTCAGCCGCAGAGGCGATACCCAGTTCGGATCGGATCGATTGATCGTCCATTCGAGGTCGATGAACGTCTTGCGCGAGTGTCCTCGCGGGATCTCGCGTATAGTCGCTCGAGGGGGGGCTTTCATCGAAAGGGACGACACGGTGCTCTTGGTTGACGCTTGCGGCCTTCTAGCCGGATGCCCCGGCACTCCTGCGGGTGCCGGGGCATCGCGGCCAGCGAGGCTGGAAGAGTGCCCGGATGTGGTCAGGGCGCGCCTAGCCGGGCGCGAACGCGTGTGAAGGCGTCGAGCACCTGATTCAACTGGTCCGGCGTATGAGTGGCCATGACGGAAGTTCGGATCCGACAGGAGTTCTCTGGCACCGCGGGCGGCAGCACGGGATTGGTGAAGACACCGGCATCGAAGAGGGCGCGCCAGAACTCGAAGGTGCGTTCCATGGTTCCGGTGACTACCGGAATGATCGGTGTCTCAGAGGTAACGGTTTCAAAGCCGAGACTCTGTAGGCCGCCGCGGAGGTACACTGCGTTGGCCCAGAGTTGCTCGCGTCGCTCCGGCTCGCGCTCCAGCACATCGATGCATGCCAGGACCGTCGCGACGGCGGAGGGCGGCATGCTGGCGGAAAAGATCAGGGTCCGCGCTTGATGCTTCAGGTAGTGGATCACCGGTTCTGGGCCTGCGGCGACGCCACCGATCGATGCCAACGACTTCGAGAAGGTCGCCATCACCAGGTCGACCTCTCCTTCGAGGCCGAAGTGTTGAGACGTTCCGCCACCCATGTCTCCCAGCACGCCGATCGCGTGAGCGTCGTCGATCAGGAGCCGGGCACCGAACTCTCGCGCGAGTCCCAGGATCGTCGGCAGGTCGACGATGTCTCCCTCCATGGAGAAGATTCCATCGGTGGCGATGAGGACGCCGCCGGCCACGTCCCAATGCTGCTCCAGGAGGCGGCGGAGCATCGTCAGGTCACCGTGGGGGTAGCGCACCATCTGGGCGCCCGAAAGCTGCGCGGCGTCGACCAGGCTTGCGTGGTTCAGGCGGTCCTGCAGGACGATGGAGTTCCGGCCTGCAAGTGTGGCGATGATGCCGAGGTTGGTCTGATATCCCGTGCTGAAGACCAGGGCACTTTCCTGGCCCATGATCTGGGCGAGGCGGAGCTCCAGCTCCTCGTGCAGGTCAAGGGTGCCGTTGAGGAAGCGGCTGCCGGTGCACCCGGTGCCGTATCGATGCAGGGCGGCCTGAGCCCGCTCCAGCACGTACGGATGGTGGGTGAGACCGAGATAGTTGTTGGAGCCCACCATGATCTTGCGCTCTCCGCGGATTACCACTTCCGTGTCGAACGACTGCTCGATGGGCTGGAAATAGGGGTAGACACCCTGTGAGATCGCTTCACGGGCGGCTGTGAAGCGGAAGCATTTATCGAAGAGGTCGACAGGACGCTGAAGTTGCGCCTTTGCCTGTGCTGTTCCCATCAAAGCCATCCTTGGCGGAGATACCAGCGAACCGTGCAATCCAACCCCTCGGCGAGGGGAGTTGCGCGGTCCACAGGGAGAAGCGTCTCGGAACCGGTCAGGTCGCAGGTCCAGGCGGGGGCGAGCATCTCCTCTGCCTTCTCCCGGTTGAACGGAACGGCTCGACCCGCCAGTCGACCGAGGGTCTCGGAGCCGAGCGCGGCGAAGCGCACAAGCGCGGTAGGGACCCGAAACTTGAGCGGGCGTCGATCGAGGGAAGCGGCGATGGCATCCACGACGTCGGCCCAACGATGCTCGACCGGCTCTGCGACTGCGAAGGTTCCGGGCCCGGCATCCGCACCGGACCGAAGCGCCTCGGCGAGGTCCGGTGCGAAGATGAGGTGAAGGCGTCGTTCAGCGCCACCCGGAATCGGCGCGAGGCGCCAACGAACGAGGCGGAAATAGGGAAGGAGTGCACGATCACCGGGCCCGTACACCGCTGGTGCCCGGACCACCAGCACCTGCACCCCCTCACGTTCCGCCTCCCGAACCAGCGTTTCGCCTGTCAATTTGGATCGACCGTATGCCGTCAGCGGCATCGGGGGATCCTTCAATCGCCTCGGCCGACCAGAGACCGCAGGCCCCGCGGCTGCGTACGAACTGAGATAGACCAGCCTTCGCGGTGCTGGAGAAGCGGTCCTGACGGCCTCCACTACCCGGCGAGTCCCTCCAGAGTTCACCTGCTCGTACTCGAGCTCGGAGCGGGCGGCGGTGGTCGCAGCCAAGTGAAACACGACGTCGGTTCCCGCGACCGCCATCCGGATCGAAGCAGGATCTCGGATATCGCCCGGCGAGAGCTCGACGCCGATGTCCCGGAAGTGGCGAACGTCGCTACTGGGACGGACCAAAGCCCGAACCCGCCAGCCTTCGCTCGAGAGCCGATCAACCAGGTGTCGGCCGATGAAGCCGGTGGCGCCTGTAACGAGGGCAAGCCGTCCCATGGATGGCTACGAAGATGGGGTTGCGACCAGGGAAGCGCAACGGCATCGGGGCGACGCGATTTTCACCGGGCCGCAGCGATCAGGATGTGTCTCGCAAGCGGAGGATCTCACGCTTCCGGTCGCGCCCAGTCGCTCGCTCGCTGGAAGAAACGAAGGAGGGCTGCCGAATCCCGTTCACGAAGGGCGGTCTCGAATTCGGCGAGATGTTCACGGAGTGAGGCGACCGCGGCTTGGAGCGAAACGGCGTTGGTCAGGGCGATGGCACGCCACAACTCCGGAGAGCTGGCGGCGAGACGGGTAGCGTCCCGACCCCCCGGCCCCAGTTGTTCGGGGCCAAGCCCGGCCGTGTCGAGGGTCGCTGCAAGAGCGGACGAGCAAACCTGCGGCAGATGACTCGCCCAGGCCAAGCGGAGATCGTGCTCCTCAGCGCCGAGGTTGACGCAGGAAGCGCCAACGCTCTCCCAAAATCCCCGGATCGCCTCGCGGGTCTCTGGAAGCGCCGACGGTGCCGGGCAGAGGAAAACGGTGGAACCTTCGTACAGCGACCGGCGGCCGGCCCTCCAGCCGGACCGGTGATCGCCGGTCAACGGATGAGATCCCACAAAGCGTGGGCCGATGCCGAGCTCCTCCGCACGCGCGACAATGGCGGCTTTGGTGCTGCCCACGTCAGTGATGGTGGCGTCGCTCGCGACGATTCGCGCGAGCTTCGAGAGGGTGGCGATCGCCACATCGACGGGGGTCGCGATGACGATCAGCGAAGCGGTGCGGGCGCCTTCGAGAGAACTGTCGAGCAGCACGTGAACCACACCAGCCCGCTCGGCGGCCGGGCCGATCTCCGGGCGGGAGTCGTAGCCGAGGACATTGCAACCCATGGCTGCCAGATCCCGGGCCAGGGAGCCCCCCATCAGGCCGAGGCCGATCACCGCCACCGACGATGGGAGGGTCATTCCGTAGCGCCTCGAGGTCGTCTCACTTCTCCTCCATCTGGATCCGCCGCGACAAGCCGATCAGATGCCAGAAGATGTACCGAACGTCCTCGTCGTCGAGGCCAGCGTCGCGGGCGAGGGCACCGGCGCGCCGAACGACCGCGGCTTCGCGCGGTGGATCGAGCGTCGGCAAACCAGCCGCCCGCTTGACGGCACCGACCCGACGGGCCAGGGTCACGCGCTCCGCGATGAGGCCGATCAGCGCCCTGTCGATCCGTTCGATTTCCTCTCGGATCTGTGTCAACTCTGCCATCGCGTCCCCGGTGGATGTAGTGTCCGTCATGCAACCTCGCGGGTGGTTAAGGGCATGGACATGGCAAAAAAATGGGCGACCCGCGTCGTCACGGGCCGCCTTCTCGGTCATCACCTCGGGTGGGCTACATGCCCGCACGCCATTGACCGCGGCCCATAGGTCGGGTCGCGTAGGGATAGCGGAACGTCGCGTAGTGCCGTGCCAAGCCGAGGTTGATCATACATCCAAGAGTAGGAGTGGGGTGCACCGACTGTCAAGCAACGCAGGTTCGGCTGTCAACGCAGGTTCGGCCAGTCACCTAGGACGCAGGGTCGTCACCGCCCTCCGGCGGAAGACGAATCCGGAGGCGGACGACGATCGCGAAGAACAGGGGTAGGAGCCCTAGCGTGATCAACAACCAGCCGACTGCCCCGCCGCCACGCAGGTAGAGGAATCCGGTGAAGCCGAGCAGTGCAGCGGTCACGATCGCGATTCCGAGTCCCACGGTGGCGGCGCTGGTCGCGGAATACCTTGGTCGGGTCATTCGGATCCCCTCGACAGGCGAACTCGGACGTTGAGCCGTTGCTCAAACACCCCCTTTGCCTCGGCGGTTCCGATAGGTAGTTCCCACTTGCGGAACCTCGGGCGATCCTGACTCGAATTCGGGGGTACACTAGCACTTCTGGAGCGTTCGACCGTCGAACGCCTTCGCCCATTGGCTATTTGCCGAGGAGCGTGGATGTGCGTCCTGTGTGATCGAGAGAACCTTCGGCTGTTGGTTGCTCCCCTGCCTTCGCTCACCCATCGCCAGCTTGCGGACTCGATCTCGGTTGCGCGCGAGGCCGCGTGGCAGCTCGTGCTCGATACTGCCGATGCAATCACCGAAGACGACGAGTCGGACGTTTCCAGCTGTCTCGGGCCGGACGGCTACATCGACTACGTCATCGAGCGAGCCGAGCGGGATGGGGAGCTGCGTCACGACGAAACGATCGCCTGGAACGATGCGCTGCGCGACGGTTCCATCTTCAGGGACCCGCGGGTCCAGTCGTTCCTCGCATCGGCCGCCGAGGGCCTCGCCACCTACATCCTCCAGATCAGGGCCCACAAAGAAGCGCTGGCGCTTTTCCTCGAGGAACGAAACGGTGGCGTCGTCTTCGCCGGGGTTGGCGCGAATGGGGAAATCGTCTTCGATCGAGGGGCAGAGCGCTACGTCGTCCTCAATGATGACGAGGCCCTTCGCATCGCGATGGATCGTATCGCCACGAACCTGTGCAAGGAGGACCCGCGCTGGCTGTTGGAGTTCACGAATCTGCCGATCGGCGCGGCCGATGTGCTCGCTGCGATGCAGCAGGGGCCGCCGGAACGCGCCAACGACATACTCGCGGGTATTGTCGACCTCGAAGCGCTAACGGAGGACCGCGTCCGTCAGATCGGCTACGCTCCGTTCGTAGCCGAGGGAGTGACGGACGAGTTCAGCGAACAGCGATTCGGCGATCGAATCGTCATCCGGCTCCGCGTTCCAGAGAAGCCGTTGTCCCTCGATTGAGGCGCTCATCGGTTTGTCTCGCCGCCCTCCCGTGCAGGCCGGCGACCCCCGACGTCGCTTCGATCCTCTTCCCAGAACTGTGTCCTCCACCCGAAGCGCCGCAGATCGATCGTACCACTCCTGCGGAACGGCACCCCTTCCTGTTCCAGTAGCATCCTCTGTAGTCTGCCGGGGTAGTGCGGAAGCGAGATCTCACCGCGGCCGTTCACGACTCGCCACCATGGGACATCGTTGCCTTCGGGTAAGGCGGCGAGCGCACTACCCACGCCGCGCGCTGCCCGCGGCGTTCCGAGGAGCGCGGCGATACCTCCGTACGTGACCACCCTTCCATACGGGATCCGCCGAACCGTGGCGTACACTCGTTCCGAGAACGTTGGCTCAGGCATGGATTGAGTCGCCCAGGGGTGTCCGAGGCGAAGCATGAGTCTCCGCGCCGGTGGGACCGAGCGCGACCCGACCTGGTGCGGTTTGACCTTCGCACTGGAATCGACGTACTTTCGCCCTAATCCGATGCGGAGAACAACGCAGCCCGACAACTTCCGACCAGGCACACAGCGGGGGCCGTATGACCAACGAGAACGAACAGCCCGAAGTCGTGATCACGGTGCGTGAAAATGGTCCGTATCGGGTTCAGGGACCCGTCCGAATCGTGGACATCGATGGGAACGAGTACGATCTCAGCGCACGAAAGGCTGTCTCCCTGTGCAGATGTGGCGGGTCCACTACCAAGCCGTTCTGCGACGGAACACATTCGAAAATCGGTTTCGAGGCAGCCGAACGGGCGGTCGCCATGGAAGATTGAGTCCCGCTCGAACTACGTACCGACTTCGGTTGATCCCCCGACACCTGCGAACCACTCATGGAATCGACAAAGAAGTTCATGTTGGTCTTCCGGGAGGCGACGCCGCACCGTTATCAAGAGATGTCGGCTGAAAGGCGTCGGCAGGCCCTCCGTGACTGGAATTCCTGGTGCGACGAACTTGCGGCTGCGGGTCGGCTCAAGGATGGAAGTCCGCTCTATTCCGAGAGTCGTGTCGTTTCCGGAACCCCGGATACCGGGATCGTCGACGGCCCATTCGCTGAGGCGAAGGAGCTGATCGGCGGGTACATCATCATCGAAGCTTCGGACCTCGACGATGCCACGGAGGTCGCCGAAGGGTCCCCGAACTTGAAGTTCGGCCAGACCGTAGAGATCCGTCACATGGCGGAGACGTGCCATCTTGCGAGATCGCTCGGCCTCACCACGATGCGCGAAGCGGCCGCCGTCCACTAGAAAGTCGGGCTCACTCCTGTTGTGTAGCTCCGGAATACTCCGTAGTCCGGCGCAGAGGTAGGAGCGCACGCACGCGTTCATCACGGAGATACAGCCCGCCCCACGCCAGGACGCCGAACCCGACTGCGAAGAGGAACCACGGATCCGCACGCTGGACGTGGGAGGCAGTCGCGCCACCCAGGTAGCCGGTGAGTAGGATCGCCCCCAGCACCGATGTTCGCGGGATCGAGTACAGAACGGTTGCGACGACCAGGGTCAGTCCGATCCAGGAGGCAAACTCGACGGGATAGCCGAATTCGACGGTTCCCTCCACGTACGGCGCGAACCGCACCGTTCTCGCCAAGCCGTCGAAGAGGAGAAATGCGGCGACAAGTGCGCTCAGGAGCCTTCCGACCCATAGGCGGACGCCGCCGGTGCCACCCTGCAATCTATCCGGCTGAGCTGCGGTAACTTCCTGAGTTCTCGAGGTCGTCATCGACTTCTCCATTCGGGTATGGGAGGAGGTTTGGGGGGCGCGATCGGAGGGCCCATCCTTTCCTTTCTACCCGATGCGTCGAAGCCACTCCTGACGTGCAGGTCGCGCTGCGGGAAGGGAATCTCGATCGCCGCGTCGCGAAAGGCGGCGTCTATCGCGAATCGGAGTTCGCTCGTCGTTCGCGGATGAAGGAGGGGATCGGCGATCCAGAAGAGAAGCGAGAAGTCCAGCGAGGAATCGCCAAAGTCGCTGAATAGCACTTGAGGCGGTGGCTCTCGGAGGACATTCGGATTCTCGTGGCAGACTCGCCTCAGGCAACGGGTGCGAGAGCGATTCCCATCCTCTCCATCAACGCCTCCTGCAGCGCACTCGCGGCGCTGCCCACGACCCCATCGCCGATCGCCCTGCCGTCCAGCCTGACGATCGGCTGGACGTCAGTTGTGGTGCCCGTGAGGAAGAGCTCTTCGAGCCGGCCGATCTCATGACTGAAGATCGGCCGTTCACGGAAGGGGATGCCGAGGTCACGCGCGAGCGTGACGATCACTGAACGCGTGATCCCCGGCAGAATGTAGTTCGACAGGGGATACGTTCGAAGCTCACCATCGATGACGCCGAAGACATTCGTCGCGGAGCCTTCCGTCATCGCGCCGTCTCGAAACATCACCGACTCCCACACCCCGGCCGCTACCGCACGCTGCTTGGCGACGACATTCGGGAGCAGATTGATCGTCTTGATATCACACCGTGCCCAGCGGATGTCGGGCAGGGAAACGGCATCGACACCAGCGCGCCGGAGATCCACCGGGATCTGGAAGGGTGCCGCGAACGCATACAACGTCGGAACACAATCGGGACCGGGAAAGGCGTGCGATCGGGGGGCGCATCCTCTGGTGATCTGCAGATAGACGGTAGCATCGGAATCGGTCTCTGCCAGCCCATTCCCCCGTAACAGATGCTCGTAGATCTCACGAACCCTGCCCCGGTCGATCTGCTCGGCGCGAATCTCGAGCTCTCGGAGTCCATTCCGAAGTCGATTCCAATGACCCTCCTCCTCGAAGAGTCGCCCGCCGATCGCTCTCGTCACTTCGTAGACCCCGTCCCCGAAGAGAAAGCCGCGATCATCGACCGAAACTTTCGCCTCCTCCTTCTGCATGAACTGACCGTCGAGATACACGAGCATCGGTTCGGACCCGCTGAAGGTTATTCGCCGTAGAGCTTCCGGGATATAGATGCACGGGTGAGACCACGCAAGGTGGCGTTCGGAGAACCTGGGCGACGCTTTCGCAGGGCGGGGATCCCGACGGGTAGTGGTGTCTTTTGCCCCTCAGTCGCGATCGCTACCGCCTGACTGCGGCAACTGGCAACTGGCAACTGGCAACTGGCAACTGGCAACTGGCAACTGGCAACTTCAGCGACCAAAGCTCGCGCGGTCAACGGACACCGCAACGAAGTCGTTCAGCTCGCGCCGCAGGGCTCGCATCGGATTACGGCCGCGGGGCCCGTAGGTGCGGTTGGAGAGGAGAACGGTCCAGGTGCCGCGATCCGGGTCGACCCAGAGGGAAGTGCCGGTGAAGCCCGTATGACCGAAGGCACTACGCGAGATAGAGAGCCCGCTCGCCCCATGCCCGTCATCATCGGGGGTGTCCCAGCCGAGAGCACGGGTATCGGCGCCCGGCTGCCGCTGGGTGAACAGGTCGATCGTCGACTTCTGGAGAACCCGGACGCCGTTCAGTTCGCCACCGTTGACGAGCATTGCGGCGAAGCGCGACAGGTCGTGAGCGGTCGAGAAGAGGCCGGCGTTTCCAGCGATGCCGCCGAGGTTGCGGGCTATGGGGTCGTGCACGAGGCCACGGTATCCGTCGCGCTCGTCCGTCGGCGCGCAGCGCGTGCACGCCGGACCGGGGTTGAAGCGCGTTGCCCCCATCCCCAGCGGGTGGTAGACGCGGTCCACCAGCAGCTGCTCCAGCGACCCACCGTACGCCGCTTCGGCGGTCAGCCAGAGGATGACGAAACCGAGGTCGGAGTATACGACCCGTTCGCCGGGGCTCGTCACGAGCGGCATGTCGAGGATCTTCTGGAGCGACGCCCACCGACTCGCGGGAAAGGTCCCCGTCCCGGCCGGTAGGCCCGAACTGTGAGTCAGGAGGTGTCGAATCGTCACCCAGCTTTTCGGGGCACTCGAGAACGAGGGGAGGTAGTTGGAGACCGGTGTATCGAGGTCTATCATCCCGTCCTCGACCAGCAGCATCACCGCTGTCGTGGTTGCGACCACCTTCGTGAGGGAGGCGAGATCGTAGATCGTGTGATCCGGATGGACATGGGGCGAGAGGGGAGTACGGTCGTAGGTCCCGATTCCGCGTTCGAGGACAGTCGTTCCCCATCGGCCGACGGCGACCGCAGCACCTGGGAGGTTGCCACGGTAGACCTCCATCTCGACCGAAGACATCGCCCGATTCAACTCGTCCCACGTGAAGCCCGCCGACGTCGGCACTTCGACGAAATGTTCCGGGAGTCCTGGCGTGGGGGAATCGGGAATCGGCATCGAGACGTAGGCGTTGAACGGCAGCCTTTCCGTGCCGAGAAGACCTGTAGGCTCGCCCCGTTCCCGGATCGGCGTTGTCGGATCGATCGACTCTCCGAGAAGGCTGACGCCGGGGACGAGGACGGTATCAGCCTGAAGGCTTGCGGCGACGGTAGCGATGAGGATCGTTGCGAACATGGCCGATTTCCGTGGACCGACGTGAGGTGGTGCTTCGTTCACTACAACGAAAAAGCCAATAAAAATCCAGCTGGGAGAGTCCCACCAGCATACTGCGATCCAGAGCTCCGGCCAACCTGCAAGACTCTACCGGAACATTGGTTCCCCGAATTGGACCTACCCCCTCAGGGAACTTTCGATCCCTGTGACGCGGCGACGGGAAAGTCGGGCTTTGTCGGACGGGTGTGTGGTGTAGCCGATCCTCCTCTGGGGGCGCCGGTCTCGATTAGCCGGAGGTAGCAATCTCCTCGAGCTCTGCCCAACGATGGTAAAGCGCCTCGACCGAAGTCTCGGCTTCGGCGAGGGCAGCGCTCAGCCCGGCGACCCTTTCGGGAGTATCGGCATAGAGGGCAGGATTGGAAAGCTCCGTGCCAAGACGGTCCCTCCGCTCCTCGGCCGCCAGAATGGCCGCTTCGATGCCCTCGAGCTCCTGCTTCTCGAGGTAAGTCAGGCGTCGCGGCCCCGCAGCGAGCAGTACATCATGCCTCCTCCGAGGGGCGGAACGCTTCGCCGGCGATTCCTCTGCGGCCGCCTCGGCTCGCAGCTTTCTGTAGAGTTCGTACCCTCCCTCGTGCCGGTGAACGACTCCGTTTCCCTCGAAGACGAGGAGACCCGTTGCCACCTTGTCGAGGAAGAACCTGTCGTGGGAAACGACGAGCACGCAGCCGGCGAACTCCGCGAGTGCCGATTCGAGCACCCGCAGCGTCGGCAGGTCCAGATCATTGGTCGGCTCGTCCAGTACCAGCAGGTTGGCGTCCTGTAAGAGAAAGCGAGCGAGTAGTACGCGGTTACGCTCGCCTCCAGAGAGGCTTCCGACTCGCTGTTCCTGCATCGCCACTGGGAAGAGGAATTGTTCGAGATAGCTGCGCAGATGAACGCGGCGGCCTCTGAAATCCACCCATTCCTCACTGGCTACGGCATCGTACACGGAATCCCCCGGGTCGAGATCCAGGCGCTGCTGATCGAAGTACGCCGTACGGGTATTCACACCCAAGCGGACGTTCCCGGAATCCGGCAGCTCCAAGCCGAGCACGATCCGCAGGAGCGTCGTCTTGCCGCTGCTGTTCGGGCCGATGACCCCAATCCTCTCGCCCACTCGCAGCCTGGTGGAGAGCCCATCGATGAGTCGACGGTCGCCGTAGGACTTCGACAAGGTCTCGATTTCCAGTACCGTTCGGCCCAGCCGGGGTGGCGAGCCGAACTGCAGGTCGAGCTCGCGTGTCGCCGAGCGCTGCGCTGCAACCGTGGCCTCTCGCAACCCCTCCAGGCGTTTGATCCGGGCCTTCTGCTTGCCCCTGCGAGCTGAGGGCGAGCGCTTGACCCACTCGAGCTCGCGTTCCACCAGCCGGTCCCGTTTGCCCTCTTCCGCGGCCTCCTTCGACTCCCGCTCCGCCTTTGCTTCGAGGTACTCCGAATATCCGCCATCATAGGTGGCGAACTCGTGTCGCGTCACTTCCACCAATCGGGTGACGACGCGATCAAGGAAGTAGCGATCGTGAGTGACCAGCATCAACGCGCCTGGGTAGTCGACCAGCCAGTCCTCCAGCCACTCCGTCGTCACCGCGTCGAGGTGGTTGGTCGGTTCGTCGAGCAACAGGAGATCGGGGGCGTCGAGTAGAACCCGGGCCAGGGCGACGCGTTTTCTCTCGCCTCCGCTCAACGAGTTGACGGGCCGATCCCATCCGTCGAGGCCCAGGCGGGTGAGCACGCGATCCACCTCGTGCTGCCAGTGCCAGCCGCCCAGCGCCTCGATCGTGGTCATGAGCTGGCTCTGGCGGGCGATCAGCCGAGGATCCTCCCGACCGTCGGCCAGCTCCGCCGCGACAGCCCAGTACTGGGACAATGCATCGCGCATTGCCGGGCGGCCCGCCGCCACCGCAGTCCGGATCGTCTCGTCGGGGGCGATCTCCGGCTCCTGTCCGAGCCATCCCACTGTTGCCCCACGGCGGAGCGCGAGCGCACCGGTATCCGGAGGTTCCATCGCCGCGACGATCCGCAGAAGTGTCGATTTCCCGGCTCCATTCGGGCCTATGAAGCCGACCTTTTCACCGTCTTCCACGCTGAACGAGACACCCGCGAAAAGCTCGCGCGAGCCGTGGGATTTGCTGAGGTTCGATACAGTCAACAGGGGCATGCCGGGACGTTGGTCGCGCTCGGACGCGGGTCAGGCGAAGGGCATATCGCCAACGAAAGGAGACCGGCCCCTGCGACCGGTCTCTCCCCCGAGCGAGCCGCGGATCCTGCTTGACGAAATCAGTCGACGTTGATGCGTAGTTGTGCGCCGGCATAGAACGCGCGGCCGGGTCCGGGTTCGTAGTAGCGCCCGAAGAGGTGATTGAGACTCGGAGACGTCACATAGACCTCATCGAAAATGTTGGTCACGCCTACGAACGGCTCGATCGCAAGACCGCCGAGGTCGAGCGCTTCCAGGCCCGTCCGGAAATCGACGACGGTGTACGCGGAGGCGTTGGCGGTGTTCACGTCGTTCACTGGCATCGTATCGGCGTAGCGCGCCTCGGCGGTGGCGTACACGCCGATGGGAGCCGTATAGGTGACCGATCCGTCGAGGCGATGTGGGTTCACCCCGGGAATCCGATTGTCCCCCAACGATTCTCCGTCGACTAGGTAGTCGTCGAAGCGCGCATCCAGGTAGGTGTAGGCGACGTTCGCCCTGACCCCCTCGAAGGGTGCAACGGTGAGACCGGCCTCGACGCCCTGGTGGATCGCCGAGCCCGCGTTGCGGAAGTAGGTCCGCTCATCCCCGAGGGTGAACGGGATGAGGGCGTCCTCGACATTGGCCCGGAACAGGGACAGCTGATACGTGACGAGCCCCGGCAACAGGCCCTTTACTCCCGCTTCGAACGACACTGTCGTCTGCGGCTCGAGATCTTCGTTGAAACCGCCTTCGCCACTGGGTTGGTTCGCCAGCTCGGTGGCGGTCGGCGTTTCGAAGGACGTTGCGACGTTGCCGTAGACGGATATCGCGTCGCTGGCCTCGTAGGTCAGACCGATCGAAGGGCTGAACGCGTCCATCGTCCGATCACCCGAGTTATCCGCTGTGAGGCGATCCGTGGCCTCGAACCGCGTAACGTCGTACCGGAGGCCAGCCAGGGCGGTCAATCCCTCGACGGGTACGAGAGTCGCCTGCGCGAACGCCGCACCGCTGATGACCTGTTCGTCCTGCGAAATGAAGGGATCCGTTTGAGGCTCGCCGTCGTTGATCTCGAAGTTCAAGCGGTCGTCGCTCTGCAGATCGCCATCGACGCCGAACGCCCAGTGGAAGCCGGTCTGCGCCGGCTCGGCGCTCGAGCGGTACAACGCGCTCAAACCGCCACCGACCCGCTCGATGTCGATCAGAGTCCCCGGGATCGGGTTTGAAATCTCACGAGTCAGGCCGTAGCCGGCGAGCTCCAGCTGACCCAGGCCCAACGCACCCCGCCAAGACGCTCCAACCTGGCCCTGCCGCCCTTCCTCGCCGGTCTGGTCCTGCTGGTTGATGAACGCCGCCTGCGTCGGATCCTCCGCGAAATCGTCCGCATTCAGAGAGCCCGGATTGTTCGCATCGTAGTCGACAAAGCTGGCAACCACGCGCACGTCGCCGCCCGCCGCACGGGTCCCGAAGCTGCCGTTCACCTGGACGTTTTCGGCCTCCTGGAACGTACGGTACCCATCATACGTGAGGCGCTGGACGTTCAGGTTGTAGGTCGCGCCGTTGCTCTGTCCGCCGGTCGTGCTATGGAAGCGGAGGAGCCCGTTGGAACCGGCGGTGAAGCCGACTTCCTCCGAGAGCGGCACGGCGGGCGGGGTTTCGGTCTCGAAGTGGATGACGCCACCAGCAGCATTTCCGTAGAGCGAGGAGGCCGGCCCACGGATGACCTCCACTCTCCGCAAGAAGCTGAGATCGACGTGGTTCAGGTTCGTGGTTCCGTCCGGCAATGTCGCCGGGATCCCATCGACGAGGACGGAGACGCCCCGGACGCCAAAGGGTGTCCGGGCGCCGAACCCCCGGATCGAGATCCGGTCGCCGAGCGCGTAGTTGTAGCGATCGTCGACCTGCACTCCAGGGATCCCCCCGAGTGCCTCCTCCATCCCCAACCCGGGTCGGGCGAGCTGTACCTCCGCCTCGGTGTTGGCCGCCACGGCGAACGGCGCGGCACTAACTTCGAAGGGTGTGCGCAGAACGTTCACCACCACGGGTTGCAGGGGGACGACTTCCGTAGTATCCGGCGCCTCCTGCGCGACGCCAGGCGCCGCAAACGCTCCGCCAATGGCCAGAACGAGCGGCAAGGTCGACCAGGACT
Organism: Gemmatimonas sp.; assembly: GCA_009380025.1. Taxonomy (GTDB): domain Bacteria; phylum Gemmatimonadota; class Gemmatimonadetes; order Longimicrobiales; family Longimicrobiaceae; genus WHSP01. Next base: position 2,062 of record WHSP01000054.1, on the reverse strand, counting down.
TCGTCATAGAACCTCCGATTCGAAATTGTGGCGGATGGTATGACTGAGCTGACCCGGATCCGCATCGGCTTCGCAAAGCGTCAAACCCTTCCGCGGACAGTCCATCGCAGCGTTAGTACACCAGACGGTGTCTTGGTACCTCTTGTCAGAATTACGGTCACACATTCGAAAGCCGACAAAGGTCGTCATCCCCGCGAAGGCGGGGATCCAGTCGGCTGGATTCCCGCCTTCGCGGGAATGACCCCCTGGGATCAGTCCCTCGATAGGGAGACCCGGTCACCCACTTCGACACCTCGAGCCTCGAAGTAGCCTGCATTGGCTTCGAGGGCGGAATGGAATGGGACCCCAGCCTCATAGTATATGCACCATTGCGGATACGGGCTCGTACACGGCTCCATCTCCCGTATGCTGCCGATGCGCCCGTCGCCACCGAGGAAAGCGATGCTCAAGGGGATCAGCGTGTTGTACATCCAGAACGACTCATCGGCACCCTGCTCGTTGGGAAAGAGAAAGATCATTCCCGAGTCGGGATCCATCGAAGCGCGCTGCATGAGCCCACGCGCTCTCTGCGTGGCGGATTCCGCAACGTCGACCCCCATCGTGAACGTGTCGGCTGCACTTTCGATGATGACGGTGCCGGACCCGAACTCGACCGCGATATCCACCGGCTCGGGAATCGGCTCTTCGTCCGCGCACCCCACGATCCCCAACGATACGGAACAGGCCAAGAGCAGGAAAGTTGAACGAAGCCTCTTCACACGGACCTTGTAGGAGAGGAGAAGCCAACGCTGACCGGCGGACACGGACGCCGGACGGACGCTCGCAGCGAGCGCTCGCCAAACGTTGGCATAAACTCGGAGAGGCCGCGGTGTTCCCGCGACCTCTCTTTATTCATACCGCCTCGGATGGTCAGAATCAGAAGCGGATCCCGACAGTGACGGGTATGGTGCGCAAGTCGGAAGCGTTCTCGTTACCAAAGATGTTCAGGTACCGCGCCTCGACGAAGCCACCGAGCCCGACGAACGGAAACTCGACACCCACGCCGGCGTTGAAACCGACCGTCGCTTCCGAATCTTCGTCGACCGAGTCGCCGGTCACAGAACTGTTCATGATGCCGATGCCCGCCAGGCCGTAAGGCTGGATGAGTGCGAATGGCATTTCGAAGATGGCATTCGCATGGACCCCGATCTGGCGGGCCCAGTCGTCGTTGGCATCCGTGGCGCTCGGCAGCTCCTGCCAGAAGAGATCGGCGCGGAGGCCGATCGGGAGGAGGGGCGGATCGAAGCCCACGGAGCCCTGCACGTGATACCCGGTGTCCACGACGTCCGAAAAGTCGCCGGTGGCGAAGCTGGGCCCACCGGCGATGGAGATCTCCCACGGGCGGACCTGGGCTTCAGCTTGACCCCCAAGAGTCACTGCACCCACCAGCCCCGCCAGTAGCACGATCAGTTGCTTCCGCATGTCTTCTCACCAGTGATGAGGTTAAAGTCCCATTGACGGCGCCGGGCCGATGCACGTTCCAGACCCTTCGCGGGACTCCTCCGTTCGCCAACAGGACCTTTGCGACTCGCCTGAAGCGCCACTCGGTCGCCCCAATAAAGTCGCTATCGTGGTATGATATTACGGTTTATCCTGATCGTAGGGAGTCCGTACCGGGGCCTCGGGACGAGTCGGCGAGCCCGAGCAAGCCCTATCCCCCGATGTCTCGCGGCGAACCCTGTGTCCGTCCTCATCGACGGACAAGAAATCGGTCGAAAGAGGACAGCTATCAAGGAGACGCTGGGCTCGGAAGGAGACCGCGGCCTGGAGTTTACTCTACCGCTTCCACCTGCCAGGGAATACCTCCCTATCCGACCGCTCTACCGGGGAAGAGATGGAAGGCCTACTGGGAAGCCGGAGTGTCGTGCGGTCAGATCGTCGAAACGACGTGCGACGACCACGGGACACGAGTCCATCGGGGGAGTTCCCCTTCGCTCGGAGCGCCTCGCCCCTCGTTGAGAATGGGGGCTGTTGACCACGGATGATAATGTCCCCTTGAGCGACGGATAGAAATGTCCCCTCC
>WHSP01000053.1 GCA_009380025.1 Gemmatimonas sp. | reverse complement strand
ATCAGCCCGTCGGAGTCGTCTGCATGCATGATCACCTTGACGACGTGACCGACCGCTCGCTGCAGCAGCTCGACCAGCGCACGCGACGGAGACTCGCCGACGGCGTTGTCCAGCTCGGCGATGCTGGAGAGATATCGATCTGCTTCGGCGCTTGATCCGTTGTCTACGACGAGGACCGAGCCGACCTGAGAGGCGATGGCCGCGGCGTTGGCGACGATCGATTCGTCCGGATGGTACGACACGATGACGGCAAGGACGTCGGCGCCCACCAAGGTCGGGTCGGCGCCTGGTCCTGGTACCGATGGGCGCCTATCGACCGATCGCGTTTTTGGCTGGCTCTTCGTCGCCAAGGCTTCCCTCATCCGGAGGCTTCGAGCACTAGCGTGACTTCCGTCGCCTGATCCTCTTCAATGACAAGGTCAAGGATCGGATTCGGTTGCATGCTGGGAACGACCCAGCCCGGTGGCGCCAGAACCAGCAGCTTATAGGTGCCGGTGGCGATGCTCTCCAGCACGGCGATGCCCTCCTCATCGGTCGTCCCGACGGCGTCGACGCCGGCGCTGCTGCTCAACTCCAGCCCGACATCCGGCACAGGCGCCTCGAGGGTATCAACAGCCAGCACCTCGACCTCTCCCAGGCGGGTGACAATCCGCACTGTCATCGGGGTGAGCCTCCCTCGTTCAACCCGTACGTCCGAAATAGGGTTTTGTTGATCGGCCGCGATCAGCGTGAAGGGAGCGGCTTGGAAGAAGAGCTTGTACTCGCCCGGCGCCACGAAGTCGAACGTGGTGCTACCATCCACCGCCGTGGTCGCCATCGCAATCCTACGTCCGGGTGTGAAGAGCGCCGCCGAAACTGCGGCGACCGGGGAGCCCTCCTCATCAACTGCTTCGACGCTGATCGCCCCGTAGTTGTCGGACTTCGGCGTCAGGGCGATATCTCCGCAGGAAGCGCTGGCAATGAGTAGGAAAGGAAGAAGACGCCGCATCAGCCTGGGGAAGTGGACCCATCGACGACCGCTCTGAGCGCGGCGCGGGGTCCCTGTCCGGCTTCCGTGAGCTCGGCGATGGTTCGAGCGAGCCGATGCCTGAACTCGACACGGTCGAACCGTTCTGCGTTCTTCCTGCATGTTCGCGGGTCCGATCGCAAGCTGTGATGCCGCTGGATCGCTTCGGCCAAGGAGTCCGCAGCCTGCTCCTCGAAGAACATCCCCGTCACTCCCTCGACGATGGTCTCCGTGGCGCCACCCTTCCCGTAGGCGATGACTGGGCGACCCGCCGCCTGAGCTTCCACCGGGGCAATTCCGAAGTCCTCCAGGCCCGGAAAGAGAAGCGCTCGGCATCGGGAGTACAGACTCGCCAACTCTTCATCGGACTGGCGCCCCACGAACTCCACGGTCGGGCCGGCGAGCGCCTCCAGCCGCCTCCGCTCCGGCCCGTGCCCGGCTACGATCAGCCGGCGACCCAACCGTGTACACGCCTCCACGGCAAGGTCGATCCGCTTGTACGGGACGAGCCTGGATACGACCAGATAGAAGTCCTCCGATGGTTCGCCGCTGGGTCGAAAACGCTGCACATCCACCGGAGGATAGATCACCTCGGAATCGCGCCGGTAGTGTTTCCAGACGCGTCGGGCGACCTCCTGCGAGATGGCCACGAAGTGATCGACGCGATCGGCCGCGAGCCGGTCCCACAGGCGGAGCCAGTGGGCTACGGGCGCGATGAGCGGCTGAGATCGGAGGCCGTCGGTGTAGTCGTGGTACAGGTCCCAGAGGTATCGGCAGGGCGTATAGCAGTAGCAGAGGTTGACGGTATTCGCGGGAGTGATCACGCCTTTCGCACAGGCATGGTTCGTCGTGATCACGAGGTCGAAGCCGCGCAGATCGAACTGCTCGAACGCCATCGGCATCAGGGGCAAGAAGAGCTGATACCTGCGTTTGGCGAACGGAATCCGCTGGAGGAACGACGTCCGAACATCCCAGCCGTGCATCTCGGGAGGCAAGACGTCCTCATTCCAGACGCTGGTGAAGATTGGAGCCTCCGGGAACAGGCTGTGGAGCTCCATCAGGACCCGTTCCCCGCCCCCGAATGTCGCCACCCAGTCCGCGACGATCGCGACCTTCAGGTCAGTAGGCGCCATCACCCCGCACCACCACCTTGAGTGTCCGTAGCAGGATCTTGGCGTCCAGCAGGAGGGACCACGAGCGAATATATGCCCGCTCCAGCTTCACGATCTGATCGAAGTCTGTGATCAGGTTCCGCCCGGAGACCTGCCAGGGGCCCGTCATCCCCGGAATGACCGAAAGCCGCTCGAAGTGATGGGATTGAAAGCGGTCGACATCCCCCTCGAGCGAGGGACGTGGACCCACCAGGGACATCTCCCCAACGATCACGTTGAAGAGCTGAGGGAGCTCGTCGAGGCTCGTCCGGCGCAGGAATCGCCCGACCCGCGTCACCCTCGGGTCGTTGGCGATCTTGAAGGTGCCGTTCGGATAGATGTTCAGGTGTGCCAGCTCCCGCTCGCGGCCGATCGCGTCCCGGAACATGCTGCGGAACTTCCACATGTAGAACGGGCGACCGCCGAGGCCGACTCTCCGTGAGCGGAAGAAAACGGGACCTCGAGAATTGAGCTTGATCGCGATCGCGATCACCAGCATGACCGGTGACAAAAGCACGAGCAGCAGCGCGGCGATGGTGATGTCGAATCCGCGCTTCACGAGAAGAGCCGGCAGTTGGAGACGTGCCGGGTGGAGACGCACCAGCGTGCACGCCCCGACGCGCATCACCTCCGTGCGCAGCTCGGAAGCGGCCACGACCGAAGGCGCGACGTAGAGAGCCGCGCCCTTCTCGAAGCAGAGGTACGAGACCGCGTGCACCTCTCGGGTCGAGAGGGATGCGGTCACGATCACTTCCTGAATGTCGAGATCGTCGAGGATCCGGGCGGCTTCGCTGAGCCTGCCGAGGGATGCGGGGTCGGGCTCGGCATCAGGGGTGATGTGGCCGACCAGGTACTGGTCGATGTTCCGTTCCTCGCGAAGCTGGAGGATCGCCCGACCCACCTCCTCGAGGTTCCCGACGATCACCGCGCTGCGCAGACCGATCCCCCGCTTATACGCCTGCCGTACGATCTGGTCGACGACGTAGCGCCCCGCAGCCAGGAAGGTGAAGGCCGCCAGCGCCAACGTCACGAGGAAGGAAGTCGAAAACGGCAGCGAAGGCGGGGTGACGACGAGGCATGCGAGGATCACGACGCCGAGACATACGCCGGACAGCAGCCGCCTCCGATCCCGACGGGCATCGCCGGGGCTGTATGAGGAGAGCGCGTTCAGCCCTCCGAGGAAGATTACCACGATGGCCGGGATGTACTGCCGAGCGGCAACGTAGGAGGGATTCATGAGCCCCAACGACCAGACCACCGTCGCGATGAGGCCTCCGTCTACCAGATGGAGGGTGACAATGCGGACGAAGCGACGGAGCATCGCGACGACCAGTCGGCGATGCGTGATCTCTCGCCGAAGCCGAACGTCGTAAGGAAAGATTCCCCGCGGCGGTGCTTCGCTACCTTCGATCCCTGTCGTGGTGCGTGGCGTCACGGGCTGAATCGATCGTTGTCTGGTTTGTTTTTTTGCCGTTGTCGAGTCCTGCGGCGCCTCAGCGCTACTTCTACCTTCCAGGCTGCCCGCGACGCCCTGCACGTGTCGGACCGCCGTCCCCCCGCCGTCGCCTCCTCACCAGAACCCTCGCCCGCGACCAGACCGGCAAAGGTAGACGACCAACGTTATCCTTCCGTGACAACTGCCAACAGGGATCGCCCCACTATCTTTTTCACTCCGCGCGTCCGCGTGAGATCACCGCCGCACGAACTCCCGCGCATAGTAGGAGATGATCATATCCGCGCCCGCGCGCTTGATCGACGTCAGGGCCTCCCGCATGGCCCGATCCGTGTCGATCCATCCTCGCTCCCCCGCCGCCATGATCATCGCGTACTCGCCGGAGACGTGGTAGGCGCAGATCGGATATTCCGTTTCGGCCCGAAGTCTGGCGATGATGTCCAGGTATGGCAGTGCGGGCTTCACCATCAGCATGTCGGCGCCCTCGAGGAGGTCCTGTTGCGCTTCGCGCATCGCCTCGCGGGCGTTCGCCGGATCCATCTGATAGCCCCGCCGGTCGCCGAACTGCGGCGTGCTGTCCGCCGCTTCCCGGAACGGCCCATAGAAGGCCGACGCATACTTGGCTGAATAAGCGAGCACCGCAACGCTCGCGAACCCTCGATCATCAAGTGCGCTCCGGATCGCACCGACCCTCCCGTCCATCATATCCGACGGGGCCACGATGTCGGCGCCCGCCTCCGCGTGCGAGACAGCCATGCGAGCCAGCAGCGGGAGCGTCTCGTCGTTGTCGACGGTGTCTCCCTGCAGAACACCGCAGTGCCCGTGCGAGGTGTACTCACACAGGCACACATCCGTGATCACGATCAACTCGGGCAGCTCTCGCTTCAGTGCCCGCACCGCCCGTTGGACCACGCCGTCCTGCGCGTAGCCCTCGGTTCCGAGCTCGTCCTTGCTCTCGGGGATCCCGAAGAGCAGCACGGCGGGTATCTCGAGGCGATGCGCCTGTTCGGCGTCCCGCAGCAGCTCGTCGACCGACGTCTGATCCACCCCGGGCATCGAGCTCACCGGCGTACGAACACCGGTCGCGGGGGCGACGAACAGCGGCAAGATCAGATCCGCTGCCGAGATTTCGGTCTCCCGCACGAGTCGCCGCAACCCTTCGGTGCGCCGTAGCCGACGCGGGCGATAGCGCGGAAAACCCGAGGAACCAGCCATCAATGGTGGATCGCCTCCACGCGAACCTGCCTTTCCGTCCACTCGGTTCCGTCTTCCAGGGCCCCCTCGAGCCGGATCTCCCAACTCGGGGTGGCACGAACGCCGACGGTTAGCGTCCCCCCGTTGCTCTCTCCCGTTCGGCCCGGAACGAACAGGTTCTCGGCCCGTCGGTCACGTTGGAACGCGGTGGCGTCGATTCTCAACCGGGCATCGAAGAAGTCACCGGACCCGTAGATCATCAGTTCCGTCCCGTTCCCACCGACCGGATGGCCGAGGGTTACGTCTCCCGAGGCCCAGGAGCCGACGAATGACCAGTGACGATACCATTCGGGGTTGCCACAGCAGGAGGTCGCAAAGTGTGCGTACTCGACGCCCAGGCCCGCCTCCGGTGCGAAGGGGAGGCTCGGGATCCAGGCCCCGCCGACCAACCCGGGAACGTCGATCCACGCGTTGGCCGCGTCCTCAGCTCCCCACTCCAGATACGCAGTCACGGGAAGCACCGACTCCGTCGGAAGGTTGAACCGCCCGGACACAGAGACGATCTGATCCTCGAAGCCGAGCTCCGAAACGCGACCGATGAGCATATTGAGGACCCTCCTAGCCGTGATCGGCGCGGAACCCTCTCCCCCGAAGAGGGCGGCTCGATGGATTCCGAGGGTCATCCGTGAGTGCGGCTCGAAGAGTACGCTTCCTCCCCAGATGTACGGCTCGCCGGGATGGCGATCGTCGAACATACGCCCGAGAAACGTGTGAAGCGATACCGGCCCGATCGCAGCCAGGATCCACGGCAGACGGAACGCCTCGCGCGTGCCGAGTTGTATGGCATCTAGCGGCACATTCCCGGACAGCAGCACACCGCCCCCGCGGCCGTGGGCGTAGGCGATCGGAACCCTGCCGATCGACGCCCTCATCCCGCGCCACCCCGCGGCCAGCTCGACCCGTTCCAGGTCCAGCCGCTCGTCGTCGACCGCCAGCCCGACGGAGACTCCTACGCTCCGCCCCACACTCGCCGCAATATCCCCGACGAGCATCGGGCGAGTTCGATCCGATAGGGGCAGCGCACCACTTCTCTCCGGCTCGAACTCGCCGGTCCCGGGAGCGACGACACCGCGCCTGGTCGCGACCCCAACACCGACTCGGATGCCCACTGGGTTCACCAAGGGAGTCTCCGTCGAGCCAATCGCGGAAAGCCCGCCGAACTCCTCCAACAATCGAGCGTGCCATGCGGAGGCCAGACCAGCGACCTCCGGGTTCCGCTGAGAGGCTGCGGGAACAGCCTCCCGGAGCACTCGCTCGACCTGCTCGAGGGGAGTCGCTTTCTGTGCGGGCAGGTACCCTTCGGCAAATCCTGCGGCACGCAGTCTTTCGGCCGCCACGACCGCCCAGTGGCCCGGATCGAGCAACGGACCTACGAATCCCTGAGGATCCTCTCTACCTCCAATGCCAGTCGCTTCCTGGCCCGCCGCAGCAGCCGGGAGCGCGAGCAGCAATGTTCCGAGCAGCCACGCGGTTCGTCGCCCGGCTTCATGCCCCATAGTCGCGGCTCGCATAATGGCTTAGGATCCCCTCGACCATGCCGATCACCGTATGCGGGTTCGCCTCGACGGCAACCGGCAGTCCACCCGATCGAGCCGTCGCGGCCGTGACCGGTCCGATCGTGGCGACCTCCGCGCGACCGATTTCGCGTCCCACTGACTCGATGAAACTTTGAACAGTCGAGCTCGATGTGAACGTGATCAGGTCGATCTCACCCGCATCGAGACGATCCGACAGCCCGGCCGCGCCCTCACGATCGGGCACCGTCCGGTACGCGGTCACCTCCACCACCTCTGCACCAGCCTCCCTCAGTGGGGCCGCCAGGACGTCACGGGCCGCCTCGGCCTGTGGCAGCAGGATTCGACTGCCGGCCAGGTCCATCTCCTCCGCGAGCGCCTCCGCCACGCCTTCCGCGACGTGCTTATGTGGCAACAGGTCCGCCCTCGCACCCTCCAGCTCGATCGCCGACGCCGTCGCCGGACCGATCGCGCAGAGTGACACTCCCGCCAGGGACCGCGTGTCGAGGCCACTCGCTCGCAAAGCCTCCCAGAACCGGACGACGCCGTTCACGCTCGTGAAGACGATCCAGTCGAACCGATCGGGCTCACGGGCAGCCTTACGAAGCGGCTGCGGATCGACGGGATCGGCGATCCGGATCATCGGCGCGAGGAGCACGTCGGCGCCGAGTCCTTCCAATATCGCCGCCAGCTCTCCCGCCTGCGCCCGCGGCCGAGTCACCACGATTCGCTTGCCGACCAGTGGCCGGCTATCCGCCCGCCACGACTCTGACTCGTCGGCCCTCATCACTCGCTCCCTACTTCGTCGAGGAGGTCCCGGAGCGTCTCGTCCAGTTCGATCCGCTGCTCCCACCCGAGATCTCGAAGCCGACCCGGATCGCCAGTCAGCCTCGGGATGTCGGCCGGCCGCACTCTGTCGGGGTCGACCTCGATCTCGGCCCCCGTCCCGGAGAGGGAAACGAGCCGGACCACCACATCCTCGAGGGAGTGGGAGCGCCCGGAGCAGACGTTGTACGCTTCCCCGACCTGTCCTGCCGTCATCAGGGCGATATACCCCAGCACGACGTCGCGAACGTCCAGGAAATCCCGTTCGACATCCAGGTTCCCGACCCGCAGCACCGGTCGGCTCTGGCGCGAAAGTATGTCGACGAGCTGTCGGGCCATACTCGGCAACACGAACCGTTCGTCCTGTCCCGGCCCGATGTGGTTGAACGCGCGGGCAATGACGACCTCGATCCCGCTCGCCCTCGATGCCTGCAGAGCCGCGACCTCCGCAGCCGCCTTCGATGCGCCGTACGGAGTCGCCGGTCGGTAGGGCGTCTCCTCCTGGATCGGCTGGCTCCCGTCCGGAACGACGCCGTATACCTCCGCCGAACTGGCGAGCAGTACCCGCTGCGTGCGGGACGATTCGTCCGCGAGAACCGTCAACAGACGCAGCGTTCCCGTCGCGTTCACCTCCCACGTCGGAAGAGGCGAACCGAACGAGGCACCGACCGACGCCTGCCCGGCCAGATGATAGACGATCTCCGGCCGCACTTGCCGCACCACCTCGACAACCGAGTCGGTCGACGCGACGTCCATCGAGAACCACTCGACGTCGGTCAGCTTCGCCGCTTCCGAGCCCGCCTCGGGCCGCGCCTCGAGCGTCGTCGCGGCCACCCCCTCCCGCCGGTTCCGCGTCAGCTCGCGTAGCAGATGCAGGCCGGCAAAGCCCCCACCACCCGTCACGAGTACGCGGGACAAGGTCAGACCGTAGTGTAGGCGTCCATATACCGCGCCCGCTGCAACCGATCCAGGTCGGCGTCCACCATCATCTTCACGAGTGCCTCGAACGTCACCGGCGGCTCCCAACCCAGCTCTTCTTTCGCTCGGCTCGGGTCTCCGATCAACAGATCGACCTCCGCCGGGCGCATGAACCGTACGTCCTGAACGACATGGTCCCGCCAGTTCAGCCCGACGTACGAGAACGCAGTCTCGACCAGATCCTCCACGCTGTGGGTTTTGCCGGTCGCAATCACGTAGTCGCTCGGCTCATCCTGCTGAAGCATCAGCCATATCGCCCGAACGTAGTCGCCCGCGAAGCCCCAATCGCGCTTCGAATCCAGGTTCCCGAGTCGAACCTCGCTCGCCAGGCCGAGCTTGATCCGCGCGACCGCGTCCGTCACCTTTCGTGTTACGAACTCCAGCCCCCGGCGGGGTGACTCGTGGTTGAACAGGATCCCGCTCACTCCGTAGAGATCGTAGCTTTCCCGATAGTTCACCGTGATCCAGTGGCCGTATACCTTCGCCACCCCGTACGGCGACCTCGGATAGAACGGCGTATCCTCCCGCTGCGGGACCGCCCGGACCTTGCCGAACATCTCGCTCGACGAGGCCTGGTAGAAGCGAATTTTCGGGTTGAAGATCCGGATCGAGTCGAGGAGCCGCGTCACTCCGAGCGCCGTAATGTCCCCAGTGAGGATCGGCTGCGACCACGATGTCTGTACGAACGACTGCGCCGCCAGGTTGTAGACTTCGTCCGGGTTACACTGTTGCAATGCGCTCAACAGCGAGTTCTGATCGGTCAGATCTCCCGAGATCAGCTCCAGACGGTCCTGAATGTGTGCGATTCGCTCGAAGTTTACCGTCGAGCTGCGCCGCACGAGTCCGACTACCCGATACCCTCTTTCCAACAGGAACTCGGCCAGATAACTGCCGTCCTGCCCCGTGATTCCCGTGATCAGTGCTGTCTTCATGCCCTGTCAGCCATGCGGTTGTCGCGCCGAACAAAACGGCGCGAAAGGCTGGCAAAGGTAGTCCCGCCTTGCTGGGGTGTCAACGCAAACCCCGTCTCCCGCTTGACCGAAACGCGGTATCGAAACTACATTTCCGGATTGACATTCGTCCGCCTTCTACAGGAAACAGATCCATGGCCGCCGTTTGCGCCATCTGCGGAAAAGGTCCCCGCGCGGGGAACAACGTAAGCCACGCCAACAACAAGACGAAGCGGCGCTGGTTGCCGAACCTTCAGAGCGCTCGGATCGTCACGGAGAAGGGTACTCGTAAGCGGGTCCGCGTCTGCACCTCCTGCCTTTCGGCGGGCAAGGTGACCAAGGCCGGACCGAGAGAACGCGCCATCTGAGGCAACCGTTCGGGAACGCTGTCAAGAAAAAGGGGCCGGCTTCACCATGAAGCCGGCCCCCGCTTTATCTGATAGCTGATACCAGATATCCCCTGGCTCTGCGGTCGACCTACATTTCCACTTGATTCACCTGCAGGAAGTGCGTCGCGAACGAGGCTTCGTCGCGCGCTGCCGTCCTGATCGTCTCGCCCTCGACCCAGGCGTCGAGCTCAGTGTCCGTGACGGGCTCCACAGTGCCTTCGAGGGTCACTGTTGCACCACCGGTCAACCAGCTGGCGTCGTCGACTTCGGGGCCCAGAATGACGAGGAATGGATTGGCTCCGGGAACGTCGGCCCAGAAGCCGCGGGTCCCGAGCACGGCGGCTACTTCGACGCCGCTGACCCGAAGCTCACGTCCCATGTAAGCATCGGGCGTCGCCCCGATGGCGGGTAGTTCTACCGCTTCCCCGGCATCGGTCGACGCGGGTTCCGCCGTCTCGGCCGGGGTCTCAGTCAGCGCCCCATCTGCCGTTACGACCTCAGTCGCCGTGGGCTGCGTCGAGAAGAGCCAGGCCATCAGCCCGACCACGGCAACGATTGCGGCTATCGCCCAGATCCAGGTGAAGTTGCCGCTCTGCTTCTGCTCTCTCTCTACGCTGATGTCCGCCATTTTCGAGGTTCCGGGGTTGGCTGTGGATCAAGTTCGATAGACTGACAACTCGGAATGCTAGCCGATAGCTCTACTACTCTCGATCCACGAGCTCGATGAAAGCCATCTCGGCCCCATCCCCCTGCCGGTGTCCCAGCTTCAACACGCGGGTATAGCCGCCTGGCCGTTCGGCGAACCGAGGACCGATAGAGTCGAACAGGGAGAAAAGAATTTCCCTGTCTTGGATCTTGCGCGCGGCGAGGCGGCGCGAATGCAGATCGCCCTTCTTGGCGAGGGTGATCAATCTCTCCGCAAAGGGCCGTAGCTCCTTCGCCTTCGCCGTCGTCGTGCGGATGCGGCCGTGACGAAACAGGCTCGTCGCCATGTTCCGCAACAACGCTTCCCGATGACTTGCCGTCCGGCTCAGCTGCCGGCCCTTCTTACGATGTCGCATCTGATCGTGCTCCTGGATCGCCCGGCGCCTTACGCTTCCGCGCCCTCTTCACCGCCCGCTCCATCTTCGGACTCCCCCTCCGACCACCACAGCGCCCCGCTCTCGCCCTCCTCGAGCTGAATCCCGAAGCGTAGGCCCTGCGCAGCGAGGAACTCGTTGATCTCCTGCAACGACTTCTTGCCGAAGTTGTCGATGCCGAGCATCTGCTCCTCCGTTCGCTGCACGAGGTCGCGGACCGTCTGGATATTTTCCTTCTGGAGGCTGTTCCGACTTCGGACGCTCAACTCGGCGAGGTCTTCGATCGGCCGGTTGAGCACGTCCTCGACACGGGCAGGGACCGGCGTGCCGCCGTCGAATGGCGGCTGCGCGCCCGCGGGTGCACCCCCGTCGGCCCAGACTGCCTCTTCGGTCCACTGCGGTCGGCCGCCCGCCAGGTAGCTGAAGTGCTCAATCGCCAGACGGGCGGCGTACTGAACCGCGTCCCGCACGTCCACCGATCCGTCCGTCTCGACCTCCAGGACCAGTCGGTCGAAGTCCGTTCGCTGACCGACTCGCGTCTCTTCGACGACGAAGTTGGCTCGCCGAACCGGATTGTAGATCGAGTCGACCCGCACCAGGTCGGCCGGCATCCCCCGCGGCACCATATGCTGCTCCGCCAGCACGAACCCTCGGCCCTTGTTGACGTGGAGTTCCATCCGGAAGTCTCGATCCTCCTGAAGCTCCAGAAGATGATGATCGGCATTGACGACCACCGCCGATCCGTGCTCCCGGACCGCCGCGCCCGTTACCGGGCCCGCTTTGTCGGCACGCAGCTCCAGAACCGCGTCGTCGACATCCTCGTCCATCTTCAGCACGAGGCCTTTCAGGTTGTGGATGATCTGATGAACGTCTTCCACAACCCCGTTGATCGTCTGATGCTCGTGCAGAACACCATCCGTACGGAACGCCCAGACCGCCGTCCCCCGAAGCCCCGAAAGGAGGATCCGGCGCATCGTGTTGCCCAGGGTATGCCCGAAGCCCCGCTCCAGCGGCCGAACCACTACTTGGCTCGCCTTCGGCTGCTCCGGCAACGTCGGCATCTGGAGGCCGGTAAGATCGAGTTCCACCATTTTCCTCCGTACTTTGGGAAAGTACGTTATCCGCTATCCCCTATCCGCATCCCGACTCCCGAGCAAACCACCACCCTCGGTGCGAGACGACGAACAGCGGACAACGGATAACGGATTATTTGCTGTATAATTCGACGATGAGCTGCTCCTGAACCGCGAGCGGAATGTCCGCGCGGCTCGGACGCTCGATCATCCTTCCGGTCCGGCTCCCGTCGTCGACGGCGAGCCAGTTCACCTGGCTCGGCCGGGTCTTCGACTCCAGGGACGCCTGAACAGGAAGGATGTCCTTACTCTTCGGAGCGACTCGCACTTCGTTCCCCGGCTCTACCTGGTAGCTCGGCACATCCACCAGTCGCCCATTCACCTGGATGTGCCGGTGCCGAACCAGCTGCCGCGCCTCTTTCCGAGACGACGCGAAGCCCATCCGATAGATGATGTTGTCGAGCCGGGTCTCGAGACCGACGAGAAGGTTCTCGCCGGTTACGCCCGGCTGACGCGACGCCTTCACGAACATGTTCCGGAAGGGACGCTCCGAAACCCCGTAGATCCGTTTCACCTTCTGCTTCTCTCGGAGCTGATGCGCATACTCCGACGCCTTCCTACGACGCGCCGAGGCGGGCCCATGCTGCCCAGGGGCATACGCACGACGCTCCACCGGACACTTCTCGGTGAAGCATTTCGTCCCCTTCAAGAAAAGTTTCTGCCCCTCGCGGCGGCAAAGCTTACAGACGGGACCTGTGTATCGGGCCATTGATTATGCTCTGTCCAGGCTTTCGATTTCGGCTTCCTCCCCCCGATGGCCCCGGAGGTTTACACCCGACATTCTTCCCTGCTGTCATTCCCGCGAAAGCGGGAATGCAGTCGCACCGCAAGCTTTCGTCGCCCTGGATCCTCGCCTGCGCGGGAATAAGACGACCCGGGGACGACTGCGGCACCTCCCGGTCAGCCATCGTGTACCCGTCACTGTCCGGCAGTGACGGATAGCTGATAGCTCCCTAAACTCTTCTCTTCTTCGGCGGCCGACACCCGTTATGCGGTATCGGTGTCACGTCGCGGATCGAACGAATCTGCAATCCAGCTCCGGCGAGCGCCTGCATCGCCGACTCTCGACCGCTTCCCGGACCCTGCACCCGCACGTGGACCCGCTTCATCCCGAGCTGCAGCGCCTCCTTCGCGGCCTGCTCGGCCGCCACGGTGGCCGCGAAAGGTGTCGACTTCTTCGACCCCTTGAACCCGGCCTTCCCGGCGCTCCCCCACACCACCGCGTTCCCCGCCATATCGGTGATCGTAACGATCGTATTGTTGAAGGTCGCCTGAATGAAGGCGATCCCTTCGGCTTCCACGTTCCTCTTCGTCCGTGCCCGTCCGCCCTGTTTCGGCTTCGCCATGGATTTCCCCTACTTCTTGCCTGGCTTCTTCTTGCCAGCAATCGCCCGCCGCGGGCCCTTCTTCGTTCGCGCGTTCGTGTGCGTCCGCTGACCGCGCACCGGAAGGCCCCGTCGATGCCGCACACCCCGGTACGATCCGATGTCGATGAGCCGCTTGATGTTCCGGGCCACCTCCGCCCGCAACACCCCCTCGACCCGATGCCGCGCATCGATCACCCGGCGGATCCGATTCACTTCTTCGTCGGAAAGCTGGTGCACCCGTACGTCCGAGTTCACCCCCGCCTCCTCGATGATCTTCCGCGCCGACGTGCGTCCGATACCATAGATGTACGTCAGACCGATCCCCACCCGCTTCTCTCGCGGTAGGTCGACTCCTGCGATGCGAGCCATCTTCGCTCCCTTTCCTAGCCCTGGCGCTGCTTGTGACGCGGGTTCTTCTTACAGATCACCCGCACCACTCCTGCGCGGCGAATCACCTTGCAGTGTTCGCAAATCGGCTTAACGCTTGCTCGTACCTTCATGGGACGCCGTGTTCTTGTTCGAAGAATAGCAGACTAATCTACCCGTGTGACGCCACTGACGCAAGACGGGCGAACGCCCGTACACCATTCCGACCTCTCGACTCTCGAACGGGTTCATACGGTCAGCACCCTGGGCCCGGCCGGGGTCACGGCGACGGTGTGCTCGAAGTGCGCGGAGACGGCACGATCAGCGGTGACGACGGTCCAGCGATCGGGTAGGGTTCGGATCTCGGCGGCGCCGAGGTTGAACATCGGCTCGATGGCGAGGACGAGGCCGACCTCGAGGGGCATTCCCTTGCCCGCTTTCCCGTAGTTGGGGACCTGTGGCTCCTCATGGGGCTCACGGCCGATTCCGTGTCCCACGAGATCTCTGACGATCCCGTAGCCTGCATCGATCGCGTGGGTCTGAATCGCCGCGCCGACATCGCCGAGCCGATTCCCGGGGCGAGCCCGCTCGATTCCCGACTCGAGCGCTTCCCTGGTGACCTGGAGCAAGCGCTCGATATCCGGAGGGATCTCGCCGATCGGGAGGGTGATGGCGGCGTCAGCGTAGAAGCCGTCGAGCTTCACACCACAGTCAATGCTGATGATGTCGCCTTCCAAAAGGTGCCGCCGGTCCGCGGGTATGCCGTGGACGACCTCGTAGTTGACGCTCGTGCAAAGGGTAGCAGGGAAACCGTAGAGCCCCTTGAAAGCAGGTTCGGCGCCGGGATGATCCCGGATAAACGACTCAGCGAACCGGTCGAGGTCGCGGGTCGAGGCCCCAGGGCCGGCGCGTTCGGGCAGTTCCCGATAGAGGTGGGCGATGATCGCTCCGGCACGGGCGATCGTCTCGATATCCTCCGGGGACTTGAGCGCAATCAACGGTTGAGACTGCTCAGGATCTTGGCCTGCACCTGTTCGATCGGCAGAGTGCCGTCCACGTGGTGTACGGGGAGATCGGTCTGTTCGTAGTACTCGATCAGCGGAGAGGTTTGGTCGTGATACACGGTGAGCCGGTGACGAACCGTCTCTTCGCGATCATCGGGGCGCTGCACGACCCACACCGCGACTTCCTCGGGCGGAGGGTTGTGGACGAGATGGTAGACGTGCCCGGTCTCGGGGTCGGTCCGGCGTCCGCTCATCCGCTCGACGATCACGTCGTCGTCCACGTCGAGGACCACGACTCCGTCCAGCCTTCTCCGCAGCTCGAGAAGGATACGGTCGAGGCTTCGGGCCTGCCCGACGTTGCGAGGGAACCCGTCGAAGATCGCACCCTGGCGGGCCGAATCGTCCGCCAGTGCCTCCCGCACCAGATCCAGGATCAACTCGTCCGGGACGAGCTCGCCGGCGTCCATGTAACCTTTCGCTCGCCGTCCGAGCTCGGTGCCCTCCCGCACCGCGCCGCGCAGGATATCACCGGTCGCGATCTTCGGAACGCCGAGCCGCTCGGCGAGCTGACTTCCTTGAGTCCCCTTCCCTGCACCCGGAGCCCCCAGCAAGATGAGATGCATCTCTCGAATCGAAAAGCCTGGAAAAGCTGAGCACCCGCCCGGAAGCCCGTGCGGGGTGCGAACAGCTGACAATGGCCCCATACTACATACTACACCGTGATTGAACTATGACGACGTATTCGAGGTTCTCCCCCTAGTGGGTCATTCCCGCGAAAGCGGGAATCCAGCTGCTCCGTAGGCTCCCAGCCACTGGATTCCCGCTTTCGCGGGAATGACGATTTCTGGCGACAACGAGACGCTGCTGTACTTCAGCCACCGTGTACTTAAAGGTGTTGGCAAACACGATTCACATGGACGCCCAACACCGCCTGTTCCAAACACATACGCGAACGGTTACATGTACCGCTGGCGGCCTCTGAACTTGACGCGGCCCCGCTTCATGAAGCCATCGTAGTGACGGAGCAGCAGGTGCTGCTGCATCTGCTGAACCGTATCGAGCCCCACGCCGACCACGATGAGCAGCCCGGTACCTCCCAGGACTCCGCCCAGGAACGGCACGCCGACCGCCTCCAGCAGCATGAACGGGAAGATCGCGATCGCCGCGAGGAAGATCGAGCCAGGCAGGGAGATCCGGGTCAACACGCGATCGATGTACTCGGCCGTTCTCGCACCCGGCTTCACGCCCGGCACGAACGCGCCCTGCTTCTTCAGATTCTCCGCGAGATCGACGGGATTGAAGATGATCGCGGTGTAGAAGTAGGTGAAGAAGATGACCAGGATCGCGAACGAGACGTAATACGGGGCCGTGCCGTAGGCGAACCAGGTCGAGAAGTTCTGAATCCACGGCTGCGTCCAGAAGGTCGCCAAGGTGCCCGGAACGATGATGATCGACTGGGCAAAGATGATCGGCATGACGCCAGCCGAATTGACCCGGAGCGGCACGAACGACTTCTGTCCCTCCCGGATCCGTCCGCGTCCCATCACCTTGCGCGGAATCTGAACGGGGATTTTCCGGGAAGCCATGGTGACCGCGATCGTCGCTGCGATGACGCCGACCATCACCGCGATCATCACGACCAAGGCCAGGATCGATACCTCACCTACCTGTACCAGCTCGATCGTCTGCCCGATGGCGTTCGGGAACGACTCGATGATCGAGAAGAAGATCAACAAGCTCATTCCGTTCCCGATGCCTCGATCGGTGATCTGCTCCCCCAGCCACATCACGAAGACGGCGCCGGTCGTGAGCGTCAGCATCATCTGGAGGGTGAAGCCGAATCCAGGTGTCATGACGGCGCCGGGAATGCCCGCGAGGAAGACCGAGTAGCCGTACGCCTGGCCAGCCGAGAGGGCGACCGTCGCGTAGCGGGTGTACTGTGTCAGCTTCTTCCGCCCTTCCTCTCCCTCCTTCTGCATCTTTTCGATGCTGGGGACAACCGCAGCGAGCAGCTGAAACATGATGCTCGCCGAGATGTACGGCATGATGCCCAGAGCGAAGACCGTAGCGCGCGACAGACCGCCACCCACGAACATATCGTAGATGCCGAAGACCGTCCCCTGTAGCTGGCCGGCGAATTCCTGCAACGCCGCCACGTTGATCCCCGGAGCGACGACGTGCGCGCCGAGCCGGTAGATGAACAGGATGAAGAGCGTGAAGAGGATCTTCTCCTTCAGCTCCGGAATCCGAAACAGGGTGGCGATCGGATTGCTCATCGTCAGGCGAGCTCCTCGACACTTCCGCCGGCGCCCTCGATCTTCTCGCGCGCGGACTTACTGAACGCGTGGGCGGTCACGGTCACTTTCCGGGAGAGTGTGCCCGTCCCGAGGATCTTGACCGGCCGTCCGAGATGTCGGACGAGGCCGCGTTCGGCGAGTGTCGAGAGCGAGATGTCCTCGTCCTCGATCGCCTCCAACTGATAGAGGTTGACGACCTGATACTCGACGCGATTCGGGCTCGCGAAGCCCCGCTTCGGCAGGCGACGCTGAAGGGGCATTTGGCCGCCCTCGTACGCCGGCTTGCCGCCACCCGGTCCATGGGAACCGGTTCGCGCTTTGGCGCCCTTGTGGCCGTACCCGGCCGTCTTCCCCGTGCCTGAGCCCGGCCCGCGCCCGACGCGCTTCCGGTCCCGGTGCGAGCCCTTCGGCCTGGGGAGGTTGTGGAGTCCGTCCATTACTTCTGTCCTTCCGCTTCGGTCACCTCTACGAGGTGCCGAACCTTGAAGATCATCCCGCGGATCGCCGGGTTATCCTTCTGGATCACCGAGCGCTGATGTCGGAGCCCCAACGCCTTCAGCGTCGCACGCTGATCGTGCGGTGCCCCGATCCCACTCTTGATCTGTTTGATGACGAGATTGCCCATCCCTCACCCTCCGAGAGCTTCGACCGGCACACCACGTTCCCGGGCCAGCTGCTCACGGGTCGTCAACCGCTGCAGGCCGTCGATCGTGGCACGCACCATGTTCGACGGGTTGTTCGAGCCGAGGCTCTTCGTGAGGATGTCGTGCACTCCAGCGCACTCCAGGACTGCACGGACCGGTCCCCCCGCGATGACACCGGTACCGGGCGCGGCCGGGCGGAGGAGAACCTTCCCCGCTCCCCATCGTCCCTGGATCTCGTGGGGGATCGTTCCGGCCTGGATCGGAACCTGAGCCATCGCTCGACGCGCCGAATCGAGCGCCTTCCGAACTGCCTCGGAAACCTCGTTCGCCTTGCCGGTTCCCACCCCGACCTTGCCCTGCTGATCCCCGACCGCCACCAGCGCTGCGAACGAAAAACGCCGACCGCCTTTGACGACCTTTGCGACGCGGTTGATGTGGATGACGTTCTCCTTCAGGTCGGACTCCCGCTGACCCCGACCGCCGCGTCCTCCACCTCTACTGCCTTGATCTCGTGCCACGCTTCCCCCTTAGAACTCGAGTCCGCCCTCACGGGCGCCCTCCGCAAAGGCCCTCACCCGGCCGTGGTAGAGGTACCCACCTCGATCGAACACGACCTTCGTGATCCCCTGCTCGCGTGCCTTCTCAGCGAGGAGCTTCCCCGCCACCTTTCCGCGAGCCGTCTTGGTCGACTCGTCACTCTCCCGTACGGTGCTCGACAGCGTCGAGATTCCGAGCAGCGTGACGCCCCGAGAATCGTCCACGATCTGCCCCTCCAGGTTCTTCAGCGAGCGATGCACCACCAGGCGCGGCCGTTCGCCGGTTCCCACGACTTTCTTGCGAACCCGGCGGTGCCGCCGAAGCCTACGCTGCTGTCGTTTCTTGTCTCCGAGTGCCATGTGATGCTTGCCTATCCGTTATCTTGGTACACTGTGTCTGAAAACGTATTCGTAGTTTGCCCCAGTCTTTACTTCCCGCCGGCCTTGCCCGCCTTCCGACGGATCACCTCGCCCTGATACCGCACGCCCTTTCCCTTGTACGGCTCGGGCGGACGCAACGACCGGATCTCCGCCGCCACCTGCCCGACCACCTCTTTGTTCGCCCCCTCCACGTCCACGACCGTCGGCGAGACGGCCTTGAGGGAGATCCCCTCGGGCGCCTTATAGTCGATCGTGTGCGAATAGCCGAGGTTGAGGGTCAGACCGAACGGCTTGTTCTCCGCACGGTACCCGACCCCTACGATCTCGAGTGTCTTCTTGAACCCCTCCGTCACGCCCTCGATCATGTTCGCGACCAGGGTACGACTGAGCCCGTGAAGCGCCCGATGCTGCGACTGATCACTCGGACGCTCGACCAGGATCTGCTCACCATCGCGACGCACCACGATATCGCGGTGTAGGGTCCGTTCCAGTTCGCCCTTGGGGCCCTTTACCCGTACGGTCGTTCCGTCGATCGCGACCTCGACGCCGCCAGGGACCGGGATGGGCTTCCTTCCAATTCGGGACATTGGGAATGCGTTATTGTTTACCGTTGTCCGTTCCGCAGCCTGACGAGATGCCTCGCGGCTACCAGACGACCGCGAGCACCTCGCCGCCCACCTTTTCCTCCCGCGCCCGTCGATCGGTCATGACGCCTCGGGAGGTCGACATGATCGCGACGCCGAGTCCATTCCGGACCCGGGGGATTTCCGACACTTTCACGTACTTACGCAATCCGGGCCGCGAGACGCGTTTGAGCTCGCGAATCACCGGCTTCTCCTGGTAATATTTGAGGTACAGCCGCAGCACGTCGTGCGGGTCGCCCTCGAGTACCTTGAAGTCGTGGATGTAGTGGTTGTCCTTGAGTAGCCGAGCGATCTCGATCTTCAGCCTCGAGACGGGCATATCCACCCGGCGGTGCCGCGCCTGACCGGCGTTCCGCAGGCGGGTCAACATATCTGCGATTGGATCCGTCAACATGCAGTCGTTCTCCTATAGTATCCGGTCACTCCGGACTGGTAGGAAGATGAAAAACATCTGTCATTCAGTCGTTCCATCGGCGACCCAGCCCCTGGATTGCCGCTTCCGTGGGAATGGCGACGGGGCAACAGCCGATAGCCTACTACCAACTCGCCTTCCGCACCCCCGGAATCTCCCCCCTGAGCGACATCTGGCGGAAACAGATCCGGCAAAGGCCGAACTTACGAAGGAATGCGCGAGCGCGTCCGCAACGGTTGCAGCGGTTGTATGCGCGCACACCGAATTTCGGCTTGCGGTTCGACTTCTCGATCAGGGCCTTACGCGCCATGTACGTTCCTCGAGCAGGTGTTCTCAGGCTGCAACAATCACAGGGACCTCGCCCCGGAAAGGCATACCCAGATGTCGCAGGAGGGCAATTCCCTCGTCGTCGCGCGTCGCACTGGTCACGATGGTGATGTCCATCCCGTGAATCTGTGCGACCTTGTCGTACTCGATCTCCGGAAAGATCAGCTGTTCCCTGATCCCGATCGTGTAGTTCCCGCGCCCGTCGAATGAACGAGTCGACAGCCCGCGGAAATCCCGGATTCGTGGGACGGCGACGTTGACGAATCGGTCGAAGAACTCCCACATCCGCTCGCGTCGCAGGGTGACCGACACGCCGACCGGCATACCCTCCCGCAAGCTGAAGTTTGAGATCGCCTTCTTGGCACGCCGTATCACCGGACGCTGCCCCGTGATCAGCCCCAATTCCTCGATCACCGAATCGAGCAGCTTGGCGTTCTTCGAAGCTTCGCCGATCCCCACGTTGATTGCGATCTTCTGGAGTGTCGGCATCTGCATCGCGGACGGGTAGCCGAACTCCTCGAGCAGCTTGCCGCGCACCTGCTCACGGTAGTGCCGCTGCAGTCTGGGAGCCACCTTCGGCCGGACGTCCCCACCGTCCGCCTGCGGCTCCGCTTCCTTCTTCTTCGCCATCTATTCTCTCCTCGCTCCGTATCCCGCTCGACTACGGTGCCTGTCTCACTTCACTTTCGGAATCACCCGGCCCGATTTGACGGCGACTCTCTCCGACTCGCCTTCGGCGCCGGCCTGCTTACGGATTCGCGTCGGCTCATCGCTCGAGGGATCGATCAGCATCACGTTCGACGCGTGCAGCGGCGCCTCGAAGCTGATGATCCCGCCCTCGGGATCGATCGCCGACGGCTTCCGGTGGCGCTTGCGAACGTTCACACCTTCGATCACGACACGATTCTTCTCTCGATCCACGCGGAGAACCGTGCCTTCTCTGCCCCGTTGGTTGCCGCGCAGTACACGAACCCGGTCGCCACGGCGAATCGCCATCTTGCCCATCAGATAACCTCCGGAGCCAGCGACACGATCTTCATGAACCGCTTCTCGCGGAGCTCCCGGCCGACCGGCCCGAAGATGCGAGTTGCCCGCGGCTCGCCCGCGTCGTTGATCATGACCGCCGCGTTCTCATCGAAACGGATGTACGAGCCATCCCGACGGCGAACTTCCTTGCGGGTCCGCACGACGACGGCCTTGGCCACGTCGCCCTTCTTCACCGTGCCGTCCGGCAACGCATCCTTGACGGCGACAACGACGGTGTCGCCGATCCGCGCATAGCGGCGCTTGCTTCCGCCCAGAACGCGGATCACGAGCGCTTTCTTGGCGCCGCTGTTGTCCGCGATCCGAACCATCGACTCTTGCTGGATCACTTCGCTCGCTCCAGGGCCTCGACCACCCTCCACCGCTTCAGCCTGCTGAGCGGCCGGGTCTCCACTATCTTTACCACATCGCCGACGTTGTAGTCGTTACTCTCGTCGTGCGCGTGGTACTTCTTCGTCCGCGTAACCTGCTTCCCGTAGAGCGGATGCGCATACCGGCGCTGGACGGCCACGACTACGGTCTTGTCCATCTTATCGGAAACGACCTTACCGACCCGCATCTTGCGGCGGCCAGGCTCCGACTCGGGCTGCGGCTTCTGATCCGTCGCCATCAACGAGCCCCCTCGTTGGTAAGTTCACGCTCGCGCAGCACCGTCTTGAGGCGCGCGATATCACGCTTGATCGTTCGTAGGAGCATAGGGTTCTCGAGCTCCATGGTCGCACGGCGGAAGCGGAGCCGGAAGAGCTCCTCCTGAAGCTGTTCGATGCGGGCGGTGATCTCGTCCGTCGTCAGCTCCCGGATGTCGGCGGCGGTCACTCGCCGCCTCCTGGTCGGTCACGGATGATGAACTTGCACTTGACCGGAAGCTTCGCCGCGGCGAGCTCCATCGCCCGCCTGGCGAGAGGCTCCGGCACCCCCTCGAGCTCGAACATGACCCGGCCGGGCTTCACGACCGCCACCCATCCTTCGGGATTCCCCTTCCCCTTACCCATTCGAACCTCGAGCGGCTTCTTCGTGACCGACTTGTCCGGGAAGATCCGAATCCAGACCTTTCCGCCACGCTTGATGTGCCGCGTCATTGCGATACGGGCCGCCTCGATCGAGCGGTTCGAAATCCAGCCGCATGTCATCGCCTGCAGGCCGTACTCCCCGAATGAAACAGCGTTGCCCCGATGCGCTTCCCCGCGCATCCGGCCCTTCATCTGCTTCCGGTACTTTACTCGCTTCGGAGCCAACATGATGACTTCTTCCTCTCATTCACTCTAGGAGCGCTCGCGAGACCCTCGACCACTCCGGGAGAACACCCGCCCGGTGCTCGACGCCTTGGCCTTCGCGGCCCAGCTCGCCCTCTATCGCTACAAGTCCGTCGAATAGGTGCGTCCTCGCCGTTCTTCCACGATCTCACCCTTGAAGACCCAAACCTTCACCCCGATGGTTCCGAAAGTGGTCTTCGCGGTTGCCTGTGCGTAATCGATGTCCGCGCGAAGGGTGTGCAACGGGATCCTGCCCTCCTTGTACCCCTCGGTGCGGGCGATTTCGGCGCCGTTGAGTCGGCCGCTGACCTGAACCTTGATGCCCTCGGCACCTGCACGCATCGCGTTCTGCACCGAGCGCTTCATCGCACGGCGGAAGGAGACGCGCTGCACGAGCTGATGGGCAATGCTGTCCGCGATCAGCTGGCCCTCGATTTCCGGCCGCTTGACTTCCTCGACGTTGATCGCGACCTCGCTCGACGTCAATCGCCCGAGCTCGTCTCTCAACTTGTCGACTTCAGAGCCGCCCTTTCCGATCACCACTCCCGGTCGGGCGGTATGGACCGTGAGGATCACCTTCTGTGGCTTTCGCTCGATCTCGACCTCAGAGACTGACGCGTGCGACAACCGCTGGTGAAGGTACTTCCGCAGAGTCTCGTCCTCGGCCAGCAGTTGCGGGAAGTTCCTCTCTGCGTACCACCGGGATTTCCAGGGGCTGACGATGCCAAGTCGAAACCCCCGCGGATGTGTCTTCTGTCCCACAGCTACTCCTTGCTGTCGACGATGATGGTGATGTGGCTCGTGCGCTTGATGCGAGGGGCTGCGCGTCCCATAGCGGCGGCACGGAAGCGCTTCTGGCGCGGTCCCTCGTTCACATACGCCTCGCTCACCACCAGCTCATCGGTGTCGAGGTAAGACCCTTCGGAATCCGCCTTCTGCTGTGCGTTCGCGACCGCCGACCGGAGCGTCTTCTCGATCGGCTCCGTGGCAGCACGCTTCGAGAACCGCAGGATCGAATACGCTTCGTTGACCCCCTGGCCGCGGATCAAGTCGACCACCATCCGGACCTTCCGGGGCGACATTCCTAGGTATTTCGCCGTCGCTCGCGCTTGCATTTCCTGGCTCATCTCCTGTGGCTCGGCCGCCGTCGAGCGGCCTCATCGAGCGCCCGCCCCCGCGGTATCCTAATCCCGCGCTAGGCGGCTATCGGGCCTTGGCCCGCTTGTCCAGCTTGCCACCGTGACCGCGGAAGCTCCGCGTCGGGGCGAACTCACCGAGCTTGTGGCCGACCATGTTCTCCGTCAGGTAGACGGGGATGAACTTGTTGCCGTTGTGTACGGCTAGCGTGTGGCCGACGAACTCCGGAGTGATCGTCGAGCTCCGCGCCCATGTCTTGATGACGCGCTTCTCTCCACGCGAGTTCATCTGGTCGATCTTCTTGAGGAGGCTCTCCTCGACGTACGGCCCCTTCTTCAGGCTCCGCGGCATCTCGTCTCTCTCTTCCTCTGGACTCGTCTCCGGACGTCACCGAAGTATCTGCTTGCCAACGTTGGCAGTTACTGCGTCGCCTTGCCCCGCTTGCGGCCGCGTACGATCAGCCGGGTCGACGCTTTCTTCGCCTTCCGCGTCTTCACGCCATCCTTCAGCCCCCATGGGGAAACCGGGTGGCGGCCGCCGGAGCTGCGACCCTCGCCGCCGCCCAACGGGTGGTCAACAGGGTTCATCACCACGCCGCGGACTTTCGGTCTCTTCCCCCGCCAGCGGTTCGCACCCGCCTTGCCGACGGACTGCTTGTTGTGATCGATGTTGCCAACCTGGCCCACCGTCGCCATGCACTCGCGACGCACCATTCGCATCTCCGACGAAGGCATCCGTAAGGTGACGAACTGTCCTTCCTTCGCCACGATCTGGACACCCGCCCCCGCGGACCGGGCCATCTTGCCACCGGCTCCGCTGCGGAGCTCAATGTTGTGCACCGTCGTGCCGAGCGGAATCTCGGAGAGAGGCATCGCGTTCCCGGTCCGAACATCGGACCCGGGACCGGAGACGACACTGTGCCCGACCTCGAGCCCGGCGGGATGCAGAATGTAACGGCGCTCCCCATCATTGTACTCGACCAGCGCGATATTGGCGCTGCGGTTCGGATCGTATTCGATCGCGATGACTCGCGCAGGTACGCCGAACTTATTTCGTTTGAAGTCGATGACCCGGTACTTCCTCTTATGCCGCCCGCCGCGCCGCCGCATCGTGATGTGGCCGTGGTGGTTCCGCCCACCCTTCTGCGGCAACGCCTCGACGAGCGATTTCTCCGGGCCCTTGCGGGTGACTTCCAAGGACTCCGAGATCGCTCGGAATCGGGTCCCGGGCGTCATCGGCTTGAACTGCTTGATCGCCATCTCAGACTCCCTCGAAGATCTCGATGCTGTCGCCCTCACGCAGCTTGACGACGGCCTTCTTCCAGGCCGAGCGGCGACCAACGTAACGGCCGAGCCGGCGCTGCTTTCCACGGTACTGCATCGTCCGAACGTCGCTGACCTTCACGTTGAACAGCTGTTCGATCGCCTGTGCGATCTCCACCTTGTTCGCGTCTCGCGCCACGACGAACGAATAGGCACCATCTCGCTCGAGAGCCGCTGTCGACTTCTCCGTCACCAGCGGCCGAATGACGATCTGGTGGATGCTACGCATTGTCGCCACCCTCCTGCGTCCCGTTCAAGGCACTCTCCTCGATGAGCAGATCGGACGCATCGATCACGTCGTACGCCGAGGCCTCCCGGAACGGTAGGACCTTCACATGGCGGAGGTTGCGAGCCGACAGATAGACGTTCGGCTTCGTCTCGGACGTCAGGATCAGGACCTTCCGACCGTCGAGCCCGAGCTTCTCCAGCAGCTCCGTGATCCGGCGTGTCTTGGGGGCGTCGACGTCCAGGTGCTCGATGACCGAGACCTGCTCGTTCTGCGCGCGGGCATTGAACGCCGAGCGCCGAGCGAGTGCCCGAACCTTCTTTGGCAGACGCTGTTCGTAGTCCCGCGGAGTCGGGCCGAAAGCCACTCCTCCACCTTTCCAATGCGGAGCGCGGATCGACCCCTGGCGGGCACGGCCCGTGCCCTTCTGGCGCCAGATCTTCCTGCCTCCGCCCGCCACCTGCCCGCGGCTCTTCGTGGACGCCGTCCCCTGCCGCTGATTGGCGAGGTACGCCTTCACGACCTGATGGAGCGCGGCCTCGTTGATGACGCCGTCGAACGGATCGGCAGGGAGCTCAGTGGCGTCGCCTGCTTCCCCAGTGGCCTTGAAATACTTGGCTGTTGCCATCTTCTGATCTGTCGCGTGGTGCGTTCTGTTCAGACTCCAGCGAATGCCGAAGAGAAATCGTGCAGATCAAGGCGCGCGACGAGCCGCGAGTGAGGCGTAC
>WHSP01000052.1 GCA_009380025.1 Gemmatimonas sp. | reverse complement strand
CTCGACAACGAGTTATAGTGCAGGAAACGTGCGCACCGAGAAGCGCGCGGTGCATGGTATGTCGGCCTTCTAAACTTCCTGGATCACCGCGCAAGCGATCGGATCACCGGAGCCGCCGCCAGGCTGAGACTCGTAGTCGTCCTCCTCGGCGTGAACGATGAGGGCGGAGCCGCCTTCTAGTCCCGCTTCCCAAGCTTCGTGACGATCTCGAACTCTTCCCGGGTAACGGGCTGCACTGACAGGCGGCTCCTCTTGGTGACGACCATGTCCTCGAGTCCTTTCGTCTCCTTCAACTCGGAGAGCGGGACGAGGTCGAAGCGTTCACGGAACGCGATGTCCACCATGAACCAGCGAGGGTCGGTATCGCTCGCCTTCTGGTCGTAGTACTTGCTCGAAGGATCTTGGGCGCTCGGATCTGGATACGCCTCACGAACCACTTCAGCGATGCCGACCACGCCGACCGGATCGGTGCTGCTGTGGTACACCAGTATCTTGTCCCCCTTCGAAACCTCGTCGCGAAGAAGGTTGCGCGCCTGGTAGTTCCGGATCCCATCCCAATGCGTTCGGCCGTCTTTCTTGAGATCGTCGATCGAGTAGCTGCCAGGTTCGGTCTTGAACAGCCAGTATCTAGACATTGGATCGGAGGAGTTGGGTCGTCGACACATTGCGCGGAGGCCAGAATGCAATGACGGGCCGAGCGGCACAAGGCAGGGGATCGGTGATTCACCCATCGCGAGGGCTAGAGGTCGGCCCTGCGCCTTCATGGTTCGCGGTCGGGTCCTATTGTAATTGGTGGAAGGGGATCCGCGAGGAGTCGGTTCGAAGCCGCGCGGAACGACCATCTATCGTTTTTTATCACAACTGCTTAGCCTATTCGGACGGCAGGCTATCAGGGTGGTGCGAATCATGCATGCGGTCAGCGCGCCCGACCCGACGGCCAGGGCCAGGGTCGAGGGGGCTGATGTACCCAAGAGGGCCCGTTGTTCCCGGAGTTGATGAACGAGGTCAGACGAGTGCGCAATCCTGTGACGAGCTGGGTGCTGCGGCACCTGGCCGGGCGAGACGCAAGGAAGTTGGCGGCGGAGCCCTATCGAGCGGAAACGCTGAGCCCCGGTCGCGAGCAGGATGCGTGCGGGCTGACGCCTCGACTCTTTACGGCGCAGCAGGTAGCGCAGCGGTTGGCGACATCGTCGGATCCGGAAGAGGCGGTCGATCTTCTGCTCGGAGGGGTCGGTGAGCTACTGGGTGCGGACGTGGCGTCGCTCTACACCCTGGAAGAAGAGGGGAGAGTCCTGATGGGTCGGAGGCGGATTGTCCTGACCGACGACGGCGGGATGAGGGAGCGGTTTGAATCTGAGGATATCCGGCAGGTGAGGGCGCCGGTGGAGGTGCTTCCGGTTCTGGCGGATGCAGTGAGAACGGGGGAGCCGCAGGTCACCACCGAATCCTCTAGGTTCCGGCCGATATCGCTGACACCATTGGGAACGGAACCGCCCTACGCGTCACTGG
Organism: Gemmatimonas sp.; assembly: GCA_009380025.1. Lineage (GTDB taxonomy): Bacteria > Gemmatimonadota > Gemmatimonadetes > Longimicrobiales > Longimicrobiaceae > WHSP01. The sequence goes on along the minus strand of WHSP01000052.1, from coordinate 23,975 downwards.
CGCTGCCGATGCTCGTGCAGAGTCGGGTCGTGGGAGTCGCCACCTGGGACGGGTACGCGGAAGCGGGCGGGTACGATCCCGGTGCGATAGCCTTCGCTCGGATCCTTGGCACGACGGCGGCCTCTGCCCTTCACGGAGCCGAGATGTCCGCGTCCCTGGAGGCCGCCCAGGCGAACGCGAAAAGCGAGGCCCTTCGCGCGGCCGTGCTCCTCGAGTCGATCGACCGAGATCTCCGCGATGCGACGAATGCGAAAGACCAGTTCCTCGCGATGATGAGTCACGAGCTCCGGACTCCGATCAATGCCGTCGTCGGATATACCGACCTCCTTGACCTGGAGGTAAAGGGCTCGCTCAACGCGGACCAGAAGGAGATGTTGATCCGGATCCGGGAGACGTCCAGCCACCTGCTGGGGCTGATCGACCAGGTCCTGGATCTTGCCAGGATCGGTAGTGGGCAACTCGAAGTCGCGCTCACCGAGGTCGATCTCCCGCGGGTGGTGGAGCGCTGCCTCCCCCGGATCGCTCCGGTCGCGGCAGCGAAGGGTCTGCGCTTGGAGATCGAACAGGAGACCATTCCGCCGGCCACGAAGCGGACGGTTCTGGCTGACGAACCACGTGTCGACCAGATCCTTTGGAATCTGTTGTCGAACGCGGTGAAGTTCACCGAGTCGGGTCAGGTTCGAGTCGGGTATCGCTGTGCAGACGAAGCACTGGAAGTACGGATTCGAGATACGGGGCCGGGCATTGCCGGGGAGAGGCAGAGCCTGATCTTCGAGGAGTTCTACCAGGTGGACGCTGACCTCACTCGATGCGTGGGGGGTACGGGGCTGGGTCTTCCGATTGCTCGTCGGCTGGCGCGGCTGATGGGCGGCGACATCTGTGTCGAGAGCGCACCAGGGTGCGGGTCCGAATTCATTGTACAGCTGCCGGCCTTCCCGGGCGGCGGTCGGGAATCTTCTGGTACCCGGTCTCGATACCGCTTCGGTGCTCGTCAGCCTGCCAACTGACAATCCCTTTCGCGACGGGTCCGTTCTCACCATCGTACCGACCGAGTTGGCTGTTCCCGATCTCGCTAGCGTTTTTCGGTCGAGCGGTGTCAGAGCTCGTCCCCGCACCCCACCTGCATCGACCAGCGATGAACAAAGATCCCCAGCTGATCTCGGTACCTCCCCGCTTTGCCCACCGCGTCTCGCTTCTGGATACGGAAAACGCCTTCACGGTCGCTCCGCTGATTGTCCAGGCGGAGGCCGAGGGGCAGCACGTCATCCGCTGCAACATCGGCGAGCCGGATTTCCCGCTGCCGGATCACATCCGAGAGGAAGTCAAGCGACACCTCGACCTCGGTGCCACGGGGTATGTCGATCCTCAGGGGCTCCAGCCGTTGCGCGAGGCCATCGCCGACGATGTTGGGTCCTCACGCGGCATCGACGTCTCGCCGGAGCGCGTCGTCGTCTTTCCGGGGGCGAAAGTTCCGATCGGTCTCTGCCAGCAGACCTATTGCGATCCTGGCGACGAGGTCGTCTATCCGAGTCCTGGCTTCCCCATCTACGAGTCGTTCACGCGTTACGTCGGCGCCGATCCGGTTCCCATCCACCTCCGCGAGGCGGATGGATTCGCCGTCACAGAGGACCTTCTTGAACCGCTCCTCGGCCCGAGAACACGGCTGATCTTCCTGAACTCGCCGGCCAACCCGACGGGCGGCGTAACCTCCGACCGAGAGTTGGAGGCCATCGCCGATCTCATCTTTCGCAAGGCGCCACCCAATGTCCGGATCTTCTCGGACGAGATCTACGAGCGCATCCTGTTCGACGGCTCCAAGCATGCCTCGATTGCGTCCGTGCCCGGGATGGCCGAGCGCACGATCATTGTTTCGGGTGCGTCGAAGTCCTATGCATGGACGGGCGGCAGAGTTGGATGGGCGATCTTCCCAACGCGTGAGGAGGCCGCAGTATTTCGGAACCTCAACATCAACTACTTTTCGTGCATACCCGCCTACAACCAGATGGGCGCGGTAGCGGCGATCCAGTCTCCGGAGAGCCGACCCTTCATCGCTCGGATGGTCACTGCCTTCCAGGAGCGCAGGGACCTCGTGGTCGAACGGTTGAACGCCATCCCGGGGATCACGTGCGCGATTCCCAAAGGGGCCTTCTACGTCTTCCCGAATGTGGCCGGAGTCTGCACGAGGATCGGTGCGATCGAGCGCTGGGAGAGCTTGCCCCCGGACGTCCGGGGCGGAACGTCCCCTTCGACGCTGCTCCAGCTCTTCCTGCTCTTCCGCTACGGGGTGTGCAGTCTCGATCGTCGTTCCTTCGGGACCGTCGGCGCCGAGGGCCACTTCCTGCGCCTTTCGATCGCGACGCCGGCGGACGAGCTTCGACAGGCGGCGGATCGGATCGCCGCCGCCGCCAGTGACGAAGCAGGCTTCGCGCACTTCTTCGAACAACTCGAACTGGCTGGGCGTCTCAGCTGACCGTATCACCTCACCAATCCCTCTGTAGAGCTCCCGTAAATCGTTGGAATACATGAAGATATTGGGCATGGTAAGTGCACTCTGAACGAGGTGGTGACGGAGTGATTCCACCGCGCAGGAGGGCGGTTCCATGTTTCGGTTGGCTTTTCGAACCATCGGTTTGCTTTCGCTCTTGCTCCTCTTCTCGGTCTATGGTTCGATCATCATTGCGAGTTGATGGCTCAGGGCGGGAACCGGAAGCGTCGCGGCGGGGGTTCGATCCTCGCCGCGATCTCTTGCTCCGAGCCGCTGACGGGGTCCCCCCTCCATCCTGCGCTATTCGCGAATAGTTGCTTCCTCGGTACGTTCTGGGTGCGAGCGGGACTGATCGCTGATCGCTGCTCGCCTCTTGCGCGACCCATTTCTCATTGCCGGTGTACACCAGGCTGATTAGACTGGTTGGCATCCGGAAAGTCGGATACCAACGGCGTGGTTTCCGGGCGGATCGGTCGAGCTGAGCATCGCAGCTGCGAGCGGCATTCGGATGGGTGTCGCCGCGCGCCTGAGTGTGGGGATCGCTTCCAGGAGGGGTCGAGATGAGACGCTGTCGCCATTCTGCGATTTTTTCGCTTGCCGCGTTCCTGGTTGGGGGCGTGCTGATGGGCTCGGGGACGCCCGCGACCCTTCATCTGGCTCTGAGCCGCGCGGAGCCCGCGGTCGACGGCACGGTTACGAGTGCTCCGGAGTCGATCAACCTGTTCTTCACGCAGGCGCCTCAGAAGGGTGCGACAGCGATCAGGCTCGTCGGTGCGGGGGATCAGGAGGTTGCCCTGGACGAGGGCAAGCAGGATGCCGATGACGGGAAGATCGTCAGGGCGTCGGTGACGGGGACGGTGGCTCCCGGCTCCTATTCGGTCGTCTGGCGGACGATGGCGACCGATGGTCACGTCGTCCGCGGGGATTTCGAGTTCGCCTACCGGCCCGACAGTTCTGAGGGACCGGTAGGGCGATAAGGCGGGTCGGCTATTCGCGGAGTACGGTTACGCACCGGCAGGCCGCCACGCTACGCCGTTGGACGCGCTGACACTGTTCGCCGCGGTTGTCCGGGGCTGTCTGTTCGCCGGCATTCTCGTCTCACTCGGCGCCGTTGCCTTCCGCTGGCTGGTTCTCCCGCGATCCGGAGAGGCCGATCCCCGTGCGGCGCGGGCCGGCGCCGTCGCCGGGGCTACAGCAGCGATCCTCCTCCTGCCGACTCTGGTCGCTTTGTTCGGTCTTCAGCTGGCCGCTTTTCGTGATCCCATGGCTCCCCTGTCGGAGGATATGTCGCTCCTCCTCTCGCTCGGCTGGGGAAGAGTCTGGATGGTGCAGGTTTCTCTCGCCCTCCTCCTGCTACTCTCATTTACTTTCGCCGTAGGTGGACGTCCCCTTCCCTGGATCGCGGCTACGCTGCTGGCATTGGGTCTCGGGTTCACTCCAGCTCTCAGCGGACACGCCTCGTCCGTCCCCAATCTCGTTCCCCTCGCCATCGCCGCGGACGGTCTACACGTCGCTTCTGCCGGGACCTGGGTGGGAACCCTCTTCGTCCTTACCGTCGTGTGCTTCCGCTCCCCGCCGAGCCCCGCACCGGTATTCCTCGCCCGGATACAGGCCTTTTCCCCGGTTGCCCTTGGATGCGCAGTGGTCATCGTAACCACCGGCACGTTCGGCGCTTTCCTCCACCTCCATCACCTCGCCGAGCTCTGGACCACCCCCTATGGGCGCGCCCTGTCGCTCAAACTCCTCCTGTTCGCTGGCGTGGTGATCCTGGGGGCATACAATTGGCGCCGGGCAACCCCACGGCTCCGCGCCGGCGCCGACCCGAGTCAGATGGCTCGAAGTATCTACGCCGAGATCGGGATGGCGGCGCTCGTCGTCCTGGTGACCGCCTGGTTCGTCGCGACCGCTCCTCCCGAGGTTCCCGCGTAGTACTCCTCGGAGTCCGACGAGGTGGCTCCACGTCGAGCAGGCGGCTTCCTCCTCGTACGCGGTCATTGCCATCCGCGGCCACCGGGGCATCCCCGCGTAGCCTGTCCTCGCCGGTGGCATGGTTCTGCCATCGTACATTGGGTTCGAATCGAGTGCTCCGCCAGAACCGGCGGAAGGAATCGATGTTCACCGTCGATGTAACGCTGGCCGGAGTAAATCCGTTGAGGGACGGCGGTACACCAGGCTTCGAGCTCAGGCCGGGTCAGCTAACCTCGTTGCAGCCCGGCAACTTCCGACGACAACGTAAGTTAGTGTCTCAATGCGAGCGCTGGCCGGAGGCTGGCGGTAACCTTGCGCGATTGACAACCCACGCTACTTTTGATGTTGCTTTACCTACCCCGGAAGATCGAGTCGCAGGCTGTTCCCCGACCTTCGGACAGTCCGTTTCTTAACGCATCGGCACGGTACTTGACGCGACGACTACGGTCCGTCGTGAACTCTCCGCGCGGTGCCCGAATCGCTCCTGCATCGCACTTCGGTTTCAGTAACCATACCTGACGCAATCTATGACTGCTCCGGCTCGCCGGCGCGGCGCCGCGTCGAATCGCGCGCCCGCCACCGCTGTTCGCGGCGTCCTCGAAGTCCTTCCGAGCGGAAGCGGCTTCCTACGCTTCTCGAGCAACGGCTTCCAGTCCTCTCCGGACGACGTGTTCGTCCCCCAAAGCTTCGTTCGTCGACATCGGCTGAGGACGGGAGACGTCATCGAAGGGGAGGCCGGGCAGCCACCCGGGCGCGGAAAGAGCGCACCCCTCCTTTCCGTGGCCCGTGTCAGCGGGGCGGATCCGCAGGAAGCACAGGAAAGGCCGGATTTCAGTTCGTTACCGGCGGCGCACCCGGACGAGCACCTCGTTCTGGAGGGTCCGCCGGCACCGGGCCGGAGTCCAACGGACTACACGAACCGGGTGGTCGATCTCATCGTTCCGCTCGGGAAGGGCCAGCGGACGCTGATCGTCGCCCCTGCCCGTGCCGGGAAAACGATGCTTTTGCAGGGGATCATCCACGGTGTCGCGACGAACTATCCCGAGGCGCTGCTCCTGGTTCTCCTGGTAGACGAACGACCCGAAGAGGTCACCGAGATGCAGATGATCGGGCACGGCGAGGTGATCGCATCATCGTTCGACTTTCCGGCGGAACGGCACGTCGCGATTGCTGAGATGACGCTCGAGATGGCCCGTCGGCAGGTGGAGGTGGGTGGAGACGTCGTTCTGGTCCTCGATTCACTGACCCGCCTCGCCCGTGCCTACAACACAGCCGAACGAGGTACGGGCCGCACCCTTTCGGGCGGCATCGATAGTGGCGCACTCGAGAAGCCGAAGCGCTTTTTTGGCTCCGCTCGGAGCGTTCCCGAGCGCGCCGGTGGCGGTAGCCTGACGATCATAGCGACCGCGCTCACCGAGACCGGCAGCCGCGGCGACGAAGTCATCTTCGAGGAGTTCAAGGGTACCGGAAATGCCGAAATCGTGCTCGACCGGGAGATCGCCGAACGCCGGATCTTCCCGGCCATCAATGTCGAGCGCAGCTCTACCCGTCGCGAGGAACTGCTCTTCACCCCCGACGATCTCGACAAGGTTCACAAACTCCGCCGCGCCCTTCACTCTCTGCCTGGCCCGGAGGCCGCGCAACTCCTCTTCCGCCAGATGTCCGACACGAAGACGAACGCGGAACTGCTTGCGAAGATCCGTTGACCGGGGACGCCTGTAGGTGTCATCCCCGCGAAGCTCGTCCGCGCAGGCCGTCAGCGGGAAGCGGGGATCCAGGGGCGGGCCACAGCGGGAATGACGACGGGGGACGGCGGGAGCGACGACGGGCGGGCAGGAATGACGACGGGAGACAACGGGAATGATTGCGGGGAGGCGGGATGCCCGATGGGGTGATCAGACGCGGCTGTAGTTTGCCATCACGCACCTACGTTTGCGGCGGCTTCGGGTGCTTCTCCAACCTGGCTTTGCCCAGTTCTTCCTCGATGATCCGTAACAGCAGGCGAGTATCCACGGGCTTCGCTACGTACGCGCTACAGCCGGCCGCGATGCACGCCTCGTAGGCCGTCTCGAGTGCCCGGCCCGTGATGGCGATGACCCTGGCGCGGGCCGTCGCCGGATCCTTCTTGAGCCGCCGGGTCACTTCCAGGCCGTTCATATCCGGAAGTCCGAGGTCCATGAGGATCAGGTCCGGATCCATCTCCGCCGCACGCGCAAGCGCGTCCGCTCCCGAGGCCGCCTGCTCCACGACGTATCCGCTTTCCCGCAGGAGCACGGCGAACGCATTCCGGATCGTCTCGTTGTCCTCGACCAGCAGGATCGAACGTGCGTCCGGCTTCGCGTTCACGGTTCCTCGGAGAGTCCGTTCACCTCGACGGAGGGGAGGGTGAAAAAGAAACGGCTACCGTGCCCCAGCTCGCTGTCGACCCCGATCTGCCCACCATGAAGCTGGATGAAGTTACGGGCGATGGCCAACCCCAACCCCGTCCCGTGATGTTGCCGCGAGCGCGAGCTGTCGACCTGGGCGAACTCCCGGAAAATCATCTCATGGTGCTGTGCATCGATCCCAATCCCGCTGTCCTCGACAGCAATACATAGCCACGCCGGATCCGTCTCCCATCGCCTCGCCGAAACGCGGATGTGTCCATGGGCCGGCGTGAACTCGATCGCGTTGCCGACCAGGTTCGTCAAGACGTGCAGGATTTTGTCCCGATCGGCCGACGCGCTTGGAAGCTCCACCTCGACGGTCGTCTCCCAGTTCAGACCCTTCTTTCGGATCAGGGAAGCGCTCATCTCGTGCGCCGATTCGATCACTCCGCCGATGGGAAAGTTGCTCGCCTCGAGATCGATCGCACGAGCGCCCGTCCGCGCGTAGGTGAGAATCTCCTCGATCATTCCAAGTAGCTGGCGACTCGAACTGATCACCGACTGCACGGCCTCACCCTGCCGATCGTTCAGCTCACCGAGGAGTCCGTCCCGTAGGACCTCGCCGTACGTCACGATCGCCGTCAGGGGAGTCCGCAGCTCATGCGAAACGTTCGCGAGAAACTGGGACTTTGCGACGTCCAGATTACGGAGTTCGCGAAGCGCGACCTCGAGTTCCTCGATCTGCCGCGCCTTCTCCTCGTCCTCCACGTGGGGTGCATCCGCACCCTCCAGGAGCCGGATCTCGGCTCCCTCCCCCCGATCGAGGGAGCGTTTCAGCACGAATCCTTCGCGCCCGAGCACCTCGCGAAGCCGGACCGCCTCTTCATGGTCACCGCGGAGGAAGAGCTGAAGTTCGATCATGCACCCCGCAACCGAGTTGGGACTAGAATTTTTCAATTTAGATATCCCCTTCGGCACCGGCAAGGACGCCTTCCTCCCCGACCTCTTCAGCCAGAAGCTGTCGCCGCAGTAGTTTGGCATAGGTTCCGCCAAGCTTCAGCAACTCCACATGCGTCCCCCGTTCGACGACTTCTCCATCATCCAGTACGAGGATCAGGTCGGCGTCCAACACGGCCGACACACGATGGCTGACGACCACACTGGTGCGTTCCCGAAGAACCGTTCGCAACCCCCGAAGGATCTCCGCTTCGGTGTGCGTATCGACGGCCGAAAGGGCGTCGTCGAGGACCAGCACGGCCGGGTCGCGCGCGATCGCACGGGCCAGCGTTGCCCGCTGTTTCTGTCCGCCCGAAAGGTTCACACCCCGCTCGCCGAGGAGGGTGTCGTAGCCCTTGGGGAGGTTGAGCACTGCGGAATCCAACTGCGCGATCGTGGCGGCCTGCCGGACGCGCCGCTCCCCGTGCCGCGCATCGCTGTAGTCGAAGCCAATCGAAAGATTTTCACGAATTGTGTCCGAAAACAGAAAGGCTTCCTGAGGCACCATTCCGATGGAAGATCGAAGCGACTCGAGGTCGATCTGGCGGATCGGCGTGCCGTCCAGCAGGATCTCGCCCTCGCTCGGGTCGTAGAGCCGCACGAGAAGGCTGACCAGGGTCGACTTTCCGGAACCGGTGGCCCCGACGACGGCGAGCATGCCCCCCGCGGGAATACAGAAGGATACGTTTCGGAGGACCAGACGCCGCGTTCCCGGATAACGGAAGGAGACGTTACGGAACTCGATCTCACCCCGAGGTACGAGGTGGGCGGGCACCTCGAAAGGATCGGTGACGGCCGGATGGGTATTCAGGATCTCATTGATTCGCCGCATCGAAGCGGCGCCGCGCTGAAACAGGTTCACGACCCAACCGAGGGCGATCATCGGCCAGGTGAGCATCCCGAGGTAGAGGGTGAAGGCGACCAGATCGCCGACGCTCATCGAGCCCTGGATGACGGAGCGGCCACCCACCAGGAGGACGCTCGCCATCGCTACACCGCTGAACAGAGCCAGAAGCGGATGAAACAAGCCGGAGACACGAGCCAGGGAAAGGTTCCGCTCGAGGTAATCGGTGGCTACCTTGCCGAAGCGATCGATGTGGCGCTCTTCCTGTCCGTAGGCCTTTACGATGCGGACGCCGGCGAGATTTTCCTGCACCATCGTCGACATGGTGCCGAAGCGCTCCTGAATCGCCTCAAAGCGTTCGTGGATCAGCTTGCCGAACCCCAGGGTGACGGGTGGGAGCGCGAGCATGGGGATCATCGACACGAGCGTGAGCCAGGGATCGATCCAGATCATCAGCGTCAGAGCGAAGAGGGAAACCGCGAAGGTGTTGACGAGGTACATATAGGCCGGGCCGGCAACCATGCGAACGGCGGCGATGTCGTTGGTCGCTCGGCTCATGATCTCCCCGGTGGACATGCGGCCGAAGAACGCCGCGTCGAGGTGAAGGAGTTGTTGGAAGAAGCGGTTGCGGAGGTCGAATTCCACCCAGCGGCTGACCCCGTTCAGGATCTGACGCATAGTGAACCTGGCCGCGCCCGCAACAATGGCCGTACCCAGGATCAGCAGCACATATCGGACGATCACGTCGCGGGTCGCCCCCTGCTGCTCGAGAGCATCGATCGCCTCCTTGATCAGATACGGCGCGGCCAGGGAGAACGCATTGGCCAGGACGACGGCGAAGAGGCCGATTGCGATGCGGACGCGATATCGGCGTAGATACGGCAGAAGTGTAAGTAGTTCCTTCATTTGAGAAATGGCATCTCGATTGCCAGAGTATGGGCTCGAACTTCCGGATACGGGGTATGGTGCGGAACCCCGACGACAGTCCGGATTTCAAGGCACGACGCCACTCTGAGAGGACCGATGAACAGAAGCAATCTTGTCGCGCAAGGGATGCTGGCGCTTGCGGTGTCCATTTTTATGGTCGCATGTGGCGCTGGAGAGGACAGTGAAACGCGCGCGGCACTCGAACGAGAGTCCCTCGAGCGCGAGTTGGCGCTGGCGCTCCAGCCCGATAGTACACAGCAGCCGGAGCTGAACGACGTTCCGCTCGAGGTCGAAGAGGAGACGCCGACGCCCCCCGTGTCCGCTCCGGCGCCGGAGCCCGAGCGCCGGCCGAACCCACCGGCCGAGCGGACTCCACCGCCGGTCGAGCGAACGCCGCCGCCGCAGCCAGCCCCCGCACCCGCGCCATCCCGACCGCGTGTCGTCCGACATCCGGTTCCAGCCGGGACGACCTTCGGTGTGAGTTTGAACCAGCAGCTGTCGACGAGTGACAACCCCGTCGGTTCGACGTTCACCGCGACGCTTTCCGAAGCGATCCGGGCGCCGGACGGAACGATGCTGATTCCGGCGGGTGCGACGGTTCAGGGCCGCGTGGTCGAATCGGTCGAATCTGGTCGGGCCGGCGAGGAGGCGAGCCTCGCGATCGACTTCACGTCGATCAGCGCTGGCGGTAAGACCTATTCGATCGACGGAACCGCCCTGGATACGCCGGTTCGTCTCGTAACGCGAGACACCAGGACGAAGCAGGCGGCGAAGATTGGTGGGGGCGCCGCGGTCGGCGCGTTGCTCGGCCAGATCATCGGTAGGAACACCAAGTCGACGGTAGCCGGTGCCGCGATTGGCGCCGCCGCGGGGACAGCCGTCGCGATGGGGACCGACGACGTCGATGCCGTGGTTGATGAGGGCGCCAACGTGACGATCCGCCTCGACCAGGAGATCAGGGTCGATCGCGAGACGACCTGACCTCGGGTAGAGGCGACTTGACTCCACTGACCCCGGGCGGCCTTCTGGCTCCCGGGGTTTCGCGTTCCCGACTGAGGAATCTTCAGCATCGGGTAGCCCCCGAGCCGGGAGCCAGCGGTCAGGCGGCCCTACCTCCACCGGATCCCTCTCATCACTGCACGACTTGTCGCACCGGCGTCACGCCGAAGGAGGCTCCGCCCCGCCTGGGGTCCGCGACGCCAGCCGTCGTGGTGCCCGGAAGCACCTGGATCGTCTGCAGGTCGCCTTGGAAACCCGAGCGCTGGTCGACTTCGTGGCCGAGAGCTTCGAGCGCCGCGACTACGTCGACCGGGAGCCCATTCTCCTCGTAACGCAGGACGTCCGGGAGGTGCTGATGGTGGAGCCGAGGCGCGGCGGTGGCGTTGGCGACTCCCATTCCGAAGTCGATCACGTTCGAGATCACCTGTGCCACCGAGGTGATGATGGTGCTTCCTCCGGGCGTTCCGGTGACGAGCAGAACCGAGCCGTTCGGGTCCAGGACGATTGTCGGGGTCATCGCCGATAACATGCGCTTTCCGGGCTCGATCGTGTTCGCCTCGCCCTGTACCAGGCCGAACTGATTGGGCTCTCCCACCTTGGCCGTGAAATCGTCCATCTCGTTGTTCAGGAGGAATCCGGCATCCTCCACCATCACGACGTTCCCGTAGAGGGAATTGAGGGTCGTGGTCACCGCAACGGCGTTCCCGTCCGCGTCAATGATCGAGTAGTGCGTGGTGTGCTCGGGCTCGGGTGTAGCCATCGCCACCGCGGGGACCGGCGTCAGACCCGGCAGGACAGAGTCGGAAGGAGTCGTGCGGTCCGGGTGGATGTCTGATCGTCGTTCGGCCGCGTAGTCATCCGAGATCATCCTCTCCGTGGGCAGTTCGGCGAAGTCGGGGTCCGCCAGGTAGGCGTTCCGATCGACATAGGCCCGCTTCACCGCCTCGGTCCACAGGTGTACATGGTCCGCGGAGTGATGGGATAGGGACGCGAGGTCGTAGCCTTCGAGGATATTGAGGATCTCGGCGAGCGTGGCGCCGCCGGAGGAAGGGGGCGGCATGGAGATGATCGTGTGGCCCCGGTAGGAGAAGACGATCGGGTCACGCCACACCGCCTCGTAGCTGGCTAGATCGTTTGCCGTGATCAGCCCTCCCCCTCTCCGCATCTCCTCCTCGACGAGCAGGGCGGTCTGCCCACCATAGAAGCCATCCTTCCCATTCTCGGCGATTCGTCGGAACGTCTCTGCGAGATCGGCCTGCACGAGGCGATCACCGACGGGCGGTGGCGTACCGCCGGGCAGCAGTACTGCCGCGGCCGCGGGGTTGCGCTCCAGCCGCTCCGCGTAGGATCGGAGCGATCCGGCCAGCCGGTCGTGAACCACCATGCCGAGCGCGAGGTTGATTGCCGGCTGGACCAGCTCGGCCCATGGCAGCGATCCGAATCGCTGGTGGGCCTCCCACATCCCCGCCACGGAACCCGGCACGCCGGCCGCCAGGTGTCCGGAACGCGAGGCGTCCGTTACTTCGCCGCGCTCGTCCAGGTACATGTCCCGCGTCGCGGCTCCCGGTGCTTTCTCCCGAAAGTCGAGCGAAGCGGTCTCGCCGTTGGCGCGTCGCACGACCATGAACCCGCCTCCCCCGATGTTGCCTGCTTCGGGGTTGACCACCGCGAGGGCGAAGTGCGTCGCCACAGCCGCATCGACCGCGTTGCCGCCCCGCCGGAGGATCTCCGTGCCGGTCTCTGTCGCGACGCGATCGGTTGTCGTGACGATCCCACCGGTGGCCAAAGTGGGTTGGATGGAGCCCGCCGGGAACGCCCACCCATCTGACGCGACGAATCCTACCTCGTTCGGGTCCGCAGCCGCTCGCGCGCCGGGCTGGAAGCTGCCTCCACAGCCGGCGAACGCTGACGCGAACAATCCGACGACGAGTGCCCGCATCGGGAAACGGGTACGTCTCATGAGATCTTTTCGGGTGTCGGGTAGTAAATTACCTTACGCCATTGTATTTGCGTCGTCGACGATCCCGCAAATGCCGCCATGCCCAGCGACCCGAGTCGCGATCCGCGACTGACCGAGCAGAGGAATCCGCGAACCGCGGAGATCGACCGTCTGAGCCCGCTCGAAATCGTCGAGGTGATCAACGCGGAAGACCAGACGGTTGCGCCGGCGGTGTACGAGCAGCGTCACGCGATCGCCCGTGCCCTCGAGCTTGCGGAGTCCGCCCTGCGCGAGGGCGGACGGCTGATCTACGTCGGGGCTGGCACGTCCGGTCGCCTCGGTGTGCTCGATGCATCCGAGATGCCACCCACGTTCGGCACGGATCCGGTCCTCGTCCAGGGAGTGATCGCGGGCGGCGAAGAGGCCCTCACCCGTGCCGCGGAAGGCGCCGAAGATCGCCCAGCCGACGGCGCAGCAGAGATCGATCGCCTCGAGGTCGGCTCCGAGGACTTCGTGCTGGGAATCGCGACCTCCGGGACTACGCCGTACGTCCACGGTGCCCTCGGCCGGGCGAAGGAGCGCGGCGCACGCGCCGGGTTCTTGCTCTGCACGCCCCCGGCCCCCGAGTACTTCGAGCGCTACGACGTCGTCATCGCCCCCCTCGTCGGCCCCGAAGTCGTGACCGGGTCCACCCGGATGAAGGCGGGCACCGCGACGAAGCTCGTTCTCAATACGATCAGCACCGGGGCGATGATACGGTTGGGAAAGGTTTTCGGGAACTTGATGGTTGATCTGCGGGCTACCAACCGAAAACTCCAGGACCGGAGCGAGCGCATCTTGATGGAGATGTGCGAGATCGATCGGACCTCGGCGCGCCAACTCCTCGAACGTGCGGGAGGAAGCGTGAAGACCGCCATCGCCATGTACTGGACGGGCGCCGAACCCGCCGAGGCCGGCGAGAAGCTGCACAAGGCAGGCGGGCGTCTCGAAGCTCTGCTCTCGAAGGGCGAGGAGAGGCCGTGAATCCAGATTCGGTGCTTTGTTACTCCCCACGACCGGAGTCTGAGGTCGAATGGGAGGACCTGCTTGTGCGCCTGGAGGTCATGCCCAGAGCGCTGAGTCTACTCCTCGAAGACCGGGACTCGACTGGCGGCCAATCGACCGACCTACTCGAGTCTCTACTCGAGGCCGAGCTCTTCACGTGCTTCTTTCTCGCGCAGGCCGCGAGCCTGCCGGTCACTCCCGTCGGTGATCCCGCAAACCGTTCACCCGCCACCGATTCCGTGGATCGCTTCGTGCGTCTCCGGGCACGTAATTTCGCCATCGTGCAGCGACGGGGGATCGACGTGTGGCTCTGGAAAGCGGAAGTCGGCGACGGTGTCTCGGCGACCGTGTATCAGGTCCTCCGAGCCCTTGCCGAGCGAGATTCCACCGTCCTCGCCGGAGTTCGGGGCCTTACGGATACGGGTGCAGGCGGGTGTTGATCGTCGGGTTGATGACGGGGACCTCGCTCGACGGCATCGACGCGGTTCTGGCCGAGGTCGATGGGGGGACGGTGGATCAGCTCGAATGGCGACTGATCCGATCCGCTACGATCGAACATTCGGCGGAGCGACGCGAGGCGATCCACCATGGCATTGCCTCGGGGGATGCGGCGACCTTGTGCATGCTCGACGCCGATCTCGGGGAGTGGCTTGCCCAGGCAGTGCACGAGCTTTGCCAGCGGGCGGACGTCGAGATCGAAGCGGTGGACCTGGTAGGATCTCACGGCCAGACGATCTGGCACGTCCCTCCCACCGAGGGTCGGCGGGGGTCGACGCTTCAAATCGGCAGTGCGGCGAGGATCGCAGAACGCACCGGCATCCCGGTCGTCTCCGACTTTCGGGCGAGGGACGTGGCCGCCGGCGGCCATGGCGCTCCCCTGGTCCCCTGGGTCGACAGGGCTCTTTTTGCCGCACCGGGTCGGGTTCGAGCGCTCCAGAACCTGGGCGGCATCGGCAATGTGAGCCGAGTCCCGCCGAAGGGCTCGGGCGAGCCGCTGTTGGCATTCGACACCGGTCCAGGCAATTCGCTGATTGACGCCGTAGTCGGCCTGTCGACGGACGGCCGACTCACGTATGACCGCGATGGCATCCTCGCAGCGCGCGGGGAAGTGGAAGCTGCGCTTCTGGACGAGCTGTTGCAGCATCCATTCTTTTCCCAGGAGCCTCCCAAGTCGACCGGTCGTGAGACCTTCGGTCGACCGCTGGTGCAACGGCTCGTGGAAGTCGTCGAACCGGAAGGGGACCGGGACTGGTTGGATCTGATCGCGACCCTGACTGAACTGACGGCCCGCTCGGTGGCTGATGCGTACGCCCGATGGCTGATTCCCCTTGGGCTTGACGAGGTGATCGTGACCGGCGGTGGCGCGCTGAACCCGACGTTGATGAACCGGATCGCGGCTCTCGTCGATCCGCTTCCCGTGGTCGACTCTTCGACTCTCGGGATTCGGCCGACGGAGAAGGAGGCGCTGGCCTTCGCCATTCTCGCCTGGGCGCATGTGAAGGGGATTCCGGCCAACGTTCCCGAGGCGACGGGTGCGTCGGGTCTCCGGGTGCTCGGCTCCCTGACGCCGGGCTGGTCGGGGAAAGGAGGGATATCGAACCAATGATGAACTCGACTCGCCAACACTGCGGTAGGGCACTCGGGAGACGATTGGTTCGGAGTGCGGCCGCGCTCCTGCTCGCGGGATGCGGATCGAATCCGCCACCACAGCTGGGGCCCGGGCAGCTGTTCCCGATGGAGGTCCGCCAAGCGCTCGGTGGAGACTGGGCCTCGCCGGAATATCAACAAGCCCGGGTGCGCCTCCTCGAAATGGGCCCCGAGCTCGACGCGATCCTGGTCGACCTCATCGAGGACCGACGGGCCCGCACCATCGCTCGCGCCAACGCAATGGTTCTGTTGGCCGACCGGAGGTCGCCCATCGCACTGCCGATGCTCAGCCGCGCCGTCGGCTACGAGAACGAGGTTCTCCGATCGGCAGCAGTTCTGGCACTTAGCCGCATCGCACCGACCTCGGATGCGGCGATCGAATTGATCCGCGCCGCGACTCGGGACCGTTCCCGAACCGTTCGACTGAATGCCCTCCAGGGTCTCGAGATTCGCGAGGTCGAAACGATACGGGCGCTGCTGGAATGGGAGGAGGACCCGGAGGTTCGACAGGTCGCGCTGCAGCTTCTCTCGTTGGCGGAAGCCCGGGGCGCAGCCTTGAACCCCGATCGACGCGGGGCGCTTCGCACGGCAGGCGGGGAGAACGAGGGCCAGATCGTCTTCCGACCCGTCACCTACGACTCCGCGTCGATGGTAGCCCGTGGGGATCTTCGCCTCGAACTCCCCGAGCAGCCGGATCTTCCCCTTGCAGCCTCCGCTCTCGTCGTCGCCAACGTGGTCCCCGCGTTCTTCTCTTCAGACCGTTCCGCAGTCGTCGTGGAGGCCGCGGACGAGCTCCGCGTGGCCGATATCGATACGCGTTACGTCCGTTCGCTCGGGCCCGGCATTGCGCCTCGTCTTATCCCCTTCACCCAGGATTTCGTGTTCCTGCGGGAGCGGATCGAGGAACGGATGCAAACCCGCGACGGTCTCGAGCTCGTCTACGACGTCTATCGAGCGTCCTTCGAAGATCCGGAGACCGAGCTGATCGGGGAGCTGCGTGCGATGCAGAAGACCAACGTCCACGGCGGCGAGTCGCCGGTTCGCTGGATGGTCGTCGGCGAAGAGGGTGAGGGCTTCGTATTGCACGGACAGAACGTGACCACTTTCCCGTTGCGCACGCCGGTCTGGAGTCCCCGCCCGGAGAGTTCCAGCCGCACTACCAACCCCTGACCTCCTCCCCACAGTTCACGCGGCGACGCGAAGGGCGCGAAGTCGCAGTGTTGTCGACTCCGCGGCTCATGCCGTCTCTTGAACCCGCGGAGTTTGTGATTCACCGGTAACCGGAGATCGTCATCCCCGCGGAAGCGGGGATCCAGTCGCTCCGTCGGCTGGTTCGCCCTGGATTCCCGCTTCCGCGGGAATGACTTGGTGGGGGCGTGCGTTTCCCCCCTGCCGCTGGTTCGCAAGTTGCTCCAAAGCGACCGCTCGAGCTGTCCATTCGGGATATATATTGACCCGTGTCGGGTGAGGCCATGCACATCGCTGACTGGATCGTGCTGTCGATCTACATCGGTGCTATTGTCGCGATCGGCGTTTGGGCGAATCGACGGCAGACGGATACCGAGGCATACTTCGTCGGAAACCGGAACGTCCGCTGGTGGGCGGCTGGTATCTCGATCATCGCCACGTCCTTCTCCGCCGCGTCGATCCTCGGGGTGCCGGGCTACGCGTACAGCGATGACATGTGGTACCTGCAGTATCAGCTCGGGGATTTTCTGGCCGCGGGCCTGGTGGCCGCTCTCTTCATTCCCTTCTTTCACCGGGTTCGCGGCCTGACGACGGCGTACGAATATCTCGAGGTTCGATTCGACCTCAAGACGCGCTTGCTGGGATCGTCTCTTTTCGCGCTCACCGTGCTCCTTCGTGCTGGGACACTTCTTTTTGGTGCCGCCCTCCTCTTCTCGGCCGTCGTTCCAACAGACGTCATACCGGGATTGTCGGGCGTAGAAGAAGCCGTGGTCTTCTTCGGCATCATCGCCATCATCTATACCGTGATGGGAGGTATCTCGGCGGTCATCTGGACCGACGTGATCCAGTTCGCCATCATGAGCATCGGGATTATCGGGGCCATGGCCGTGGTCGTGTTCTCCACGCCGGGAGGGTGGCAGACGGCCTTTTTCGAAGCGGACGTGCTGGGAAAGGTGGACATCGTCCATCTGGACGAACCCTTCGCCCCGACCGGGCTGCTGACGTCCATCTTCGGTTACGGGCTGCTGGCCCTCTCCCTCTTCGGCACCAATCAGCAGCCGGTGCAGCGGTACATGACCGTGAAGAACCCCCGAGAAGCGCAGGGCGCGCTGCTGATGGGGGTCGGAGCGGGCGCGATCGGTGTCACCCTTTCGCTTCTGCTGGGCGTGTTCCTCTTCATCTTCTATCAGCGATTCCCGGAGTTGATGCCGGCCGACCTGACCCCCGATCAGATCATGCCGCACTTCGTGAATACCCAGGTGCCGCCCGTGCTGACCGGCGCTCTGGTCGCGGCCGTATTCGCCGCCGCAATGTCCAGCCTCGACTCGGCGCTCAACTCGCTTGCCGCCGCCCTGACGGTCGACTTCCTGACCCGCTTCCGGCCCCAGACGGAGGAGGCCTCTCGGCTGCTCTTCGCCAAGGCCGTGGTGATCACGGCCGGGTTCGTCGGGATCGGCGTCGGCATCTACTCGTCGCGGACCGAAGAGCCCTTGATCGACCTGATCCTCACCTTCATGGGGTACTTTGCTGGTGGCCTCCTGGGCCTCTTCATTCTCGGGATGCTGACACGCAGGGCAAACGGCACGGGTGCCTTTGCCGGCGCGATCGTCGGCACGCTCGTCGTCCTGATGATGACAGAGAACGACTTCGGCTTGCCGCGGATGTACGAGTGGCTGGATATCGAGCCAGTCCCGTTCATCTGGTCGACAGCCATCGGCCTCGTTGTCACACTGTTCGTCGGCTACGTTCTGTCGCTACCAGGGCAGCGCGTTCCGAGTGAGCGCCTCGACGAGACCACCCTCGGCTGGACGGTCGCCTGATCGGGAATGGCCACGTTCGAGGATGGGCGTCGCGGTCGCCATCCCGAGACTGCGAGTCTCACGCGGATGCACGGAGCCCGTAGTCATTCCCGCGCAGGCGGGAATCCAGCCGCTGGATCCCCGCCTGCGCGACGCCTGCGCGGGGATGACAACACCTGACTCCGATGGAGCACGACAGATGCGAACATTGATGTTCTCAGCGGCGCCGTTGCGGATCCTTGCCTCCGCCCTGGTGGTCGCATGCGGCTGTGCCCCCGCCTCTCGGGGCGTAGCGCCCACTCCGGCTCCGGCGCCCACGCCTGTCGGCCCGCGCCTGCCGCAACCGCCGACCGTGCTCGGTGACCTTCGAATCGAGGTCGTCTATCCGCCGGAGGGCAGCACCATCACACCTGTGGACAGCAACTTCATTTTTGGAAACGTAGGGCGTGGGGACGCCTCCCTGACGATCAACGGAGCTCCGGTCGAGGTCGCCCAGAACGGCGCATGGCTGGCCTTCCTTCCCCTCCCCGAAGATGGCGTCTACCAGCTTGGCGCGACTGCGCAGGGGCAAACGGTTAGCGCGACCCGCACGATCCAGCTTTCGGGGGCGGCACGACTGCCCCCAAGCACCGGACTCTGGATCGACGAGGAAAGCGTCTCGGCTGGAGACGTCTCGACTGCGGTTCGGGGTGAACCGATCGAGGTGAGCTTTCGGGGATCGCCCGCCGGCATTGCTCGGTTGATTCTGCCGGACGGCACGGTGGTTCCGCTGGTGGAGCGAGAAGCCGTCAACCGAAGCAGCGGCTTCCTGCTGGACGTGGCGGAGACGGAGGCCGGGGTCTCGGAGTACGTCGGGAGCTTCCCGCTCGCCAGCCACCTCGTAGCGGCGGATCCGCAGGTCGACGGGCCGACCCTCATTCCTGCCGAAGGGTTGTACCAGCAGCGGACGCAACAGGCGCAGGAGGAGCCGATCCTCGAGTTGACCCGCGGAGTCGAGGTCGTACGAGTTCCACTCAACACGACGATCGGGATGCTCGACCCGATGCACCCACGGGTTGGCGTCGTCGCCACTTCGCGTGCGGATGGCATGCTCGCCGGCCAACGTGCGGTCGGGCCCGACCAGGCGTGGGACTTCTTCTGGCCGAACGGAACTCGCCTCACCATCGACGGCGAAGCGGCAGGCTTTTACAGAGTTCGACTCGGCCCCAACACCACGTCGTGGGTCTCTGCGGATGGAGTCCAGCTCCTCCCCGTCGGGACGCCGCCGGTACGCGTCGTCGTCGGACCAGCCATCGAGCTCGTGCCCTATGCCGAATGGGTAGATGTCCGCTTTTCCATGTCTGAGCGGGTGCCTTTCCGGATCGACCCAGCCAAGGATCGGCTCTCGATCGAGTTCTATGGCGCCACGGGAAGTCCAGCGTACGTGGGCTACGGACCCGAGAACGACTTCGTCGACCTGGTCGATTGGGAACAGTTGACCGACGACGTCTTCCGCTTCAATCTGAACCTCGACGAACCTCTCTGGGGATTCCGCTACCGGTGGGAGGACCGCTACCTGGTGCTCCAGGTTCGGCGGCCGCCGAGGATCGACCCCTCGAGCCCGTTGAGTGGTCTCCGGATCGCAGTGGATGCCGGACACAAGGGAAGCGAGGACGACACGGGAGCGGTGGGGCCGACGTGGCTGCGTGAAGTGGACGCTACTCTCTCCGTCGTTCAGCAGCTCATCCCGATGCTCGAGGCGGCCGGAGCCGAGGTGGTTCCGATCCGGACTGACGAGACGATCGTCCCTCTGATCGAGAGGCCGATCCGGGCCATGGAGAGCAATGCGCATCTCTTCGTCTCGGTCCACTTCAACGCGTTCCCGAACGGAGTCAACCCGTTCGAGAACCACGGGACGACCGACTTCTATTACTGGCCGCAGTCGTTGGGCTTCGCGCGCAACATGCAGCGCGAGCTCGTCGCGGAGTTCGGCCTTCCCAACAGGGGCATACGCTTCCAGAACCTGGCGCTCCCGCGAACACCCTGGATGCCTTCCGTTCTGACCGAGACGATGTTCATGATGTTCCCGCAGCAGGAAGCCTCGCTTCGTGATCCGACTGTCATCCGCCGGATCGCCGCGGCACACCTCCGTGCGATGGAGTCCTTCGTCAGGCAGCAGGCAGGCGGGGAGGCATCGTTGCCGACCCCATGAGGCGGGCCTCGACTGGGCGGGTCCTCAAGGCCAGGTCGTCGACCTTCCGGTCTCCCATTCGTCATTCCCAGCCCCCCATCCGTCATTCCCGGGCCCCCAACCGTCATTCCTGGTCTCCCAACCGTCATTCCTGGTCTCCCAACCGTCATTCCCGCGCAGGCGGGAATCCAGCGCAGGGCAGCCGACGGAGCAACTGGTGGGCACGCGGCCTGATCTGTAGCGCCGCCGTCGGATTGTATATCGGATTCCTCGCCCCACAACGAGCGGTCGGGCAGGGAGTCCCCCCCGACGCCACCTGGCTCACCTTCGATACCCAGCATTTCCGGGTCTCCTACACGGAGGGGCTCGAAAGGGTGGCCCGCCGTGCGGCGGAACGGGGTGAACGGGCCCACCGGCTACTCACCGAGGAGTTCGTTCCTCCGCCCGAGGGCCGAATCGAACTACTGGTTTCGGACAACGTCGACCTCTCGAACGGAAATGCCTCACCCTTCCCGCGCAACCGGATCGTCGTCTTCGCTCAACCGCCGGCGAGCGAAGCGAGCCTGACCTTCCACGACGATTGGCTCGAGCTCCTGATGCTCCACGAGCTCGTGCACATCTTCCATTTTGAGCATGCTGGGGGCGTCTGGCCGCCCCTCCGCCGCGTTTTCGGGCGGGATCCATTTCTCTTCCCCCAGATCTTCTCGCCAGGCTGGGTCGTCGAGGGCTTGGGCACTTATTTCGAGTCCGAGTACACAGAGAGCGGGCGGGTCCGCGGGTCGTTCTTCGACATGATCCTTCGAACGGCGATCCTCGAGGATGCGTTCTTCGAGATCGACGAGGCGACGTTCGATCCGGTCGTCTGGCCGTCCGGTTCTACCCGCTACGTGTACGGTGCTCTCTTCGTGGACCACCTCGCGAAGCGATACGGGCGGGCGCGGGTCACCGATTTCGTGAAGGCTTTCGGGCGGCAGCTGATTCCCTATCGGATCGAGGCAGCCTCCCGAAGCGCCTTCGGGACCACCCTGTCTCGTGAGTGGACCGCATGGCAAGACAGCCTGCGAGCTGAAGCTGCAACCCTCGTCGCGGCGGCCTCGAGGCAGGGAATCACGGCGCCCGAGATCGTGACGGCGGAGGGCCGGATCGCTCGGCATCCTCGTTTCTCGCCGGACGGCTCCAGGATCGCCTACGCCGCGAGCACGGGACGCGACGACGCCGCGATTCGGATCCTCGAGCCCGACGGGTCGACATCCACGGCCGTCGAACGCTCTTCGACAGGCCCGCCGAGCTGGGTCGACGGGGACGCGATCCTCTACGGCCAACTGGATTTCGACGGACCGTACCGACTCTACTCTGATCTTCACGTCGCGCGACGCGGCGGCCGCGGGAGAGAGGTCACCGGCGATGCCCGAGTCTGGGAAGCCGATTCCCATCCGGATGGCCGCTCGGCGATTGCTGTCGCGAGCGCTCAGGGAACCAACATCCTCGTGCAAGTGGACCTCGAGACCGGGGCCGTGGCGCCCGTCACGGACCAGGATCTCGACACGTACTGGTCGGGACCGCGATGGTCGCCCGACGGCGATCGAATCGCTGCGAGCCGATGGTCCGCGGGCGGCTTGTACGATGTCGTGGTGCTCGATCCGGCCGGAAAGGTTGTTCGCGAGGTAACCCGGGACAGGGCGGTGGACAGCGATCCGACCTGGTCTTCCGACGGTCGATTCCTCCTCTTTTCGTCCGATCGAACCGGGATTCGGAACCTCTTCGCCTACGAGCTCGCTTCCGGGCGGCTATGGCAGGTGACCAACGTCCTCACCGGGGCGTCCGAGCCGGATGTGTCGCCGGACGGCGCCACGATTGTGTTCAGCTACTACCGGTCGGACGGATTCCATATCGCGACGATCCCCTTCGATCCAGCCAGTTGGTGGGAAGCCCGGCCACCGGAGCAGGGTGAGGGCCTCGCGTCGCCGAACGCTGAAGCGCAGCTCGATGCCGAGGCTGGTGGGCCGATCCGCCCCTATTCTTCGTGGCCGACCGTGGCGCCCACCCACTGGGCAATCGCGCTGAGCGCCGACGCCGATGTCGGCTTCGGGGCGGGCATCGGCCTTTCAGGCGTCGACGTCATTCAACGGCACCTCTGGGCCTTCGACGTACTCGGATATCCAGAGGGGCCCCGTTTCGATGCCGGCTTCGGGTACCGCTACCGCGGGTGGGGCAATCCCGTGCTGGGGATCGCAGCGGCACAGGAGTGGGGGGTCCAGGCCGAGTCCGCCGGCCCCGAGTCCGAACTGCCTAGCGACGTGTTGCGGCAGGAGCGTTACGTCGAGGGGGTCCTCTCCTGGGTCCTGCCCAGCTGGCGCTCCCGTGTCTTCCTCGAAACCGGCCTCGACCTCCGCAAGCTCGGCCTCAGCTGGCGAGAGCCTGAGCTCGTAGACGGGACTTCCTTGCGAGAGTTCCCTCTCGACCTCGGTGCCCGGGCCGGCATCGGATACTCTTCCGTGCGCGGCTATGCCCTTTCACTCGGACCTCAGGAGGGGGTCTTCGTTTCGACCAGCCTCGAGGCGCGACGCTTTCTCGAAACGCCCGAATGGGATCCGTCGAGCCGTGACTACTGGCAGACGACCCTCCGGGGCCGGGCCTTCCAGGCGCTCGATTGGTACGGATTCGCCTCACCGGTTCTCGCCATCCGCGTCGACGCCTCGGTCGTGAGCGAGTCTGCCACCCCAGGTTTCAGCCTCGGCGGCGCTTCCGGCGCCGACATCGGCCTCGGGAATCTCGACACCGGCGGATCCGATATCGACTTTCCTGTCCGCGGTTTTCCGTCCGGTGTGCAGTGGGGCAATCGGGTCCTCAGCGGCTCGGTGGAGTATCGTTTCCCTATCGCCCTCGTGGAACGCGGCTTCCGCCTCCTGCCGCTCGCCTTCGATCGGCTCTGGGGCGATGTCTTCCTCGACAGCGGAACCGCCTGGTGCTCCACTCCGTGCGCCATCGCTTCCGAGATCGCACCGACCGACCCAGATCCGCTCCTGTCCGTCGGGATCGAAGGGATTCTCGGCCTCCGGCTCGGCTACTTCTCGAACCTGCCCCTCCGTGCCGGGGTCGCCCTACCGGTACGTTCCGGTGCCTCCCGCTCAGCTTCCTTCTACCTCCGGTTGGGCCCCTCGTTCTGAGTCCCAGCGGTCGAAGGTCGGGTCGGCATGAATAATGTAAGTATTTACATGTCAACTACTTACTACCCCAATATGGGAGAGGGCGCCGTGAAGCGATCTGACCAATACAGGATCGATCCTGCCGAGGCCGGGGCGACCGACTACAAGAACCTTCCGCAAACGGGGCGCGGGCACAGCAATCTCGACGATACGGTCCGACTCGACCGTAAAAAAGAGGCCGAGAGCGCCGCGGAGGCGAAACGCGGACCCACGCCGGCGCGGGTTCCCCCGCCCAGCAAGGACGCCAACCGCCCGATCCGGGAGAGCAAGGTCGACCGGATGCTCCACCCGGAGCCCGGAGCCGCGGACTCCGACTCGTTCAAGGGGGACCCGCTCGTCTAGAAGGCCTTCGATAAATCGCGCAGCTCTGCGTTGCACTTCCTCGCCGCTCCCTGCG
>WHSP01000051.1:247-25706 GCA_009380025.1 Gemmatimonas sp. | reverse complement strand
GGGCGCCCGAAGGAAGCATCTGTTAACACGCAGAGCTGCGCGATTTATCAACGGCCTTCAGCCCTGGCAGGGAGTGCCGAGCGGAGGAACGTCCTGATCGACCACCGGTCTCTCGGGAAGATCGGCCAGGGTACGCGTGATGTCGGAGACGAACCGGCTCACGCGCGCGGCCTTCTCGAAGTCGATGAGTTCCGTATGATCGGAGGTCGCGTGGTAATCGTCGTGGAGGCCGGTCGACATGAACACCACCGGGATGCCGTAGCGAGCATAGTTGTAGTGATCGGAGCGGCAGTAGAGCTGCTCCGGATGGTTCGGTGAGTCGTAGGTATAGTCGAGGACGAACGGCGAGGCTTGCCGATCGTTGACCTCTTCGACGGCGTCACCCAGTTCACTCGAGATGCGCCGCGAGCCGACGACGAACAGGGAATCCGGGTGGTTGCGCCCCACCATATCGAGGTTGAGGTGAGCGACGATCGCGGTTCGCTCCACTGTCGGCTGATCCGTGAAGTACTCGGATCCTAGCAGGCCCGCCTCCTCGGCCGTGTTCCAGACGAAGAGGACCGATCTGGCCGGACGGTCCTCGTCCGGCAGTGATGCCATGGCTTCGGCCACTTCGACGAGCGCCGAGGTTCCCGAGGCGTTGTCGTCGGCCCCGTTATAGATCGAATCCCCGGCGACCGGGGTCCCCACTCCGATGTGATCGTAGTGCGCGCCCAGCGCAACGTACTCTTCCGCCCTTTCGGCCTCCCTCCCCGGTAGCACCGCCGCTACGTTCCACCCATCGATCTGCTCGACGGTCTCTTCCAGCTCGAACTGAAGCGAACCGAGCTCTGTACGCGGCAGACGAGCGGTGGCCAGACCCTCACCCAGAAGGTCTTCCGTAACGGGAATCGAGATCAAGAAGAAAGGCGGGCCAGACGGCCCCACGCCCGACGGGTCAGACAGAGCAACGGCTCCCGTTCGCGAGACTTCGGTGGCGAACTCCCAGAAGTCCTCCTCGGCCTCCTCGGCAACGAGCAGGACTGCAGACGCGGGGCTCTCGGGACCGAAGAGCGACGCGATCGGCAGCCGCGGCTGCGCGGTGGCAGGATCCGCATCCGCTGGAAGGTTGAACCGGACGATGACGACCGCACCCTCGAGGTCCTCGAGGGTGAGCTCGTTCGCGCCAACGTCCGGGTCGGCAATGCTGCCGGCGAAGACCAGCGGCCCACTTCCGCCCTCCCTGGAGGAGACCGGAAGACCGCCGAGACCGGAAACCGGAAGAATCTCGCCCGGCCCGAGCGATAGGTCGCCCGCCGGGGTGCTGCCCGTCACGGTGGCGGCGGTCGACCGTCGCTCGAGCGGGACCCGCTGGAGGTACGTCCCGTCGTCTCCGGCCGGCTCCAGCCCCAGCCGTGACATCTCCGCTGCCAGGTAGTCGGCAGCGGTGCGAAGCCCGGGAGCCCCGGTGTCCCGGCCAAGCAACGAGTCGGCGGCGAGCAATCCGATGCGAAGGCGCAGGTCATCGGCCTCGATGGACGCGGCAGTCGCCCGGGGGACGGCCTGCGCCGCGGTATTGGCGGGTGCACAGGCAAATAGGGCAGTGGCGAGTTGGATCAGCTGACTGAGCGGTCTGCAGTGTCGACTATGCAAAGCAGTATCTCCTGGGTTCAATCAGGGGTATTTGCCGGCGTCCACGTGCTCCTCGTCGGGCGAGGGTGTGGTGGCTATGACGACGCATTCCTGGACATCCCATTCGTCATTCCCGCGAAGGCGGGAATCCAGAGCACCGCAGCCGACTGAGGCACTGGATCCCCGCCCCCCGCCTACTACCGCGGGGGCATGCGTCGCGGGGATGACCACTCTTGGGGACTCTGAATACGTCGCCGCAACTGTGACAAGAGGTACTTTAGAGCCCGAGCTCGATTGCGAGGCCGTAGCCTGAAAGATAGGCGGTGAAGGCAGCGAACCGACCCGTCAGCAGGAGACCGGCGAACAGGACCAGTGCGGCACCGACGCCCCGGATCAGAACGGAACCGACCGACCCCGTCTCCGGCACTCGGACCATCAACCAACCCACGGCGAATGCGATGCCGAGGAAGGGTACCGCCAGACCGAGAGAGTAGACGATCAGCAGGCCGATCCCCTCTGCGAGCGTCGACGGAAACGCGGCGTACAGAAGGATTTCGGCGAGCACGGGGCCGATGCACGGAGTCCAGGCGGCAGCGAACCCGGCACCGGCACCCACGGCACAGGTGCCCAGGAGAGCGTGCGGGCCGAGCCCCAATTCGCCGTCGCGCGTTCGCAGTCGCGACGAAAATGCGAGCGACAATCCGACGATACCCAGCGTGACGGCACCAATGACTTCCACGGCTGGGACGGCGTCGCGGGCTCGGCTACCGATCTCCGACGCGGTTGCGCTCATGAGAATGAACAGGCCGCCGAACCCGAGAATGAACAGGCTCGAGTAGCGGATCGCCGTCCAGCCGCCGCGACCGGCAGTCAGGCGCTGCCGACCCACCAGTGTGAGTCCCCCTACCAAGATCGAGAAGGCGGGCACGATGGGAAGGACGCAGGCGGAGGCGAAGGAGACGATTCCCGCCACGAACGCGAGGTAAACCGGAACTCCACCCCCCTCGATCACGTTCGGCTCATGGGCTCAGGACGCTCGACACGTCGCGTCGAGGATCAGGGTCCGTGTCGGACCAGGGTACCCGACAGCGTGATCACAACGACGAGTGCAGCGCCGACTACGCCGATTCCCGCGTTCAGCCATCCGTGGGCGCCGTCGAAACGGTTGCGCCATATCGCCCGCAGAAAGGCCAGGATCAGCAGAGCCCAGGCACCGATGCTTCCCCACTCCTCATGCCGCGTCAGCAGTTGTGCATCGAGCTCCTGCGACGCCAGAGCCGCGAACTTGGCACCTTCACCCGTTCCGAAGGCGAGGAACGCAAAAAAGCCTCCCGCGATCAGGAGTCGACCCGCCCATCCCCGTGCGCTACTATCGCCGACGGCTGCGCCGACGAGGTCGATGATCACGCCTGCAAGGATGAGGCTGACGGGGAAATGGACAATGAAGAGGTGCGTCGTCATGGTGGTCGAATCGGGCTCCGGGTACCAGGCACGGGCCGGATGATAGGGCCGGAGCCGCGAACGCGCCACCAGCGCGAACCAGTCGGTCAGAGGGGTGCCCCGGCGGGCGGCGGGTTGGTTACGTCCTGGGTCTCGGGGAACGTGGGCGGTGAGATCGTGCACATCTCCAACATCGTCCTCGCCTGATCCGTAGCCGAGGATCCTCTTTCCGGGGGAAGGTCTACTTCGCGGATCACGGTGAACAGCACCCTGTCCCGGTCGACCTGCACCAATAGCTCGTTCTGCTGGATGATCACGCGCTCGATCGTGGGCTGGTCGGCAGGGTCCGGTTGGGCCCGCACCGGCCGAGCGTCCGCCGGGTCCGCCTCGATCCGCTGGATCAGCCGCAGGAACCCGTCTTCCGAGCCGCCATCGACCAGCTGATAGCCAGCGATGTCGGCGTAGGCGAGGGCACAGTCGAGGGCCCCCTCCGGTGCGGGGCCCTCGAGGGAGGCCGGTCGGCCACAACCGGTTGCGAGAAGGAACATCAATAACAGCGGCAATTTTTGCTTCATCGGCTGCCCCTCAGCGCTATGCGATAGATCGGGTCACCCTCACCGCCATGCAAATCCAATCCCCCAGTCGACGGGCGATCCGAACCCGATCCCGAGCCGCAGATCGAGTTCCGGTGTGATCCGGACGTCCAGCCCAAAATCGGCCAGCAAGTCCAGATCCAGGTCGTCGTTGCCAAGGTTGTCGACGAGCCCGAGCCGCGGATGCAGATAGGGGGTGAACGCCAACTCATCGACCTCGAATGTCTGGCCCAGCGTGAGGCCGGCGAGGATTCCCAGCCCTTCCGCGTCGCCGAACGCTCCCTGCACGTGTCCGGTCACGGCCATCTCGAGCGGGTCTGCCAGAATAAGGGGACTACGGATCTCGCCGCCTACCAGGAGCGTCAGATCCTGCGTGTCCGCCAAGCCCGCTCGGATCCCCACATCGATGTCTCCCAGATCGTTCCGCCAGATTCCTTCCAGGGCAAAATCTCCTGGTCCGTCGCTGATGTAGAGTCCCAGTTCAGACGTCCCCTGGGGAGCCATGTACGTCGGAGTGAACACCTGGGCGGCAAGCTCCCGAGCTCCGGCCAAACTCAGTAGTACCAATAGTATGGCCGATTGGTCGACGCGTGATGACACTACCTTTCTCGTTCTCATCCACCCTTTTCCGTTGGCTGCAGTCATCCTGCAAGGTTGTCCGGCAGGGGGTGCCGGGACACAGTTGGGGGGACGGTGGCGGCAACTCCGGTGCCAGTTGGCGCGGAACTCAGTCCCTTCTTGGGCGGAACGAGTCAAGAGCCTTCGTCGATAGCACTGTAACTTATTGTCCCAATTGTAGATGCAATCGGGCAGGGCTCTTGCAGGTTAGCCCTCGGCCGGTAAGCCGCGCACATCAGACGAGATGAGGGAGCGATGTCCGAAAGCCTTGTCGTCATACGAACGTTTGCCGATCTCCTTCGCGCTGATGAGGCGCAGATCGAGCTGCTGAACGCAGGGATCTATTCGCTCCTGCTCAGCGAAGACGGATCCCAGCTTCCGCTTGGCCCGGCGGCCGAGGCGATCGCCCTGGCAGTGCACCGCCGCGATGCCGAGGTCGCGGAAGCGGTGCTCACCCCGCTGGCGGATCCGAGTTGAGGGCATTGGCGTCGACGGCTCCTGCAGCGGCGGGAACCAGAAGGACGGGGCTGTGGGATCGACGGGCAAGGGCGGAAGAGACGGAGCCGAGGTTGCTCCGCTGCCAGGCACTCTTTCGATGCGTTCCCACGACGAGCAGTTGGATCTCCTTCCGCTGGGCCAAGCCGACGAGCTCGGTCGCCGGGTCGGAGCCAAGAAGGATTTCAGAAGTGATCTGCGGTGATCGTTGCGAAGCCCATCCGGCGGCATGAGCCTCGACGTTGTTCGTGAGACGGGCCTGGCACTCGTCCAGCTCGGCCTCCCTGGCTGGATCCAGGACGTGAACGACATGGAGCCGCGCAGAGCCCTCTCCGTCGTTGCCGCCGAGCCACTTCCCCCATTCCATTCCGAGATCGACCGCTCGATCGCCCGCGGTCGAGAAATCCGTTGCGACCCCGATACAACCGATCGGGATCGGTACGGGGCGCCGTAGCGCCAGGCAGGGAACTTCGGCTGAGCGGAGCACTTTATCGGCGGTGGTGCCCAGGAACTCTGCTTGAACCTCGCGTCCTCGGTGCACGCCGAGCACCAGGAGTTCCGCGCCGACTTCGCGGGCGCGTTCGAGGATCACGGAGGCCGGGGAGCCGAAGCGAATCTCGGCGGTGGCCGGCTGTTCATCCTTCCCGAGGATTCGCCGGAGTTGTACCAGAAGAGCCGACTGCACCTCTGAAGTCACGGCGTCGGATGGGCCTTTCGTGGCACCGGTCAGGCCGGTTTCCGGCGCCGGATAGGCACTCACGACGTGGAACACCGCCCCTCCACGCCTGGCGATCCGAGCGGCCTGCTGAACCGCCTCATCGGAAGCCTCGGAAAGGTCTGACGCGGCCAGGATCGAGCGAGCGAAGTGGTTGCGGTCTCGGGTCATATCGAGTCCCCGCCGGGGTATCGCACCGGCCATCGGGCCTGTGCGAGTAGGTGGACCGATGCAAATCGCGTTCGACTCGATATCAGGCCGCAGGAGTCGGACCGCTTCGGCGCGGGAGTGAGCAGCACGCGCCTCGCCGTCATTGTTCGGCGCCGAGTGACGACGCGGAAGCCGGGGCCACCTCCAGCGGCCCTCAGGCCGAGACCGGTCGATGCCCCCCTGCCTCCCTCGCGCACTCCTCCGCGAGGCGCTTCGCCTGGGCGAGCCGCCCCGGCAGCCCCGGACGCGACTCCCAGTTCGCGGCTATTCGGAGACCGGGCGGTAGGGATATCCCGATCAAGGCAGCCCATGAGGCGTCCCACGCGGGCATCGCTTCCCGCTCGACCCAGAGGGGGCGAGCCTCGTAGGCGGTGACCTGCTGGAACTCGCGCACGGCCACGGTCCCGATCTCGGTGTCGCTCCAGCCGACGACCTCCGGCGCCCTCGACCCGCCGAGGTAGGCCGTATACACCCCTTCGCGATCGAAGAGGCTATCGTTGAACGTGACGCCGCGCGTCGCTAGCCGCTCGGCCAGGGATACCTGGTAGCCAAGCCCGACGAGCTCAGTATGCGCGCGGAGGTGGACGACGGCGAGTGGATTGTAGTGGAGACGCCGGATCGCAGCCGCCGCCGTTGGCGCGGCTTCCGCGAGCAGTCGCGCCGCGGCTCGGGCGGGTGTAGTCAGGATGACACGATCCGCCTCCACGGTTCTACTCTCGCTTTCCACCCGCCAACCCCGGCCACTCGCCTCCAGACCCAAGACGGGCGCCTCGAGCACGACATTGGCGCGGTCGGACTCGTAGAGGGCACGCGGCAACTCCTCCATTCCATCGATGAAGGAGCATGCGGGTGGAGGGTCGACCGCTCCGCCGCGTCGGAGAAGTGTCGCCAACAAGCTTCGCTCTACGCCGACCTCCCGGAGCAAGTGTCGAAGCGAGAGGCCGACGACCATTTCAGCTGGATCCGAAGCGTACAGACCCCCGTAGAGCGGACCGGCGATGTTCTCGTAGACGTGGCGGCCGAGCTTGCGGATGAAGTAATCCGCAACCGACTCATCGTCGCGAGCGGGAGCCGTCAGCGGCTCCGCGGCAGCTCGGAGCTTCGCCCAGAACGAGACGATGTCGGAGCGCAGGAATTGGCCGACCGAGAAGGGCACTTCGCGTAGCCGGCCGGCGCGATAGACGTAGAGGGGCAGCCCAGAGGGGGCGGTTAGCACACGCGGGCCCAGGCCGAGCTCGGCCACGAGCTGCTGCATTGCAATCGTCAGCCGCGTCCGCTGAGGGCCCCATTCGACCAGATGCCCCTCGACCCGGTCGCTTCGGATCACGCCGCCCGGTCGACCTTCGGCTTCCAGGACGACGTGCGGGACCCCCGCCCGGGCGAGATGATAGCCCAGCGAGAGCCCCGTTATTCCAGCACCGACGACGGCAACCACCGTGCGCTCGCTCATCGACGAACGCCGCGATTCGCGCCGCCTCTCGTCTCAGAACGTCCGACGAAGGAAGAAAGCCGCATCCCGAAAGGCAGGGCGACGGCCCGGCTCAGTTGATGGTTTCGAAGATCTCCGTCGCACCGCTCGCGTCCCAGGAGTAGACCTCAAACTGTTGTGTGATGCCGTCGGGATGCTCCATCCCAGGGGAGCCCATCGGCATACCCGGTGCCGCAATCCCGAGAACCGCGGGGCGTTCAGCAACCAGCCTCTGAACGGTGCTGGCAGGAACGTGTCCCTCGATTGCGAAGCCCTCGACGATCCCCATATGACAGGACATCAGCTCCGGGGGAAGCCCGTGTTCGCGGCGGATGGCTGAAAGGTCATCCTGGTGAACGACTTCGACTTCGAAGCCGTTCTCCTGCAGATGTTCGACCCAAGCACTGCAACATCCGCAGGTGGGCGTCGCGTAAACGACGATTTCCGTAGCCTCGGCGGTCCGCTCGGTCCAAGCGAACGCTGCCGTCCCAACCAGCAGGAGGGCCGCGAGTATTGCGAAGCTCTTTCCGTGACTCATTCGGGGGCTCCTCTCGTTTGGGCCACCGCTCGCCGGCGGCGGGATCGGTTCATCGGTCGTGGTCAACGTGCTCCGTTGGTGCAGAGCGTACCTGCGGTCGGCTTACACCTGCACTGGTGCAGTCGAACGTCCCTACTCGCATCCGCGAGTCCGACGCATGCCGACTCCACGAGATCGGCGAGCACGGCGATGAAATCCGCCGCGAGGTACGGGATCGGGACCCGATAAAAGTCGATTCCACGCTCCTCCACTTCCTCGCGTAGCTCTACGTCGAGTTCCGCGAGCGTCTCGGACTGTTCGTGCATGAACGAGACGGGATCCACCACGATCCGTTCGGCGCCGATTTCACTGACGACCTTCTCGATGTTCGGCTGGGTCCACTGGACGCCGGGCCGGTTCGTGTGGTTCTGGTACCCGAGGAGGTAGTCCGAAGCTCCCACGGCCTCGGCGACCGCGGCACAGAACTCCTTCACGTACTCCTCGTAGCGGCTTCCCTGTTGAAGATACTTGAGCGGCGTACCGTGGGCCGAGAACATGAGCTTGGTCCCCGCGTCCTGGAGAGAGAGGCCATTCTCGTCGAGGAGTCGCTGGATCGCACTAGCGCGGGTCCGAAGGTATGACGGATGTCGATGCCACCCGGCAACTTGACGATTCGGGACCGACCACTCCTGGATCCCCAATTGTCGGTCCACCTCCCGGAGTGCCGCGAGGTTGGTCGTCGGCCCGCTCAGCGGGTAAACGGGGAGAGAGACGAGGGACCGGGCTCCGGCGGCGCGAGCGTTTCCGATGGCCTCCGCGATCGACGGTTCGGTGAATTGCATTCCCAGCACCACGATGACGTCGTGACCCCTCGCTCGCAACTCGGTTTCGAGCGCCTCCGCCTGTTCCCTGGCCTGCCGATGGAGTGGCGATCCGCCGATCTCTTCATACTCCTCGATCAGCCCCGGTGCCCGGGCCTCCGCGAGCGCCCGACTCCGTGCCCGTACTTCCTCATCGGACGGACCGTCCTGCCCCATCAGAGGGGCGTTCAACGCGAAGATCCGCTCGAGAAACGGAACGACGGTCCCCATCGTCGGGGTTTCGGGCTCGCCGAAGTTGAGCAGAAGGACAGCGGTTCGAGGCATCGGAACGGTTGGATCGTCCGTTTGGTGGTACTTCGCCAGCCGTCATCCCCGCGAAGGCGGGGATCCAGCGGCTGGATTCCCGCCTTCGCGGGAATGACCGGTTTGAGCGATTCTCAGGCTGCGGGTGGCGGTCACCCTGCGAAGCTCGTCAGCCTCGAGGCGATCGGAACGAAGAGCGCAGCTATCATGCTCGGTACTCATGCACAAAGTCGACGACCGCCTTCAGCACGTCGGGATCCGTCCCTGGGAGCAGGCCATGGCCACAGTTGAAGATGTGGCCGGGCCGGCCATTGACTCGATCGAGCACATCCCTCGCCTTACGAAGTGCGGCGTCGCGGCCGGCGAGCAGGACGACGGGATCGAGGTTCCCCTGCACACCGCGATCCTCGCCAACGACCCTCCAGGCCTCGTCGATCGGGATACGCCAGTCGACGCCGATCACGTCGCCCCCGGCTTCCGCCATGAGCGGAAGGAGTCGGGGGTTTCCCGTGAGGAAGTTGATCGTTGGCACCCCCGCGTCCCGCAACCGCGTGAAAATCCGGTACATGTGCGGCAGAACGTATTCCTCGTAGTCCTCCACGCCGAGGTGGCCGGCCCACGAATCGAAGACCTGGACCACACCGGCTCCGGCCTGGAACTGGGCGATCGCGAAGTCGGCCATGTGATCGGCCCAGAACGACGCGAGCCGGTTCCAGGCCTCGCGCTCCCGCCACATGAACGCTTTCGTCTCCTCCTGGTTTCGCGAGCCGGGGCCCGAGATCAGGTATGAGCAGAGGGTGAAGGGTGCGCCGACGAAACCGAGCACAGGCACGTCGAGCCGGGCGGCAAGGAGGCGGATCTGCGCCATGATGTAGTCCATCTTTACGCGCGGATCGTAAGCCTGAAGTCGATCCACGTCGGCGGGCTCGCGGATCCGCCAGTCGACCACGGGGCCCACACCCGGCCGCATCTCCACATTGAACCCGGCACCGAAAAACGGCGTGGAAAGGTCGTTGTACAGCACACACGCATCGACAGAGAAGTATTCGAGGGGGAGCGTGGTGATTTCCGCCGCCGCTTCCGGATCCCGCAGGATCTCGAACATCCCGACTTCGGCCCTCAGCTCGCGATAACGCGGCAGTGACCGCCCCGCCTGTCGCATGAACCAGACGGGCGTGGCGTCCACCGGTTCACGACGAACGGCCTTCAGAATTCGGTCGTTCATTCGCTCCAGACCCGGATTCGTCGGCAAGCGGAGAGCCGGTCCGTCCGGCGTCGATTCTCTTTCAGCAAATCAACCTTGGCACGAGTAGGCCAAGCATCGGGAATTCCCCCGACCCTGTGTAAGGGATCTCCGCATCGTCGGAGAGCCTGCGAATCTAGATGGATCGTTCGGGGCGAGCAACGCACAGGCTCCAGCGCGCGCTCGTGGGTCGGAAGTGCACTCCGGGTACGCCTGACCGGGCGAGGACGCGGGCATTCCCAGGGGGAAGCCAATCTGGTGGGACCGAGTTCCACCGCACCGCGGCCTCTGGCCCGCATCAGTCAGTCAGCCGTCGCCTTCCCGACTCCGTCTCTGATCGGCCAGGACGGAGCCAGGGGCGATCACGCGTCCGTGCTTGTCGCGGATCCGGTCGACGGCCGCCGAGAGCGCCCGGTCACGGGCGTTCTCGCGTGGCGGCACGAGGGCAATCAGGCTTTGCTGTTCGGGCTCTGGAGAATCCGACAGACCAGTCAATGAAACCCCAATGAGGCGGACCGGCCTTTCGTTGTGCCGGCGCAGATCGCCCAGGAGCTCTCGTGCTACGCTGAAGATCACTCGGTCCGACTGCACGGAATCGACGAGCGTGCGACTACGAGAGCGGTCGCGGAAGTCGGCGTAACGCAGCTTCACCGTGATCGTCCGCGCATAGTACCCTTGCCGCCGCAGCGATCCGGCCACCGAGACGACTCGCCCTAGCAGCAGCCGCTCCAGCTCACCCAGGTCCGAGACGTCACGCGGAAAGGTCGTCTCGCTCGATATGCTCTTGGCGCCCTCGCGGCCGCGGATCGGCCCTTCGTCGATGCCCCGACAGCGCCGCCAGAGCCAGCGTGCCCGGTCCGGACCCCACCACGCCGCCATCGTCTCCACGTCCAATGCCCGCAGCGACGTCATGTCGACGATCCCGCGCCGCCGGAGCGAAGCCAACAGCGCCGGACCGACTCCGATCAGGTCCTCCGGCTGCAGACTAGCCACGAACGCCTCCTCCTCGCCCGGGGCCACCACGTAGACACCCGCCGGCTTCGCGAAGGAGGTCGCCATCTTCGCTACTAGCCGATTTGCCGCCCCGCCGATCGAGACATCGAGTCCCGTGCGCTCCTTCAGGTCGCGCTGGATGCGGCGCGCAGTCTCGACGAGCGGCTCATTTCGATGCAACCCCTCCGTGCCTGTGAGGTCGATGTACGCCTCGTCCACCGACGCCATCGCAGCGACGGGTGACCAGTCGGCGATAGACGACGCCAGTGCGCGGCTCTTGGTCCGTACCATCTCCCCCGGAACCTTGACCACCGTCGCGTCCGGACACAGCCGGAGAGCCGTCGCCGTGGGCATCGCGCTCCGGACCCCGTACGCCCTGCAGCCATAACTCGCGGACGTCACGACACCGCGGCCACTCGGGCTCCCGCCGACCAGGATGAGATCGACCCCGCCCAGACGCTCCGGATCGGCCAGGACGGCGCACTGCACGAACATCGCGTCGACATCCACGTGTAGGATTCGGCGCGGTCCAGCTTTGAGCTGAGGACCAAGCGACGGAGCAGCCATTCGGGAAATGTACGGGGTTGGGCCAGTCCGCGAAAATGGCGCTCGTCTCTCTCTGATCTCACGCGGGAAGTGACAGAGCTGCGAAGCCAGCAGCATCACGAATTCGCGTCTTGGCGTGGCCTCCCGAGAACACTTCCTGTCGGGACTGCGTTCCCGTTCCCGTACACTTACACGGGCCCGACAATTCACTCCGGCAAATGTCGCTTCAACTCGCCGACGAGTTCCTCGTTCGAGAAGGGCTTTCGAAGCGCCCCATCGAATCCAATCCCCTGCAGGCGCTCCAGCTCCGAACCCAGCCAGGATGCCGTTACCGCGACGAGCGGAATCCTCGACGTCTCGACGCCCGAACGCAGCACCGCCGCGGCGTCGAAGCCGTTCATCTCGGGCAACACGAGGTCCATCACGATTACGTCGGGAAGCAGGCTCCGGGCCAGCTGAATGCCCTCTCGTCCATTGGCGGCCACCTCCACTTCGAAGCCTTCGCAACGGAGGAGGAACTGCAATGCCGCCCGAACCTCGTCGTCATCTTCGACGAGTAGGATCCGCCCGGTAAGGGTTCGTTGGCCCGTGGGTACGGCAGGGGTCCGTATGGTGTGCATCGGCGATGTGGGAGTCGAGTTCGACCGTCCGAAAGGAGAGGCCGGGAGGCCGAAACATATGTCGTGCAAGTTGCGCACCAGGGGAACGCCTATCGGCGATCGGCTATGAGGCTGTTGAATAAGCACGCCTGAGCGCAGGCCGAAGAGAAATCGTGCAGGTCAAGGCGCGCGACGAGCCGCGAGGCGTACTTTTGTACGCCGCAGGGAGCGGCGAGGAGGTGCAACGCAGAGATGCGCGATTTATCGACGGCCTTCAGAGCGAACCGGCCTCCCAGGGACCCCACACCGCGAACGTCATCCCGAGCTGGCCTGGTCCCCCTGGGGCGGTATCTCCCTGGATGTTGAAGAAGAGAACCCGACCGTCGGGGGAGAAGCAGGCGCCCGCAAACTCGGTGTTACTGGCCAAGTTCCGAGCGAAGTCGAAGATCCGACCGTCAGGGGTGAGCCCGCGAACGAATGGACCGTCGTTGTCCTCGCAGATGACGAGGCCTCCCCGTGGGCTCACGGTGAGGTTGTCCGGCCCGTTCAAGATCTGCGGGGAGGGAGACTCGTAGATGAGGGTCAGCTCGCCCTCGTCGTCGCCGGCCGGGCGGTACTGCCAGATCTGCCCGGCCTCTGCGTTTCCGCCGTTCGTCGCGTCGAAGTAGATCGCTCCGTCGGCGTACCAACACCCCTCGAGGCGGGTGAAGCGGGCGCCGCCCTGGCGGTGGCCCTGCGCGAATACTACCAACGGCTCCTCCTCGGCGTTTGCCGGGTCGGGAACGTCGATGTCGACCCAGACCGCTGACAGCACCCGCCCGACTTCCTGTCCACTACCGGCGTCGAAACGTGGCGCCCCGCGGACCATCATCATCTGGAGCTGTCCGCCAGCGGCCAGATTCCCCGGCGATTCAGGGATGAAGCGGTAGAAGCCGGCTGTTGTGAGATCTTCGGTGAGGTAAACCACACCGGTCTCGGGATCCACCGCGACGGCTTCGTGGGTGAAACGGCCCATCGCCCGAAGGGGCTCCGTTCGTACGGCCTCTTCGGTGTCGACGGAGACCTCGAAAACGTATCCGTGAGACCGGCGCCACCCACGCAGGGTTCCCGCAGTGGTCTCCTCGCAGCTAAGCCAGGTGCCCCAGGGAGTCGGTCCGCCGGCGCAATTGTAGATCGTCCCGTTGAGGGAGACGAAGTCGCGGATGAACTCGGGCGTTCCATCGTCGTGAATCTCGATCTCGAGCGACGTGGTCCCCCCTCCGCCGATCGGGTCGTACGCGGTCTCCTCTGAACCGTGCAGCTGTGCAGCCTCCGGCCAGGTGCGGTCCTCGTGGTTCCGAATCAGCCGAACGTTACCGTTTGGAAGCTCGAAGGCCGCCATCCCGTCGTGAGCGCGCGGGGTCGGCGCTCCATCGGACATCGGCTGCCCTTCGACGCCGATCACGACGTACTGGAATCCCTCGGGCAGTGCCAGCTCGGGACCCGCGGGCCGGAGTGGGCCGTACTCATCCCAGGGAGCGATGGACGGCCTCTTCCCGTAGCCCGAGGGCGACGCCGCTCCGTACGCCATCAGCCTCTCCAGCGAGGGCGCAAACACACCGCCCACGACGGTCGCACTGAGAAACTGCCTCCGGTTCATATCCGCCATCCGCCACCCATCCTTTCATCATTGGAGAACACGCAGCCTCCTCATCGGGCCTAGCGGGAATGACGTTGGAGTCGCGGGAATGACTTGGAGTCGCGGAATGACCATAAGGCCGCGACCCGTATCAGGCACCGTAG
This sequence comes from Gemmatimonas sp., assembly GCA_009380025.1. Classification (GTDB taxonomy): domain Bacteria; phylum Gemmatimonadota; class Gemmatimonadetes; order Longimicrobiales; family Longimicrobiaceae; genus WHSP01. The sequence continues at coordinate 11,752 of WHSP01000051.1, read as the reverse complement.
CCCGCCAGCACCGCTGCTTCGGAGGACGTTCCGATCCGGTCCGCGCCGGCATCGAGCATCCGGACGGCGTCCTCGTAGGTCTGGATTCCGCCGGATGCCTTCACGCCAACCTCGGGAGGGGCGATCGAGCGCAGCATCCGGACGACTTCCTCGGTGGCGCCTCCGGCTCGGTGGAATCCAGTCGAAGTCTTCAACCACCGCGCGCCCCCCTCCACCGCCGAGTCTGCCGCACCACGGATTCGCTCTACGTCGAGGGCGGCAGTCTCCAGGATGACCTTGATGGCGATCCGTCCCCCTGAGCCGTCCTCAGCGTCCTCCCGCACGATTCGCACGAATTCGGTGAGATCACCCCACCGCTTCTCTGCCACGAGCGCGCCGGGAGCCACGACGTCCACGTGATCCGCTCCGTCACGCCCCGCGCGGCGCACGGCCGCGACAACCTCGTCGAGTTCGTGGTCGCCGGTCGGAAAGTTTGCGACGGTCACGATGTCGGGCGTCCAGTCGGCAACTTGGAGGGCTCCCTCAAAAGCCGCGCCGACGAAGCATCCGGGAACGCAGATCGCCCGTGCCCCGAGTGGTCCCGCCGATCGGGCAAGCTCGCGAATGTCGCGCGCCGTCAACCCGAACCCAAGCCGTGTCGCCTCGACGGCCCGCCGGAGCCTCCCCTGGCTTGCTCCAGCGCCAGTCGGAGTCTCGGCATTCACGTAGTGCCTACGGTATCTGACCCGGTCCCCTCGTCCCGTCGGCCGCGCCAAGTCCAACGTACGGACTGACCTGCCGACCCATCGTACGACGGCTGCCGAGCCGATACACAATCGTTACGCGATCGTGCCATTCGATACCTATCGGAGACCCGAGCGACGGAGCATGTTCTGAGCCCCTTCTCGTTCCAAGATCATCCCACTCATACGTGCCAAGCAATGGCGGTTTTCTTCTCCTGTCCGGTCTGTGGCGTCGATCATCGGTCCCGTCTTCTCGCACTTCGGCGGCGTTACTTCAACGAGGTCCTCCCGGAGCTGGGCGAGATCGCCGAACTCTGCCCGAATACGGATCAATGGGTTACCCTTCGGTTCGAGGACCTGCGTTGGGAGGAGGACGCTCGGAAGCGTGCCGGGTGGGTATGATCCGGCGCGACGGAAGGCGAACGGGGGAGGATCAGGCGAGAGTACCGTCCGAGCGAAAGCGGTAACCGAACCCACGTACGGTCTCGATCCAGTCTGCCTCGGCCCCGAGTTTGGTCCGCAACCGCTGCACATGCATGTCGACCGTTCGCGTCGCGATGTTCGCGGTCACCTCCCACACCGATTCCAGCAGCTTGCGGCGACTCTGGACCCTGCCGCGCCGCTCCATCAACACCTGAAGCAGCTTGAACTCGGTCGGCGTGAGCTCCAGATCACGGCCGCCGACTTCGACTCGAACGGCTCCTGGGTCCAGCAGGAACGGCCCGACCCGGAGCACCTTCCCCTGCGCCTCGTGCTTCGGCGCATGGCTCGTCCGGCGCAGCACCGCGCCGACTCGCAAGATCAACTCCTGCGGCGAAAACGGCTTCGCGACATAGTCATCGGCTCCGAGGCGCAATCCCTCGATTCGGTCCTGCTCTTCCTTGCGGGCCGTCAGCAAAATCACCGGCAGGGTGTGGGTCTCCGGCCGCCGGCGAAGCTCCTTCAGGATCTCCAGCCCCGATACCCCCGGAAGCATCAGGTCGAGGACGATCAAGTCCGGAAGCTGGTTTTCAACCGCTCGCAACGCGTCCGCCCCGTCGGTAGCCGTACGTACCCGATACGATGCACGCGCCAAATGGTAGGCGACGAGCGCGGAAATGTCCGGTTCGTCGTCTACAACGAGGATCTGAGCACTCATGCCACGCTTTGAAGTCTGGGTCCGACCGATGTGGCGGCAAAACCGCCTTCAGGCATCGGCGCATCCTAAGCATCTCTCAGCGCGGTTTTCGTATCCGACCTGTAACGAATTGGCCTCTTTGTGCTCCACCGGCAGAAGGCGCCGCGGCCAGACCCGTCGCGGTCGAGCCGTAGCCCTGATCTCCGGAGCGAACAGCTGATATGGCTATAGCTGAAAAGCCGATAGCTCTTGCCCTCCGTCACGTTACCTGGGTCGTCGCGTTCCGTTACCGTGCCGTTACATGCGGGGGCTAGTATAGGGCGTTCTGCTTCTGAGCCTCCTGAAGGAAGAGATCCTTTTGAACGGACGGAGAGGTTCCAAGGCCGCGGGGATGGTTATAGCCGCGATCCTAGCGGGGTGCGGTAACACGGGTGATTCGGCGGGCGGGGTGGCGGGACCCATCGGAGTGGATGGTTCCAGCACAGTATTCCCGATCACCGAGGCGGTGGCCGAGGAGTTCATCGCGGAGACCAGAGGAGAAGTGAGGGTGACGGTCGCGCTTTCTGGCACGGGCGGCGGGTTCCGGCGCTTCTGCGGCGGCGAGACGGATATCAGCAATGCCTCGCGGCCGATCTCTCAGACGGAGATCGACGCGTGCGCCTCAGCCGGGATCGGGTACGTCGAGTTACCCGTCGCGTACGACGGCCTGGCGGTATTGGCGAACCTGGGGAACGACTTCGTCGAGTGCCTCACGGTCGATGAACTAAGACAGATCTGGGCGCCGGGCAGCACGGTGCAGTCGTGGTCGCAGGTTCGCCCGGAATGGCCGGACCAGCCGCTCCGACTCTATGGCCCGGGGACGAACTCGGGCACGTTCGACTACTTCACGGAGGAAATCACCGGAGAGGCGGGCGCGAGCCGGTCGGACTATACGGCCAGCGAGGACGACAACGTTCTCGTGCAGGGCGTGTCGGGAGATGGCAACGCTCTCGGTTACTTCGGGTTCGCGTATTACGCGGAGAATCGGGATCGGCTGAAGTTGGTGGCCGTCGATTCGGGGAGTGGATGTGTGGAGCCGACGCCAGAGACGATCGAATCGGGCCAGTACGCCCCCCTCTCGCGTCCACTGATGATCTACGTGAAGGAAAGCGCCTTGGAAAGCCCGGCGGTACAGTCTTTCGTCCAATTCTATCTGGATGTCGCACCGCAGCTCGTCGCGGAGGTCGGCTACGTGCCGCTCGAAGCGAACGGCTATGACGAGGCGCGGGCTCGGCTCGCTCAGGCGCTGGATGGCTGAGCGGGAGTGGCCGAAAGGGGACGAACTTCTGTCGCCCGACCGGGTTCGTGACGGCCGGGCGACTTCCGGGAATGTGCTCGCTCCGCGGCCTCGGACCGGTTCCCAGGTGGACCGCGGCGCTGCAACCGAGCTTGCCATGCGAACGAGAGCCGGGGGGCCAGAAAGCAAGCCCGGTAGGAGGGGACGGGGGGCCGAATCGCCGTCGTCGCTTCGCGCCCCGCTGCGCAGGCGGGTGCAGGAGTCCCTGATCGCAGGGATCCTATTCCTCGGGAGCGCGGTTTCGGTGCTGACGACGATCGGCATCGTCGCCGTTCTCTTCGTCGAGGCCAGCAGCTTCTTCGTCGAGGTGTCGCCCATCGAGTTCCTTACGGGAACGCGGTGGGCGCCGTTGTTCGTGCCCCAGGCGTTCGGTGTTCTTCCCTTGCTGGCCGGTTCGTTGCTAGTGGCTGCAGGAGCGGCGCTTGTGGCCCTACCGATCGGGCTCGCCAGCGCGATCTACCTCAGCGAGTACGCGGCGCCCCGCGTGCGCGGCATCGTCAAGCCTGCCCTCGAGGTACTCGCGGGGATTCCGACGGTCGTCTACGGCTTCTTCGCCCTCACGTTCGTCACGCCGATTCTACAGGGTATCTGGCCCGAGACCCAGATCTTCAACGCCCTCAGCGCCAGCATCGTCGTTGGGGTGATGATTATCCCGGTTGTCGCATCTTTGTCCGAGGATGCGATGAGCGCGGTCCCGCAGCCCCTTCGGGAGGGCGCTTATGCTCTCGGCGCGACGAAGCTCGAGGTCTCGTTGCGGACGGTGCTCCCCGCCGCTCTCTCGGGGGTCGTGGCGTCGTTCATCCTCGCCATCTCTCGCGCGATCGGTGAGACGATGATCGTCACGATCGCCGCCGGCGCAACGCCCAATCTCACGCTGAACCCGCTGGAGAGTGTGCAGACGATGACGGCGTACATCGTCCAGGTCAGCATGGGTGAAGTATCCTTCGGTACGGTCGAGTATCAGACGATCTTCGCCGTCGGGCTCACGCTTTTTGCGATCACGCTACTGATGAACATCATCAGCCTCTTCGTGCTGAAGCGGTTCAGGGAGGTCTACGAGTGAGTAACGTGAAAGCCACTGTAGGTCGGTTCGAACCGCGCCGCACGACCCGCTACACCATCGGCCAGGTTTTCCGGACGATATTCCTGCTTGCGACCTGCGTCGGTATCGCGGCCTTGCTCGTTCTCCTCCTGGACGTTCTCAATGAAGGGGCGACCCACCTCTCCTGGGACTTCATTCGCTCCTATCCATCGCGCTTCGCCGATCGCGCAGGCATCTGGGCGGCGCTGATCGGATCGATCTGGGTCCTCAGCCTCACGGCACTCTTCAGCTTTCCACTCGGCATCGCGACGGCGATCTGGCTCGAGGAGTATGCACCCAACAGTTGGTTGACTCGTACGATCCAGATGAACATCGCGAACCTGGCCGCGGTGCCCTCGATCGTCTACGGCATCCTCGGCCTCGCCGTGTTCGTTCGCTGGCTCGAGATGGGAAGAAGCGTGTTGGCGGGATCGTTGACCCTCACCCTGCTCATCCTGCCGGTGATGATCATCGCGGGGCAGGAGGCGATTCGGGCCGTACCGACCTCGATCCGGCTCGGCTCCTACGCGCTGGGGGCTACGCGCTGGCAGACCGTGCGCCGCCAGGTCCTCCCGATGGCGATGCCGGGAATCCTGACTGGAACGATCCTCGCCCTGTCCCGTGCGGTGGGGGAGACAGCGCCTCTCATCATCATCGGAGCGCTCGCTTTCGTTCCCTTCGTGCCCGACGGTCCGCTGGACTCGTTCACGGTCTTGCCGATTCAGATCTTCAACTGGATCTCCAGGCCGCAGCCTGAGTTTCACGCGATCGCCGCTGCAGGGATCCTCGTGCTCCTGGCGGTCTTGTTGACGTTCAATCTGATCGCGGTGCTGCTCCGAAACCGCTACAGTAAGAAACTCTGAAGTGACGGCTGAACCGACGCTCGCCCCCGTTTCCGCTCCGGTCATCGAGACGCAGCGGCTCTCCGTCTTCTATGGCGCGACCGAGGCCGTGAAGTCGGTCTCGATCAAGGTCGAACCGAACCAGGTGGTGGCGTTCATCGGCCCCTCGGGGTGCGGGAAGAGCACGTTGCTGCGCTGCGTCAACCGGATGAACGACCTCGTCCCCGGCGCGCGGATCGAGGGAGACGTGAGCTTTCGGGGGATGAACCTGTATGCCGACGGGGTCGATCCGATCGAGGTTCGACGTCGGATCGGGATGGTCTTCCAGAAGCCGAACCCGTTTCCGAAGTCGATCTACGAGAACGTAGCATTCGGCCCGCGGATCAATGGATACCGGGGGGATCTCGAGGCGCTGGTCGAGAAGTCGTTGCGCCACGCGGCGTTGTGGGAGGAAGTGAAAGATCGGCTGACCGTGAGCGCCCTCTCACTCTCGGGCGGGCAACAGCAGCGCCTCTGTATTGCACGAGCCCTCGCAATCGAGCCCGAGGTGCTGCTCATGGACGAGCCGACCAGCGCGCTCGACCCCATCGCGACCCAGAAGATCGAAGAACTCATCTACGACCTTAAGCAGGACTATACGATTCTGATCGTGACCCACAACATGCAACAGGCCGCGCGAGTTTCGGACGAGACCGCCTTTCTCTACATGGGCCACCTCATCGAGTTCGGCCCGACGAACCAGATTTTCACGAACCCGGCCGAAGAGCGAACGGAGGCCTACATCACCGGGAGGTTCGGATGAGTCCTGCGACGACCGGCGGGGCCCGTCACTTTCATGCGGAGCTGGCCGACCTCAAAGCGCGTCTACTCGACATGTCGACGCTCGCGGAGCAGCTCGTCCGCACCGCCGTCGAGGCGCTGCTGCAGCGCAACGAAGGGAAGGCACAGGCGGTGATCCTGGGCGATCGCGAACTCGACGCGCTCGAGACGGAGATCGACGACCAGTGCATCCATCTCCTGGCGCTTCAGCAGCCGATGGCGAGCGATCTTCGCCTGATCACGATGGCGATGAAGATCTGTAACGACCTCGAGCGGGTCGGCGACCACGCGGTCAACATCGCGCACACCGTGCAGCACCTGGTCGCCGCGCCGCCCTTCGCGCGCCTCCCCGAGATCGAAGAGATGGCCCGGTTGGCGAGCGAGATGCTCTCCGATTCACTCGACCACTTCGTTCGGGGCGACTCCGAAGGGGCCCGCGAAGTCTGCGCTCGGGACGACCGCGTCGATGCGCTCCACAATTCGATGTTCCGCATCCTCCTCACGCATATGATGGAGGAACCTCGGAATATCAGCCCCGCAATGAACCTCTTCCTCGTGAGCCGGAACCTCGAGCGCATCGCCGACCTGGCCACGAACATCGCCGAGGACGTCGTCTTCCTGGTCGAGGGAACGGTGATCAAGCATCATATATCGGACGGAGGACCCGACGCTGAGGGAGAAAGGCCGGTGTCCACCGCCACGGAGTGACCGCTCGAAGGGCTCGTCTCTCGTCAGGATCCCACAGCAAAGACCTCGCTCTGGATCTCGCCGAACGCTCCGGCCGGTAGCCTCTCGATCGACGTGGTAAAGCGGTACTCGCCCGGCTCGAGCTCGCTCGGCAGCCCGATGGAGTACGTGGCCTCCTCGCCCGCGGCGAGCATTCGCAACTCCATGGTGCAGAACCTCTCGGCTGGGATCGGCTCCCAGGTCTCTTCGTCGATCCGCTGTTCCAGCCCGCTGCTGCACAGGTTGTAGCCGACCTCGCCTTCCGTACCATTCCTCAGAATCAGCGTCACCGAGTCGCCCGGCGCAGCCATCGCCGGGTCGACTTCCAGCGTGGGCTGCTCCGCGGAGCCATTCGATTGCACGGACGCCCCGCACGCGACGAACAGGAGAGCGGCGAGCGGTAAGAGGTTGCGCATGGTAGATCTCCTTCATGTGCAGGTCGTGTGCCCCCCCGCTTGCCATGCCGTGGCGGCGACGCTTACAATGCCGCCAACCAGCCTCGACAAGCCGAACCCCTTTTCCAGGATGGATTTCGACATGCCCAACTCGGACGAGCTGATCGGCTCTGGACCGGAGGGGGTGGGTCGTGAGTCGCCACCGCGGGTCCCCTCGATTCCCTCGCCGACAGTCGACGTTCACGATGCAGTCGAGTTGCTGCTCGAGCAGGTTGTCGAGGATCCGCAGGCGGCGCCGGCGCTGGCCGGTCGGGGGATGCGAGGTCGTTGCGCGATCGTGACGGGAGGGGCGAGAGGGATCGGGCGAGCGATCGCCCTGGAATTGGCCGGCTTGGGCTGCCACATCGCCTTCAACTACTTCGATGGCGAGGGCAGCGGCACCCTGGACGAGGAGGCGAAACGTACCGCCCGAGAGATCACCCAACTCGAGGTGCGCGTCCATTGGGAGGTGTGCGACGTCCGCGATCCCGATGCGGTACGCGACTTCGTCGATCGGTCCGAGAAGGCGCTCGGGGGTCTCCAGATCCTCGTCAACAATGCGGGCATCTCCCGCGACCGAGCCCTCTGGCGCCTCACGGACGACCAGTGGAACACCGTCCTCGAGACGAACCTGACGGGCGCGTTCAACCTGATCCGGGCCGTCGCCCCACGCTTTCGTGCGCAAGGCGACGGAAAGATCGTCAACGTCTCTTCGATTCATGCCTTCCAGAGCGAGTTCGGCCTGGCGAACTACAGCGCCTCCAAGGCCGGACTGCTCGCACTGACCCGGGCCGCGGCTCTCGAGCTCGGGCCCAGCAACATCAACGTCAACGCCGTGGCCCCGGGTTTCATCCGAACGATGGGGCTCACCGACCGCGTTCCCCCGGAGATCCTCGACCGGGCACGTGAAAAGTCAGCCCTGGGCCGACTCGGAGATCCGCGGGACGTCGCCCAGGTCGTCGTCTTCCTCTGCTCCGAGATGGCGCGGCATATCACGGGGGCGGTGGTACCGGTGGACGGGGGACATAGATTGTGAGCTGTCAGCTATACAGCTTACAGCTGTGACAAACAGGCTCCGCGAAGGCCGACGAACCTTCTGCGGTCAAGCGGCCCGATCGGCCACCTGTGCCCAGCTCAGTCTGATAGCTGATAGTTTTCCAACAGGTAGCCGCGTACGCGGCGGACCCTGAATCTTTCGACGAACGACGAACTACGTGCACAACGTTACACTCATTCCCGGCGATGGTATCGGACCCTCCATCACCGAAGCAGTCGTGCGGGTCATCGAGGCTAGCGGCGCCTCGATCCAGTGGGACCGCAAGCTTGGCGGAATGGCTGCCCTCCACGAAGTCAACACTCCGCTTCCCGACAATACTCTCGACTCGATACGGAGGACCCGGATCGCGCTGAAGGGACCGCTGACGACGCCGGTGGGTGCTGGATTCCGGTCCATCAACGTAGCCCTTCGGAAGGAGTTCGATCTCTACGCCAACGTCCGCCCGGTGCGCACCATCCTCCCGGATTACCGGTATCAGGATATCGACCTGGTCCTGGTGCGGGAAAACACCGAAGGGCTGTACAGCGGCATCGAGCATTACGTCGGTATCGGGGGCGATCCTCGCGCCGCGGCGGAATCGGTGATGATCGTGACGCGATTCGGCGTCGAGCGGATTCTGCGCTACGCCTTCGAGTACGCGATCGCCCACGACCGGAAGAAGGTGACGCTCGCCCACAAGGCGAACATCTTGAAGTTCACGCAGGGGCTCTTCCTCGACGTGGGTCGGGAGATGGCGAAGGAGTATTCCGATCGGATCGAGTTCGAGGACAGGATCATCGATGCCACGGCCATGCTCCTGGTGATGGATCCCTATCGCTTCGACGTGATCGTCACAGAGAACATGTTCGGGGACATCCTCTCCGATCAGATCGCCGGGCTCGTCGGTGGACTCGGCCTTGCGCCGGGCGGCAACATCGGCAGGGATGCTGCGATCTTCGAAGCCGTGCACGGTTCGGCACCGGACATCGAGGGAAGGAACATTGCGAACCCCTCTGCCTTGCTCCTTGCGGGCGCGATGATGCTCGATCACCTCGGCGACTACGAGCAGGCCGAACGCATCCGATCGGCCCTCGAGTCGACGATCCGTGAGAAGGATTCCCTCACCCCCGACCTGGGTGGCCAGGGCACTACTGATACGTTCACTGACGCGCTCATCAGACGCCTGTGAAGATCTCCTGGCGGGAGAGTGAGTTCGAATGTTCGAACTGTGGCCGCCCCTATCCGGGGAGCCGGCTCGACCGCCGGTTGTGGTGCCCCGAATGCCGCGGCGAGGTGATCCGCCGCGCCACCCGCGTCGGTCGGGTCGTAGGATTGGCAACGGTAATCATCCTCTCCCTCTGGATCTACACGATGGTCGGACCTACGCCACGGTTCCTCGTCGTGTACGTCGTCATGATCGTCGCCGCCTACTTCTTTCTGTTCAAGCTCACGCGGAGGGTGGCGTTCGAGGTGATTCGCGGGCGCGGCGTGCCCCCTCCACTCCCCCGCGAGGATGGCTGAGCGCCGCGCTGGGGGACGGTTGCCGGATGCCAGTTGCCGGATGCCGGTTAAGAATCGCGCAGTCGAACGTTACTTGAGCGCGAAACGAGAGGGCTGTTACTGGCAACTGACAACCGGTAACTGGCAACCAGTTCGCTAGCAAGCCAAGAAATGCCAACCGACATCCCACAATGGCCAAATTCACCGGCGTAGACTACTTCGACACCGATTCGCTCCTCTCTGAGGAGGAGTCCATGATCCGGGACACCGTGCGCCAGTGGGTCGATGACGCTCTCCTGCCGGTGATCCAGGAGGCGTACATCGAGCGACGTTTCCCGCGTCAGCTCGTCCCGCAGATGGCGGAGCTGGGCATCTTCGGGGCGAACCTGCCGGAGGAGTACGGGTGTGCGGGGCTGAACAATGTCGCGTACGGGCTCATCATGCAGGAGCTCGAGCGTGGCGATTCGGGGCTTCGCTCCTTTGCCTCGGTCCAGGGCGCACTCTGCATGTATCCGATCTACGCGTTCGGGAGCGAGGAGCAGAAGCGCGAGTATCTGCCACGAATGGCCGCCGGCGAGGTCATCGGCTGCTTCGGCCTCACCGAACCGGACTTCGGCTCCAACCCGGGTGGGATGATCACCCGCGCCACTCGTGACGGCGACGACTGGGTCATCAACGGCGCCAAGATGTGGATCACGAACGGGTCGATGGCCGACATCGCCATCGTCTGGGCGAAGACCGGCGACCTCGACGACCAGTCGTCGATCCGCGGCTTTATCGTCCCCACCGACTCTCCGGGCTTCACCGCCACTGATCAGAAGGGGAAGCTGTCGCTCCTCGCGTCGGACACCTCCGAGCTCGTCTTCCAAGACGTGCGTCTGCCCGGGAGCGCGCTCCTCTCGGAGTCGGGCGGCTTGAGGAGCCCGCTCAGGTGCCTCACCCAGGCCCGCTACGGGATCGCCTGGGGGGCGGTCGGCGCCGCCATGGCCTGCTACGACGAGGCCCTCTCCTACGCCAAGGAGCGCGTCCAATTCGGGAAGATGCCGATCGCAGCAACGCAGATCCAGCAGGTTCGCCTCGCCGATATGCTCACCGAGATCACCAAGGCCCAGCTCCTCTGCGTCCAACTCGGTCGCCTCAAGGACGACGGCCGCATGCGCGCACAGCAGGTCTCCCTCGCCAAACGCAACAACGTCGACATGGCGACCGATGTCGCCCGCGAAGCCCGTCGCCTCCTCGGCGGCAACGGCATCCTCGTCGAGTACGCTGCCATGCGCCACATGGCGAACCTCGAGTCGGTCTACACCTACGAGGGAACGCACGATATTCACGGGCTCGTGCTCGGGCAGGATATCACGGGGTATTCGGCGTTTTGAGAAGAAGGGTACCGGTTGCCGGGTGCCAGTTCCTGTACCGGGGTTGCCGGCGCAGGGCGTCGGGAAGAAGCGCAGCATCGGAAAGTGCATCTACCTGCCATATCGACAGTTATGATGGTAACGTCCGACAGCTGGCAACCGGCAACCCTCGTGCAAAGGCCCACCTCCATATCTGCCTCGGACCCGTCTCCTTCGGTTGACATCGCACCCGAAATCCAGTACTTTTACCGTCTTCGCCAGGCCGCACCGCTAGCTCAACTGGCAGAGCAGGGGACTCTTAATCCCAAGGTCGAAGGTTCGAATCCTTCACGGCCCATGCCTCGGCGCCGCCCGGACGGTCGGTCAGGCGACCACGTCCACGCGGAGCACGTTCGACCTCAGGCCGTTCAGCCGCCACTCGATCTCATGGGGGCCCGGCTCGTCGAAGGCGTAGTGGGTGACCTCCCAGTTCACGTCGAGCCCGGGGCTCGGCAGCGTGCGGCCGTCGTAGAGGAGCGGCTCGAGGGGATCCTCGTC
>WHSP01000051.1:0-237 GCA_009380025.1 Gemmatimonas sp. | reverse complement strand
GCCGGCGGCGGGGGGGTCCGCAGCTCGCCGTCGACCCGTTCGCCCACCACGGGCTTCGGGCCCATCACGTAGAGGCACCGCCCGGGCTCGGTCACCTCGGCGACGTGGTAGACGGGGACGGGCTCTCCCGGCGCCACCCGCGGCGCCGGCGAGAGCAGGGTGAGCCGTCGCCCGCCGACCAGCGGGCCCTTGTCGGGCCAGTCGCGGTAGGCGCTCTCGACCTCGTCCAGGTCCATG
>WHSP01000050.1 GCA_009380025.1 Gemmatimonas sp. | reverse complement strand
CGCGAGTGAGGCGTACTTTCGTACGCCGCAGGGAGCGGCGAGGAAGCGTAACGCAAAGCTGCGCGATTTATCAACGGCCTTCTAGGAGATGGCCTGAATCGCGTCCCCCGCACGGGCGAGCGTTGCATCGATGTCACCCTCTTCGTGTGCCGTGGAGAGGAATCCGGCTTCGAACGGGGAGGGAGCAAAGAATACGCCTCGGTCAAGGCAAGCGTGGAAGAAATCGCGAAAGAAGCCGACATCGGTCGCCTGCGCGTCGGCGAACGATCGAACCGGGTGTTCGGCGAAGAAGATGCCCCACATGGAACCGAGGCAGTCGCCGGTAGCGGGGTGTCCGCCGTCCCGGACGATCTCCAGCAGGCCGTCGACCAACCGTCTCGTTCGGCGCTCCAGCTCGTCGAAGGGGCGAGTGTCCTCCAGGGTGCGAAGCTGGGCGAGGCCCGCCGCCATCGCCAGCGGATTGCCTGAAAGAGTTCCCGCCTGATAGATCGGGCCGAGGGGCGCGACCTGCTCCATGATCTCGCGGCGCCCCCCGTACGCACCGACCGGAAGGCCGCCCCCGATCACCTTGCCGAGTGTCGTGAGATCGGGGATGACATCGAAGCGATCCTGTGCCCCCCCGCGCGCTACTCGAAAGCCCGTCATCACTTCATCGAAGATCAGCAGCGCTTCATTCTCCCCGGTCAATCGGCGCAGTCCCGGCAAGAACTCCGGCAGAGGAGCGATGAAGCCGCCGTTGCCAACCACCGGTTCGACGATGACCGCGGCGATCCTTCCGCCATGAGCCCGGAAGATCGTTTCGACCGACTCGAGGTCGTTGAATGGCGCGGTAAGCGTCAGCTTCGACAACTCCTCGGGTACGCCAGGCGAATTGGGGAGCCCGAGCGTGGCGACGCCAGAGCCCGCCTTCACGAGGAAGGAATCCCCGTGACCGTGGTAGCACCCTTCGAATTTGAGGATCATATCGCGACCGGTGAACCCGCGTGCAATCCTCACCGCCGTCATGGTCGCTTCCGTTCCGCTGTTGACGAAGCGAAGCATCTCCATCGACGGAAAGAACTTCCTCACCAGCTCCGCCAGTTCCACCTCCAGCGGAGTGGGGGCGCCGAAGGAGGTCCCCGCCATCGCAGCCTCCGTCACCGCCTTAACCACGGCCGGATGGGAGTGGCCGAGGATAAGCGGCCCCCACGAGAGGACGTAGTCGATGTACTCCTTGCGATCGACGTCGTAGAGCCGACAACCCTCTCCTCGCGCGACGAAGAATGGCTCGCCCCCGACCGCGCGGAAGGCCCGGACGGGGGAATTGACCCCGCCGGGAATGGATTCGCAGGCGCGTTTGAACCAATCGGAAGAATTCATGAACGAGGCTATCGGCTACAACGCGTCCCGGAGAAGTGCATCTGTTAGCCCGCCAGGCTGCGGTATCGATCCGAAGGCTTCCAAACTGATTTTCACCGCAGAGACGCAGAGAACCGCAGAGAGCTACATCCTTGGCGAGTCCTCTGCGCCAAATCTGCGCCTCTGCGGTAAATTGTAGTTGCTGTTTCGGTTAGGTTTATCAACGGCTTTATAGCCCCTCATCTAAAATTCCCGAATTGCAGCTCCAGCCCAAAATCTGTCTGCTTCAAGTGTTTGATCACCGCCTGAAGCTCGTCGATTGAGGGGGCCTGTACCCGGACCTGGTCCTCCTGGATCTGCGCCTGGACCTTCTTGAAGCCCCCGCTCTTGATCTCCTTGACGATCTCCTTCCCTTTCTCGGTCGAGATCCCCTGCTGAAGCCGCACGACCTGTCGGACCTTGCCCGCCGAGGCCGGTTGGACGTCACCGAAGTCGAGGTTGCGGATCGGAACGCCACGCCGGACCAACTTCGTCTCGACGACATCGACGAGAGACTTCAGGCGATAGTCGTCGTCCGCAAGCAACGTCAGGGTTCCGGCTTCCTTGTCGAAATCGATCTCGGCCGTGGTGCCCTTGAAGTCGTAGCGCTGGCCGACCTCCTTTCGTCCCTGGTTGACGGCATTGTCGACCTCCTGGAGGTCCACTTCGGAGGTGATGTCGAAAGTCGACTTCTTGGCCATGGCATCGCGTGTCTCAGGGAGTGTAGTGCGGGCCGAATCTACCCCAAGGCGAAGGAGAGCGGCAAGCGAGGCGGGCGAAGAGAGAGGGGACCGGCCGGTGGCGTGGGCCGGTCCTGGGAGTCACGGCTCGATCACCTGAGCCCCGGGCGGAGGGGTGAACTGGAAGAGCGAATCGGCAAGGGTCACGTTCGGCTGAAGATCAGTCAACTCGACCGTCCGAACGCTTTCATTCGTCTCCGTGATCTCGAAGCGGCGAACCAGGAAGCTCTCCGCGTCGACCCAGAGCTTCACCTCGTGATACTGTGAGGGGCTCCGGGGACGGAGCGTCAATGCGTGTGTCTCGCGTCCTCCTACCGTTTCCGACCCCGTTCGCATCGCCGAGAATCGGTCGGTGGCGTCGCTCAGGAACTCGCGCTGAAGGTCGACCTGCTGTCCTCCCTGACCCAGGGGCGCACGCATGACCTGCTGGGGATCATTGCTCGGGTAGTACATCCACGCATACTGACCGTCCGCGACGAGCACGTCGCCCTCGGGGTCCGTGAAGCGCATGAGGAAGCGATCCGGAGGTCGATGATACATCTTCCCGTGGCTCTCGATTGTGCTTTCGAGGAGGGGAACGTAGACCTGCTGAACGAAATCGGCCTCCATTGAGCGAACGGCCGAGTAGGCTTGCTCGGCTCGCTCGAGGATGTCGTTCGCCTCGACTCCCTCCACAGGCTCCAGCTCAGGCGAGGCACTCGACTCCGGAGCCGGGGGGTCGTCACCGGACGAGGGATCGTCAGGGACGTTGGGCGACGGGGAGTCTGGCCCCGCGTCGGCAGCCGACGGAACTGACTGCCCTGCGGCGGGTTCGTCCGGCGAGCCGTTGCCGGCAATTTCCATCCCGTTCGCCCCCGCGGGTGTCGAATCCGAACCGACAGCGACCGCCGAGTCCTGATCGGTCTCAGTACGCGAGACGGACTCGCCCTCCTGCGAATCGCATCCTGCGGAGAGCATCGCTGCCGTCAGCAGGAGCGTGCCGAATGTATGGTTCATCGATTCTCATCCTCATTCCCGGGTGAGGCGGATGGTACCCATTGGTACTCGGTGCCGTTCCTGGGTGGCTCAATGACGTCCGCGCTCCAGGCGTCAGTCGTCCGGGTACAACTGCTCGAGTTGGACGAAATCGACGAGAACTTCGCGAGGTTTCGAACCGTCGGCCGGGCCGAGGATGCCCGCGTGGTGGAGCTGGTCGATGATGCGAGCAGCACGGCCATACCCGATACGGAGACGGCGCTGGAGGAGCGAGGTCGAACCGCCCTGCTGCTGGATACAGAGCTCGGCGGCCTCATGGAACAACTTGTCCCGGTCCTCGAGGGCTTCGTCGGCGGCGCTGATATCCTCGCGAGCGGCTTCTGCGGCGCGAACGATCTCCAGGATGTCTGGTTCCCCGGGCACCTCCGCCTCGGTATCCGGCACGGTATCCTCCGCCCGCTCGCGTGCCCGCTCCCGGTACCAGCCCATGAGGTCCTCCGTTTCCTCGGTCGATAGGAAGGCGCCCTGAAGACGGAGAGGATCGCTCTGCCCCGGGGGAAGGAAGAGCATGTCGCCGTTGCCGAGCAGGCTGTCGGCACCGTTCTGATCGAGAATGGTGCGCGAATCGACCTTGGAGGCTACCCGGAACGCGATCCGGCTGGGGAAATTGGCCTTGATAAGACCCGTGATGACGTTCACCGACGGACGCTGAGTCGCGAGGATCAGGTGGATGCCGATGGCGCGCGCCTTCTGTGCCAGGAGGGCGAGCGGCTTCTCGACCTCCCCCTGCACTGTCATCATCAAGTCCGCAAGCTCGTCGATCATGAGGACGATGTAGGGAAGCGCGCCCCCCTTGTAGATCCACCGATCGGGATCCCCCTCCTCGCCCTGCGGCTCGGGCGCACGGATCGTCAGCCCATCTTCGACCCTTTGGTTGAAGTCGTGCAGGTTGCGGACGTTGTTCGCCGAAAGGAGCGCGTAGCGCCACTCCATCTCCAGCACGGCCCACTTCAGGATTCCGGCGGCCTCCGAGTTGTCGGTGACGACGGGATGGCGGAGGTGAGGCAAGTCGTTGTAGACGCTCAGCTCCACCATCTTCGGGTCCACCATCAGGAGCCTCAGCGACTGCGGCGAATGGCGAAATACGAGCGACGTGATGATCGTGTTGATACAGACGGACTTACCTGATCCGGTCGCGCCCGCGATCAGCAGATGTGGCATCCGGGCAAGGTCCGCCACGTACGGTCGCCCGGAAAGATCTTTTCCGAGCGCGAGCGGGAGCTTCGCACGGCTGTTCCGGAACGCCCGCGACTCGATGACCTCCCGGAAGTAGACGATCTCCGCCTCCGGATTCGGCACCTCCACGCCGACGGCCGCCTTCCCCGGAATGGGGGCGACGATCCGGACGGACGGCGCGCGCATCGCCAGGGCCAGGTCCGCCTCCAGGTTCGCGATCCGCGCGACTTTGATACCCGGGGCCGGGCTGACCTCGAACTGCGTGACCACCGGTCCCGTGGTCGTTCCCACGATCTCCCCAGCGATCTTGAAGGTGGCGAGCTTCTCGATCAGAACCTTCCCGAGCCCGTCGAGATGACGGCGATTCGTCGCCTCGTCACGCGGCGGCGCGGGAGCGAGGAGGGCGGTCGACGGAAGATCGGGAGAAAGCGGATCCCCGGAATCGGGGAAGAGCGACTGCTTGGGCTCCTTGGGATCTGAGCGTCGCGCCTTTCGACCCGACGCCGGAAGGCGTCGCTTCTTCGGTGCCGGTTCGATCGCGAGAGTCGGGTCATCGTCCGTCACCTCGGGCTCGAACGGTAGCGTCAAATCCTGGTCGGCCGTGACGCTCGGTGCATCGAGTCGAGCCGGCTTTGGGCTGCGCCGACGCAGCCAGCGGCCCGAAAGCGCATATGCGGTCGCTCCCCCCATCTGGCGGATCCCCGCCCACACCCGTCCGCCTCCTCGGGCGAACGAGCGAAGAGGGTTCCACCGAACCGTCCCGATGAAGAGCGCGACGAGCAAGAAGAAGACGAGGATGGCGGCCCCGACCCATCCGAGCTCGGTCGTCAGGGGACGCCCGAGCGCTACACCGACCCAACCGGCGGCGGCGGGGATCCGCTCGGTCGGGCGCGAGGCGGCATAGATCCCGGTCGGAACGAGGGCGAGCGAGCCGAACACGAGGATCGAGAGACGGGTGGTGGACCCTGCGCGGATCTTCGTGAGGACTCCCGCGGCCCAAACGGCGGGCAGGAACGGGATCAAGAACGCTGCGGCGCCGAAGAACACCCAGGCGGCCTGCGAGATGAACGCGCCGACGTTCCCGACGATGTTCCCCGTCGGGAAGAGCGGCGAGGCCGACTCGCCGAGGACGGACGGCGGAACGAAACTGAGGGCGAGCAGGATCGAAAGGAGGAGCAGGGCAAGAGCCCATAGCTCGCGCTGCAGCCGGTCTTTGGAAGCGATCTTAGCCTTGGGCACCGAGAACCTGCCTGACCTATGGTCCAAAGGGATCCGACGCAGCGAAACGTTAGCTCCGCTGCGCTACGACGTTGTGCCGATCAACGGCTGCAAGAGCTTGATGTTTCGCTCCTGCAGAACGGGCACGATGTCGTGCACATCTGTCCTCGCACAGAACTCCAGATCGTCGGCCAGCCCCGCCTCAACGATCGATCGACCACCCGCCGCGATCTCAAAGAGATCGACGCCGGTCCCGAAGCTCCGCGCCAGGGTCAGGGCTGCGTGCGCGCCGTCGTTCAGCGCCCAGTCTCCGGGTCGCTCGGCCATGATACGCGACGCGAACTCCCCGGCACAGGCGGCGTCCTCGAGCGAAAAGTGCGTCTCACGTCCGGCACAGAGGAGGACGGGGTCCGAATCGGTTCGCACGAGCTCGGCAACCACCGCCCGCAGGTTGAGCATGGACCCGATGAAGACGCGGGCGGCACTGGTGGTCAGTGACATCGCCGCCGTACCATTCGTAGTCGTCATCACCAGGATCTTACCCGCGACTCGCTCCCGCGTGTACTCCGTGGGCGAGTTGCCGAGGTCGAATCCCTCGATGGGGAGACACCGTCGTTCTCCGGCCAGGAGCACCTCGTCGCGCCCGAAATTGTTGGCGAGCCGGAGCGCCTCCTCGATGGAGGCGACGGGAAAGATGGACTTCGCTCCCGCGCTCAGGGCCTCGACGATGCTGGTGCTGGCTCGAAGCACGTCGAGCACGACGACCGTGCGGCCAGTCAGCGTGGCGGGGGTGAGCTCTCCCGGAGTCAAGTAGACATCGAGTCTCATACGGGCTGCCTCTCCAGCGCCAGCCGCTCCAGAAACCTCGTGTCGATCTCGCCAGCGACGAATTCCGGATGATCCATCACGGTGAGAAGGAACGGAACGGTTGTATGGACTCCCTCCAGCACGAACGTCGAGAGCGCGTTCCGCATTCGTGCGATGGCCTCTGAGCGATCGCTTCCATGGACGATCAACTTGGCCAGCAACGAATCGTAAAACGGAGGGACGCGGTACCCGGCGTAGATGTGCGTATCCACGCGTACGCCGGGGCCGCCCGGCGGGTGAAACGTCGCAATCACACCAGGTGAAGGAGCGAAATCGCGCTCGGGATCCTCCGCGTTGATGCGGCACTCGATCGAATGACCTCGAAGCTCGATCGGGCCCTCGTTGATAGACAAAGGGAGACCGGCCGCCACCCGCACCTGTTCCTTGATCAAGTCGTACCCTGTGGTCATCTCCGTCACCGGATGTTCCACCTGGATCCGGGTATTCATCTCCATGAAGTAGAAGGAACCCTCCTCGTCGAGGAGGAACTCGATGGTACCGGCACCGACGTAGTCGATCGAGCGTGCGCCCTGCACAGCAGCTTCTCCCATCTGCTGCCGGAGTCCCGGCGTCAGGGCCGGTGAGGGAGCCTCTTCGATCAGCTTCTGGTGTCGGCGCTGAACCGAACAGTCCCGCTCACCGAGGTGCACAATACGCCCGTGCTGGTCTCCAAGGATCTGAAACTCGATGTGCCGGGGTCGGGCGAGATACTTCTCGATGTACACCGAGTCGTCGGCGAACGCTGCACCGGCCTCGTTCCTGGCCATCGAGAACTGCCGCGGGAAATCGGTCTCGTCCTTTGCGACTCGCATTCCCTTCCCTCCTCCACCCGCCGACGCCTTAATGAGAACCGGAAACCCGAGCTCGCGCGCGAATTCCAGCGCGGCCTCGGGACTGGCGACAGCGTCCGTCCCGGGAACGATCGGCACTCCGACGTCCCGCATGGTCCGTCGCGCGGCCGCCTTGTCACCCATCAAGCGGATCTGCTGCGGGGTGGGGCCGATGAACGTGATCTCGCTGCGGGCGCAGATCTCTGAAAACTCGGCGTTCTCCGCCAAGAAGCCATAACCGGGATGGATGGCGTCCGCCCCGGCGATTTCCGCGGCCGCGATGATCCTCGGGATGTTGAGATAGCTTTCCCTCGCGAGGGCGGGACCGATGCAGACGTCTTCTTCCGCGAATCTAACGTGGAGGGACTCGCGATCGGCCTCGGAATAAACGGCGACGGTGCGAATCCCCAACTCACGACACGCGCGGATCACCCGTACAGCGATCTCGCCGCGATTGGCGATCAGGACTTTTCGAAACATCGGTCAGTGCCCGATCCGAACGAACGGGGCTGCCGACGTCATCTTTCCTGGCATGTGGTCCATCTTACCGAAGGTCAATTTTCTGGGAGTGGGCCCACCCGACGCGGAGCCGAAGGGGGTGTGCGGGTCCGCCCCTGGCCGGAAGAACCGGGTCCCAGGCGGTGGATCGAGGAGCGGGAATGCCGTCGGTCGCCCCTTGTCGGGGGAGAGCACGGCACGGGAGCGCCGATCCGGTCACTCCTCGGGCTCGATGCGAAACAGCACCTGGCCGTACTCGACGGGCTCTGCGCTTTCGATGCAGATCTCGCGGACAACGCCCTCCACCTCGGCCTCGAGCTCGTTCATGAGCTTCATCGCCTCGAGGATGCAGAGCGTCTGACCCTTGACGACCTTCGAGCCTACCTCGACATACGGCGGAGCCTCGGGTGCGGGCGCGCGGTAGAACGTCCCCACCATCGGCGACGTGACGTCGACGAGGTTGCTTGCGGCGGTAGGCGCCGCCGCGGATGCGGGCTCGGTGGCAGCCGCCGTGGAGGCCGCGGGAGCCGGCGTAACGTGGGCATACATGGGCGCGCCGGACTGCCCAGCCCCGGCCCCGGCGTTGCCACCCGGCGCTTGAGGCGGCGTCTTCGCAACCCGGATACGCGTGCCCCCTCGCGAGATCTCGAGTGAATCGATGCCACTGTCGTCGATGGCCGCAATCAGCCCTCGCAGGAAGTCGAGATCCACGATCTGGTGACGCTCGTTTGGGTGTTCACCCATTTGCCGATCCGGTGAGTTCTCCGTCCAAATCGCGTCTCAACGGCTGGCGCGTTCGATGTACTTGTCCTCCCGACGATCGACCCGGATCACCTCACCTTCCTCCAGAAAGAGGGGCACCTGGACGACCGCACCCGTCTCCAGCTTCGCTGGCTTGGTACCTCCGGTCGCGGTGTCACCCCGAACGCCGGGATCGGTCTCGACCACCTTCAACTCCACGAAGAACGGCAGCTCCACTGAGATCATCTCGTCGCCGCGCAAAAGACCTTCGACCTCCATGTTCTCCTTGAGATACAGCAGCTGTTCTTCCCCGATGACATCGCGAGCGAGCGGCGTCATCTCGAAGGTCTGCTGATCCATGAAGTAGTGAAGATCGCCGTCGGTGTAGCTGTACTGATAGGGACGCCGCTCCAGACGAACGTCGTCCACTTTCTCGCCCGCGCGGAAGGTCTTGTCAGTGACGGCGCCGGTGAGGACGTTCTTCAGCTTTGTCCGTACAAAGGCGCCGCCCTTTCCCGGCTTGACGTGCTGGAAGTAGATGATGGTGTAGAGGGTCCCATCCATTTCGATGGTCATCCCATTGCGAAAGTCGGCGGTACTCGCCACGGGCTCTCCTGGCGCTCTCGTGCAGGTGGTCAGATATCGCCGTTGTCGGACCGGAGCTGTCGCTGCAGGAACCCGACCAAACCGCGCAGCCCGAGAAAATAGCTGTCTGGGCCGAACCCCACCACCACGCCGATCGCGCAATCGGACAGATGGGAGTGATGTCGGAAGGGCTCGCGAGCGTGCAGGTTCGAAAGGTGCACTTCGACGAATGGACGGCTGACCCCGGTCAGAGCGTCGCGGAGTGCGATACTGGTGTGGGTATAAGCGCCAGCATTGACGAGGAATCCGTCGACCGAGGGCGCCGTCTGATGGACGTGGTCGACGAGCTGACCCTCCCCGTTGGCCTGGAATGAGGTCACAGAGGCGCCGACTGACTCACCGAGTCGAGCCAGTTCGGCATCGAGATCGGCGAGCGTGGCCCGGCCGTAGACCTCCGGTTCCCGGCGCCCGAGCAGGTTCAGGTTGGGGCCGTGGACGACGGCGATCCTCAGCGTTTCAGGCTGCGCAGCCACGCCTGGAACGACTGGAGGTCATCGTCCTCCTCCTCGACTCCGGAGGTCTCGGAAGAAGAATCGCCAGGAAGCGCCTCACTGCTGACTGAGGGGCTGTCCGACGGAGAGTCGGAATGGTCCGGCGTCTCGATGTCGGAAGCTTCGAGACGGGACTCCGACTCCTCGGATGGGTCGGAGGAACCGACCTCGGCAGCCGTCGGGGAACTCGGGCTGTCCCGCGGCACTTCCCAGGGGAAGAGGTCAGTCTCGCCCGCAACAGCGGACGAAGGCGGCCCCGCGGACGGCTCGGCCCGCGCCTCCGGTTCCCGCGCTCCGCCCGGCGTTTTTGACTCGGTCGCCCCCGGGGTCCAGGAAAAAACGTCGGCCAGGTAAGATTGGATCGAGCGAGGCTCCTCGACCGCGAACGTCGAGGGCTCGAGCTCGTCGTTCGGAAGCTCATCGGACGCCGAAACGGTCGTCAACTCTTCCTCCTTCGAGAGGCCAGTCTCTGATTCCTCGATGGCGGGCGCGACAGGCCCCCACTCGCCATTGGCGGACTCCGCACCGATAGACACGGGGGGCTCGGCCGCGGTATCCAACGCGTCGGCGGGGGTATCCAACGCGTCGGCCGCGGGCTCGGCGACCTCCGTTTCGCCGCTCCGGGCTTCGACGGCCATCGGAACTTGCGACGAGGGGGCGTCCCCCGTACCGGCCCCGACTTCGTCAACTTCGATGGCCGGGAATCCTTCGACGAAAGATTCCGCGAACGTGTCTTCTTCGACCTCCAGTTCCAGAAATGGTTCCACGTCGGGACCCTGGTGGTGGGGAGGATAGAGGAATGGAATGGTTTCCGTGTCCTCCAGACCCTCATCGACGACCTGATCCGACATCCACGGCGATGAATCCGTGACGGGGATGGGTGCGTCTGGGCTATCCGGTACGAGGAGTTCGGGCGACGCTTGCTCCTCCTCCTTCTCACCTTCTTCGGCTTCCGGTACCCTGCCGGCGAGACGTTCGACTTCCCGCAACCGCTCCTCGAGCAGGTCGCCGCCTCCCCGTAGCCGAATGAGCTCCCTGTAGACTTCGGCCGCACGGTCGTAGAAACCCTGGCGGGTGTAGAGCTCCGCGATCGTCTCCGTGACGACGACTTCACGCCCCTCCCGAAGCCCCTTCTCGAGCTCGTCCCGGGACCCCACGAAGAGCTCGTCAGCCTCAGGCGTGGGACCGTAGTCGAACGCCGAGCTGGCGACATCCTCAATCTCCGCAAGGGACGCGTCGTGGGCGGGCGGCTCTTCCGTCGACTCGGCCGGAATTCCTGGCGCGGCCGAGAATGTCGGCTCTGGGGGGAATCCGGGCTCAGGTGAGGGGGCTGGCTCACCGAGCTCTCCACCCTCCTCGGGTAGGTCCACTACATCGGAAGGGCTCGGCTCCCCGGAAGGGATCGGTTCGTCGAACGCCGTGGACGCTCCAGCGGGGACCGACTCCTCGGCGGCTGGAGGCTGGACGTCCCCGAATGGGCCTAGAGTCGCGACTTCGGACGGCCCCTCGAGCGAATCCAGCGCCTGACGCGCTTCCTCGTTCATCGGGTCCACCCCGAGCAGCTCTCGATACCAGCTCCGGCCCTCGGACGTCTCACCTTTCGCCACGGCCAGCTCGCCCATGGTTCGGAGGGCGACCAGGTTCTCGGAATCCAGCGATAGCACGTAACGAAATTCGGTCTCGGCTGCGTCGCACTCTCCGCAGTCGGCAAGACACCGCCCCAAGACGATGCGAGCACTCAGATAGTCGGGGTGCCGCGCCAGACCAGCCCGAAGCAGCGACATCGCCTGATCGACATCGCCCCTCCGGCGATAGAGGTTCGCCAAGGGCACGAAGTACCGGCCCTCCGGATTCTCCGCGTGCTTCCGCTCGAGCTTCTCGAGCTCGTCAGTACTTTGGGTGGGGAGAGAATTCATGGCATACCACCGCGATGTGCGACTCGAGTTCGCTGTCTCCGGAGTCCGTCCAAGGGGGTGGAAGGTACACGAGGGCTCGGCACGGTGTCAACCGAATCCCGGCTCTCCGCGAGTCACGCAAGCTGCCGGGAACAAAGGTGGTTCCGTCGAGTATCGCGACGACGAGGTGGCCCTCCGGCGCTGCCCTGACGGAGGGCAGCGATCACCGGTTAGTCACTTGCCGAAAAGCCGCCTGCGAAGGTATATTGAAGTGTTTTTTGACCGTACGCCCCTTGGGTCAACCATACGCAGAAGTTGGAGTTGAGCCGACCATGATGAGAGATCTGCGGGAAAAGACGAAGCTGATCATGATCGTCGTTGCCCTGGCGTTCGTCGGGCTGATGATCTTCGAATGGGGGATGGACATCTCCGGTAGCAGCGTCGCCCTGCAGACGGGGGAGCTGGGACGGGTCAATGGAGAGCCGGTATCGAGCGAGGCGTACTCCCTTACCTACCAGCAGCTCTACGATCAGGCGAACCAGCAGGCGGGGGGGACGCAGCTTTCGCGAGACGAGGTTCGCCAACTCGAGGAGCAGGCGTTCAACGAGGTGGTCAATGACATACTGCTGACGCAGGAGCTACGGAGGCGGGAGATTCGAGTGACGGATCGGGAGGTGGTCCAGGCAGCGCAATGGATGCCGCACCCGGAGCTGATGCAGAACGAGCTGTTCCTGACCGATGGACAGTTCGACATCAGCAAGTATCAGCAGTTTCTGACGAGTCCGTCGGCGAACGAGCAGCTGTTGACGCAGCTCGAGGCGTACTATCGCACGACGATCCCGCGATCCAAGCTGATGCGGCAGGTGACAGCCGGGCTCTATGTGAGCGAAGCAGAGCTCTGGCAGATCTACAAGGACCGCAATGAGACGGCGACAGTCGAGTACGTGCACCTGGATCCGTCGGTCCTGGCACCGGGCGAGGTGCCGGTGACCGAAGCCGAGATCGAGGGCTACTACGACGGGCACGAAGAGGAATTCGAGAGGTCGGAGACGGCCCGATTCAAGATCGCATATATCGAGAAGGGCTCGATTCCCGCCGACACGGCTGCGGCCCTGGCGCAGGTGCAGGCCGTGAGGGAGGAGCTGGAGGGTGGGGCCGAATTCGCGGAGATCGCCCAGCGGGAGTCGGATGACGAAGGTTCAGCGGCGGTCGGCGGCGAGCTCGGCACATTCGGCCGCGGCCAGATGATTGAGCCTTTCGAGGAGGCCGCATTCTCGCTTCCTGTGGGGGAGCTTTCGGAGCCGATCCAGACGCAGTACGGCTATCATTTGATCGAGGTGCTGGAGCGGGAGGAGGAGCAAGTACGGGCCCGCCACGTCCTGATTGCGTTAGAGCCGTCCGAAGCGACGGTGGATGAGCTCTATGCGCGTGCGGACTCGCTCGAGCTGGTCGCCGAGCGGGCCGGAGTCGATCGGGCAGCGTCGACGATGGGCGCAACAATCCGCGAAGGAGTGCAGGCTTCGATGGACGACGGGTTCGTCGCCGGAATCGGTTCCGTAGTCGAGGCCGTGGAGTGGGCTCGCGACGAGCAGCTCGAAGAGGAGCCGCTCGACGTCAGTCCAGTATTCGAAACGCCGCAAGCGTTCTTCGTCGTGGAGCTCGAGCAGTACATCGAGCCAGGCCAGGTTCCGCTCCAGGAAGCGGCCCCCGCGATTCGTCGCCAGGTGATCCTGGAGAAGAAACAGGAGCAGGCTCGGGAAATCGGTGACCAACTCGTCGCCGACATCCAGGGAGGCAAGACGCTCGAGCAGGCGACGACCGAGCGCGGTCTGGCGGTGGAGACGGCCCCCGACGTCACGCGCACCGGGTTCAACCCGGCGTTCGGGCAGGCCAATGCGGCGACCGGCGCGGCCTTCGGGGTTCCGATCGGACAGGTGAGCGGCGTGATGGAGACACCGACGGGGCTCTTCGTCCTGCGCCCGACGGACCGGACGGAAGTGACGCGAGAAGAGTTCGAGGCGCAGGAGGAGCAGCTTCGACAGGTCGCGATGATGCAGCTTCAACAGGAGTCGGTCTCTCGCTGGATGGAAAGTCTCCGAGAGGAAGCTACGATCATCGACCGTCGAAACGAGATGCTCGCCGCGGCGGCCAATGCCCCGCTGATTCCGTCTCCGTTCTGAATCTAATCGAGGCGACGCGAAGAGGCCCGGGGAAAACGCTCCCTGGGCCTCTTCTGCTATGGGCTATAGCCAGGCCCGCGCACCGAGTGCCACGACCAGAACGCCGACCACGCTCAGGGCGTTGAGATGGAAGACCAGGGGTCCAAGCGTGAATCCTACGGCGACGAGGTCGAAAACGAGGGGGCCGAAGGCAGCAGCGACAGAGGTCGTAAAGAACTCGCGGGCGGCGCTATCGGGCATGAAGCGAACGGCGAGCTCCGTCAGCAGAGCTCCGAGCACGAGGCCGATCAGCAACACGAGCGACAGGCGAACGACCCGCCGTCGATTAACGACGATCATCTATCCTCCCAACCCATAGTCCTATCAGCACGCTGATCAGCGACGTCGTTCGACGGCGTACGTGATGCTGCTGCGAAGGGCCTCGAGGGGAGGTCCCTCGGGCAGTCCGTCCAGTGCCTCCGCGGCGCGTCGAGCGTAGTCGACGGCCATTTGCTTCGCATAATCCAAGCCGCCGTAGCGTGTAACGAGATCGATGATCGCCGCAATCTCGACATCGGACGGTTCGGCCGTCGCGAAGAAGGTGTCGACCCGTGAGCGCTCCGACTCCGACAGCTCGGGGAGAGCCGCGAGGAGAGGAAGCGTAACCTTGTGCTCGCGCAGGTCGAGCCCCGAGGGCTTGCCGATGACGGCCTTGTCAGCAGTGTAGTCGAGGAGGTCGTCCGCGATCTGGAAGGCCATGCCGAGCTGGTGTCCGTAGAGCGCGAGCGGAGCGCGGAGCGACTCGTCACCCACAAGGCTTCCGAGCTCGCATGCAGCTGAGATCAATGAAGCGGTCTTGCACTCGATGAGCTGGTAATAGGCGGCCTCGCTGAAATCCAGGGCGTCGCACGATGCGAGCTGGCGCATCTCGCCCACGGACATCGCGTTCGACGCCTGCGCCAGAATGCGGACTGGTTCGATGTCCCCCAGACGCGCCAGCTCCGAGATCGAACGCGAGTAGAGATAGTCGCCCATGATAATGGAGACCTGGTGGCTCCAGAGGGCGTTGACGGTCGGCATTCCTCGCCGGAGCACGGAATGGTCGACCGCGTCGTCGTGAACCAGAGTCGCCAGGTGGATGAGCTCGATGACCGCCGCCAGGGTTTCTGCCTCGGGGCTCCGTTGTGACCCGACCTCGTTGCAAAGCAACAGGATGCCCGGCCGGAAGAGCTTCCCCCTCACCTGGAGGATATAGTCGTTGATCGCGGCGATCCCGTCGAAATCCGTGATGAGGATTCGTCTGAATTCGGCGACGACCCGGTCGAGGCGAACGGCGATCGGCGCCTGGATCTGAGAAAGCGTAGGCGCGACGGCCTCCAGCATCTCGTGATTGGAACGGGGATCTGGTGTTGGCGTGGCGGTGGGCAAGCTAGCTCAGGGGTTGACCGTGTCAGGAACGTCAAATGCCATCCGAATGGGCGCTCGGAGCCTCTCTCCGAACCCCGCTCGGTGCGCTTGCGACGTCAGTTGTGCCACGCTCCTCCAACGTGCGCGGGCTCGGAAAGGGTGAATCGAGTGGCAAGATAGCCCGGGCTCAGAAGCCCAACAAGCAAGTGCCCAGGAGCGGCGTCACGCTCATCACGTTGGGAGCGCCGGGGGCCGAAAGCATGGGTCTGTGCACGTGGCGGAATCCTTGCAACCCGGCGCGGCCCCGGTTCCGTTCGAGCTGACCACCCAAAAGGAGGCTGTCGATACCGGCCTTATGGCCGGACCACCGGCGAACCGCTACAGTTGATGCCGTAGCAACGTGTTGGGTCGTCACAAGCCAACGAAAGCAAGAATGGTTCAGGTTCCCGGAACGCCGCCGTCGGAACGATACCCTGGTCGTCCCACGGGCGGGCGGCTCGTGGTCATTGCCCCGACGCGAGCCGCTTGCGAGACGATCGAGCTCGGCGTGGGCGTACGTGATGTCGAAACGGTGTTGGAGCGGGAGCACGGAGAAGATGTCCGGCGCCTCGCGGGTTCTGGGAAGGGGTTCGGAATCGTCGCGGGTACCGGCACCGGGAAGACGCTGGCGATTCGGCCGATCGCCGAAGAGATCGTCGGCCTACCCTTGCGAGTCGGGGTGGTGAACCGGGAACGGGAAGCGACACCGGAGACACCGAACTGGAACGTGGTCATCATCACCACCGGTATCGCTCGTCGCTGGCTGCAAGACGATTTGATCGGGGCCGAAGATACCCTGATCGTGGACGAGATCCATCAGACCTCCGCGGAGCTGGAGCTCTGCCTGGCGTTGGGCAAGCGCGCCGGCTGTCGCTTAATCTGGCTTTCGGCTACCGTCGATCCAGCCTTCTATAGCGCCTACCTGAACTCTGCTGAAGTCATCGAGAGCAGCGCTTTCGATCCGGCGATGGCCGCGAAGGTCGGGGTCATCGCGACGACGAACCCCCTCAACTTTCTCGGAGATCGGTTCCTCCGACGGGTGGTCAAGGAGAAACGCGGGGTCGCGGTTTTCGTCCCCACCCGAGCCGAGACGGAACAGGTCGCCGAGAAGATCGGCGAGCAATGGGATCGCATCTATACCGAGTTCTATCATGGGGGCGAGCCCATCACAAAACTGCGGCCCTTCCTGGAAGGGGACGCCCCGCACCCCTACATGCTGTCGATGACTGCGGCGGGTCAGTCCGCGTTGAACATTCGCGGCCTCGACACCGTGGTGATCGAGGACGCCCGGTTCACCAGCCTGGTGCGGCATGGCAAGGGCGTGCTGACGCGACTACCACTCGGCGCAAACGAAATCCTTCAGATGGCCGGACGGGTTCATGGTCGGGTGCCCGGCGGCGAGGTCTGGATCCTTTCGGATCGCGACATCGATTTCGGCTCGCTTCAACCCACGCCTCCGAACTTCCAACTCGCGGGGGATCCCGAGCGCGTCGCCATGACCTGCGCCGATGTGGGAGTCCGGGCCGACGAGCTCGACCTACCCGTGCCCCTGGACCGGGTCGCATACCGCCGAGCAGTCGACCTGCTCACCCGCCGTGGGCTGATCGTACGAGATCGGCTGACCGAGTACGGTCGGAAGGTGGAGGTGCTGCCGGTCGACCGACCCTGGGGCGAGCTGCTCGTGAACGCGGACGATCATCTCATCCCGCTGGTCTCGGTCTGCGCTTCGATCGAATCGCTCCATCGGATGACGCGCCAGGATCGGTACATCGGCGCCTACATCGTCCCCGGAACTGATCACTTGACCGCGTACAACCTGTACGAGGACGCACTGAGGTCCTGCGGCTCGCTCGGTAAGGTGTACGGCCTGCCACGCCATGTATTCGACGCCGATACGCTCGGGGAGTGGGCGGCCGATCGCGGGGTTCTGGTCCGGTCGATCGAAGACGCGGCGCTCGCGTTGGCGTCCATCTACCGGTCCCTGGAGCTGGACCTCCCGCGAACCGTGCCTCGGCTGAACGACGAATTGATCGAACAATGGCAGCGCCTGCTTGCGCGGGCGATGCCCTTCGACGTGGTGATCGACGAGGAGACGAGCTGGGGCGAACAGATTCGCGTCGCCCAGTCGAGCGTTTGTGGCCGCTGGGGAGCGGTCGTCGGCGACGTTCGTTACTTCTCGGATCGATTCGGTCGAACCCGGGGGTCGATCGAAGGCACGCAGATCCCCTACGAGATGATCTGGCAGGATGCGACGGTGGAGGAGGCCGAGGTCGTTTACGATCCTGGCCATCCGCGCGCCCCGCTGCGCTTGCGAAGCAGCCGCGAGTATCACGGATTCGAGCTCGATGCAGAAGAGGTAGCGATCGACCGCTTCCCTGTCGATCAGGCCGATGCTGCGCGCAGGGCGCTCGCCGAGGCGATGGCTGCAGGCGCCGCCTATCACCGCGATATACGGGGGAATCAAGCGGTCTTCCGCGAGCTGCGCGAAGTCTACCGCCGTTCGGGCGGCGCCACGGCCGAGGCAAGCGAGTCGGCTCTGGCAGACTACTTCGAGGAGAAGCTTGCGGGGATCGGCTCCCTCTCGGAGTTCGCGGATGCGGATCTGAAGCTCGCTGTCGACGACTTCGTGCCCCGCGCAGAGCGAAGGCGCTGGCTCTCCCTACCCGACGCCATCACGCTCGCCGGGGGCGCCTATCCGCTGGACTACGCGATAGAGGGCGGAGAGGCGATCGTTCGGGCCCGGATTCCCGAGAAGGTCCTCCGGCAGCTGACCGAAGCTGACGTTCCTGTGCTGGACCGGCCACTCCACTGGACGGTGCTCCGTGGCAAAAAGGGAGCGGTCAAGGCCGCTACGCTGGAGTCGGCGCGCGAGCTTGCCAGCTTGACCAAGGCACAGCTCCTCGACCGGGCGACGATCGAGTCGGATGGTGGCGACAACAAGGATCGGGGAGCGCGTCGCGACAGACCAGAAGCGCGTGGCGATACGGGAACCACACGATCGAACGGTGATCGACGCGGCGCTCGTGGGGCCGGGGCGACCAGCGAGAGGAAGGGCGGAGCCAGTGAACCGAAGAAGGGGTCGCGGGGCGGCGATCGACGCGGGAAGTCTGGTCGTCGACGGCGACCGCGGCGCCCGGGCGGCAGGGGATAGCCCGGCCGCTCGCTAGTCACCCACACGACGAGTAAATCCATGGCGCAGAACGACCGGGCATACGACTACGACGAGGAGGAGGAGGTAACCTACGGCCTGGCCCTCGGCTTCCGGATCCTGGAGGACGGTGGCAAGCTCTTTCTCGCCGAAGCCGAGATCGCGCCCTACGTAGATGAGCCCGACGAGCTCGGGGTCACCCTGGTCTTTCATCCCCTCGACGGGGTCGATCCCGTCGACATCGACGAAGCGACCTGGCCATCCTGGCCAATCGATGTCGACGATGGCCTGGTGCGGCACGCGAGTGACTCCCTGGCGGGGCAGTTCGCTTCCATCATCCGCCAGCTTCGCGATCTGTCGGAACCTCAGCTCAGAGAGTACCTCCAGGTTGCCCGAGAGGATGCGGAGAAGGCGAACTGAGAAATGTTGAAGGGTGAAGGGTGAAGGGTGAAGGGTGAAGAGTGAAGAGTGAAGAGTGAAGGTGAAGGGTGAATATGTCGCCGTTCTCCGTTCCCTATTCACCCTTCACCATTTTAACGACCTTGGCCCACGTGGACGCAAGTCGGTACGCCGGTGATGTGGATCGACCCACCACGGTTCCCCGCGAGATCGCATCGAGGAAGGAGCTCCGGGACGTCTCGAATGGAGGCAGCTCGACGTAGCTTCGACCCAGCTCGGCGACGGTGTGGGCGTCGGAGCCCGCGCCCATCAGCTTGTCCTTCTCCTCCGCCCACGTGCGCGCCGCCTCGTTCAGCCGAGGAGGCCAGCAGCGTGCGTTGTGGACTTCGACGATGTCGACCAGGTCCGCGATCGCCTTCAGGCCACCCCGCCCTCCCGACCGACTGCCATCGAACGGGTGCGGCAGGTAGACGACTCCTCCCTGCTCCAGGATACGATGGCACGTTTCCCGGGCAGGCGTACCGCGCGGAATCAGCTCCGTCACGAAAATTCCGATCACATCGAAGCCTTCCGCCGTCTTGACCTCCTCGCCGACAATCACGCGGTCGGGATCCATTTCGTGGAGACGCAGGGCACCTTCGATCTCGTTGTGATCGGTCACAATGATCCGGTCGAGCCCCCGGACTCTGGCAGCGGCCAGGACCGCCTCGGGACGGCTGAGGCAATCGAACGAGCGATCAGTGTGGAGGTGCATGTCCACCCGAAGGAGCGCCCGATTCACGAGTGACGTCCCGAGCTGGCCTTCGCTCGCAGCCGAAGCTCCGACCAGACCTCCTTGGCCCGACCCTCGAGCTCGGCGAGCGACCCCGTGTTCTCGATAAGGATGTCGACCCCCTGACGCTTCCGTTCTGTCGGCCACTGCGAGTCGACCATCCGCTGCGCTGTCCCGACCGGAAGGCCCCGATCGCGAACCAGCCTCTCACGGCGAACATCCTCCGGAGCATCCACCAGCACGACCAGGTCGAACTCGCCCTCCAGACCGACTTCGAACAGGAGCGGAATATCGGCGACCACGAGCTCCGCTCCGCTCCGGGCTGCGTCGTCGAAAGCGGCGGTGCGAAGCCGCTCGACCTCGGGGTGGATGATCGCCTCGAGGGCCCGTCGCTCCTCGGCGTTC
The DNA here is from genome assembly GCA_009380025.1 of Gemmatimonas sp. Lineage (GTDB taxonomy): Bacteria > Gemmatimonadota > Gemmatimonadetes > Longimicrobiales > Longimicrobiaceae > WHSP01. Next base: position 6,047 of record WHSP01000050.1, on the reverse strand, counting down.
AGGAATACGACATCGCGCATCGCCGCACGATCCAGCTCTCCCGACTCGAGGAGGATCCCAGGCCCCCACCGCTCCACAATCGTCTCCAGCGTCGTGCTGCCAGGTGCGACCGCGCGCCGCGCAAGATCGTCCGACTCGACGACCACCGCCCCGAGCTCCCGCCAGCAGCGCACCACGCTCGACTTGCCGGACGCGACGTTCCCGGTAAGCGCCACCTTGAGCATCTTCACCGCTCCGTTCTCGCTCCTCTCTCGGGCCTTCGCAAGGCATCGGCCGTTGCGGCGATCGTCCTGCGGGGACGTCCGTTCATCCCCTTCCACTTTGCGCATAACGGACGACGGCATCGCTTTCGATACGCACCGCACGTCCAGCGAGTGTCAGGTGCTGCAGGTGTGCGAGCGTCTCACGCAGCGCCTGGATCCGAGCCGTCATGGGCAGATCGCGGCCTTTGTACCGGTACCCCGAAAGCTCCCAGGCGGAGCGAGGCGGAGATTCCAAGAGCTCGAAAATCCGATCGGTCTCTTCGCTGGCTTCAGCGCGTAGTTCCGCGATCCGGGCCGTTCCTTCGAGCGGCGAGCCATGTCCGGGGAGGATGAGCTCGGGGGCCAGGGACTCGAGGCGGTCCAATGTACCGAAGTAGTCACCGACTGGATCGTCGCGCTGGCGATTGACACCGATCGTGGGTGAAATCGAAGGGAGGACGGCATCGCCGGCGATGAGACACTGGTCGCGCCGCCGGAAGAGGCTGATGTGGCCCGCAGTGTGCCCTGGCGTCCAGACCGCCTCCCACTCCGGCGCCGATGGCGCCGCTCCGCCGCTGGAGGGGATCCGATGATCCACAGCGACGAAGGACGCCATACCGCGGCTGCGCTTCATGGCCGACCGGAGAGCCTCGCGGACCTGCTCCGGAGCACCCGATCGGCGAAGGAGGGCGTCGCGATACTCGTCCTCCTCGTCGGGATCGGCGGCAGCATGCGCGGCCCGAGCCGCATCGAGTTCGCCGAGGGCGAGAGGTACTGAAGATGCATGACGGACCCGCTGGACGAGCCCGATGTGGTCCCGATGCATGTGCGTAACGACGTGCACTTCGAGCGCGCTCCAGCCGGCAATGGCGTCGACCTCTGCGGACAGCACGGTCCAGGCTTCGGGCGTGTCGATGCCGCCGTCGACCAACATCCACCCGCCAGCATCGAGGGGTACCAGATAGGCGTGGACGGAGGTCGGCCGCGTGGGCAGCGGCGTCGTGATCCGATGGATCTCGCGAAAGGTCGTTTTCATCCTAGCTCGGAGTTGGAGAACGGCCACGACACCGGAAGCAGCGACAGCGGAGCCGTAGGGCCGGAATCTGGCTTGGCCCTTCCAGGCCGGCTATACTGAACACTCGTTCGACTCGACGGTACCGGTGCGTCTCGCCGACCCTCCGGACCGTTTTCCCAGACGAAACTCATGGCGACCAAGATCAGGCATCAGCACGATACGGAGCTCGATCGGGATGCGATTCTCGACCTGTACCGGACGATGATCGTTTCCCGCCGGATGGATGACAAGGAGATCCAACTCAAGCGGCAGAACAAGATCTTTTTCCAGATTTCGGCGGCGGGTCACGAAGCCATCCAGGTAGCCGCCGGTGCCCACGGTCGACCCGGTCAAGATTGGTTCTATTTCTACTATCGCGACCGCGCCTTCGCCCTCCAGGTCGGAATCACCGTTCTCGATCAGATGCTCCAGGCGGCCGGAGCAGCGGCGGACCCAATGTCCGGCGGCCGACAGATGCCGGCGCATTGGAGCAGCAAGGACCTGCACGTCGTCACCACTTCCTCACCGACAGGGACCCAGTTCCTTCAGGCGATCGGCAGCGCGGAGGCCGGGCGCCGAGCCCTCGAGCTCGGCGAGGAGGCGATCACGGAGTCAACCCGAGCCCGCAGTGACGAGGTCGTTTTCGTCTCGTGCGGTGACGGCACCACGTCGGAAGGGGAATTCTGGGAGAGCCTCAACACCGCGTGCACCCTCAAGCTGCCTGTTGTCTACGTGGTCCAGGACAACGGCTACGCGATTTCCGTCCCGGTCGAGGTGAACACGCCTGGCGGTAGCATCTCGAAGCTACTCACGGGTTTCCCGGATCTGGAGATCCTGGAATGCGACGGGACCGACCTGGTCCAGTCGTGGGAGACCATGGGCCGCGCAGTTCGGTATGCGCGTGAGGGGAACGGACCGGCGCTCGTTCATGCCCGCGTCATCCGCCCCTACTCCCATTCCCTCTCGGACGACGAACGCGCCTACAAGACGGCCGCAATGCGCGAGGAGGAAGCGCTTCGTGATCCGATCACCCGAACGGCCGAACTCCTCCGCAACGAGTACGACGTTTCCGAGGAAGAACTCGACCGAATCGACCAAGGAGTTCGTGACCTGGTGAACGAGGCGGCCGACGAAGGGCTCGCGTCGCCACAGCCAGACCCTTCGACGGCGCTGGACTACCTCTACTCGCCCGATGTCGATCCGACCGCGGAGCAGTTCGACACGGAGGACGATCCCCGCTTCCAGGGGAACGAGACCACCATGGTCGACCTGATCAACGCGACGCTGAAGGACGAGATGCGGCGCGACCCGCGGATCCTCGTCTTCGGTCAGGACGTCGCGGACGTCTCGTACGACGCGCTGCTCGACAAGGTCGGTGGCAAGGGGGGCGTCTTCAAGGTGACGGCGGGCCTGCAGCGGGAGTTTGGCTCTATCCGGGTCTTCAACTCACCCCTCGCCGAGGCGAACATCGTCGGTCGCGGGATCGGACAGGCTGTCCGCGGTCTGAAGCCGGTAGTGGAGATCCAGTTCTTCGACTACATCTGGCCGGCGATGATGCAGATCCGCGACGAGCTCGCGATGATCCGCTACCGCTCGGCAAACGAGTGGAGCTGCCCGGTCGTGATCCGGGTGACCTACGGCGGTTATCTCAAGGGTGGCTCCCTGTACCATTCGCAGACGGGCGAATCGATCTTCGCACACTGCCCCGGGATCCGGGTCGTACTCCCCTCGACGGCCCTGGACGCCGCCGGCCTCTTGCGGACGGCGATCCGCTGCGATGACCCGGTGCTCTTCCTCGAGCACAAACACCTCTACCGCCAAGTCTACAACAAGAGCGCCTATCCGGGACCGAACTTCATGATCCCCTTCGGGAAGGCCAAGCGCGTGAAGGAGGGTACCGACGCTACAATCATCACTTGCGGCGCGCTGGTCCAGCGCTCTCTCGTCGCTGCTCGAACCCTCGAGGAACGGGGGTTCTCCGTCGAGGTCCTCGATCTCCGGACGATCAATCCGTTCGATATGGAGGCAATCGCCGACTCGGTGAAGAAGACGAACCGAGTGGTGATCGTCCACGAGGATGCCCTTTCGTGGGGAATCGGCGCCGAGTTCGCCGCACGGATCGCGGACGAACTCTTCCCGTGGCTCGACGCACCCGTCCGCCGCGTCGCCTCACTCGACACATGGGTTGCCTACGCTCCGTCCCTCGAGCGCGCGATTCTGCCGGAGGCGGAAGATGTCGTGGAAGCCGTCGAGGGGGTCCTGAAGTTCTAGGCCGCTAGCGCCGAAAGACAACTACAAAGTCTACCGCAGAGACGCAGAGTACGCAGAGTACAACAGTTGTTATTCTCTCTGCGCCCTCTGCGTCTCTGTATAGGCTAGGCTGCGGCTCGTGGCGGGGCTCCGGAGCAACGCTTGGTAGGTACAGCAAGATTGCCCCGAAGTCCCCTTCGAAGGATGAACTCCCCCTACATCGTGTGCGCCGGAATCGGAGCACAGGTAATCGGCGGGCCGCCGCCGGCAGCGTGGTACACGACGATGTGCTGCCCGTCCATCGCCGTCATCGGCGGCATTGCCACGGTGGCCGTCATCGAGCCCGTACCGCTCGCGTCCGTGGTGACCGGCTCCAGAGGCTGAACGACCCCGCCGACGTCGTCGCAGCTCCCGGAGTGAAGGTGGCCCGGATGTTCACCGGCACCGGACGCCCCAGTCAACTGAACCATCACCTGGGTCTGCTGGTCCTGGGGAGTGATGGTCGCTTCCCCGGTCACCCCCGAGTCCTGAAGGGGCTGGAAAGCGGATGTCTCCTCGGCAACCTCCATGGCGGGGGTCTCGGCGGTCTGAGGTTCCTCGATTGGCGTCACAACTTCAGTCTCATCGACAAGCCCGTCGTCGCCCACGTCCGCGTCGCCGGCGCAAGCGGCGAGAGCGAGCACGAGCGGAAGACCAGTCCATGCCCTGGAGATCCTCATCGTTTCCTCCGGATCGGGTGGTGGAGATGGAACAGCGGCGAATGGTGCAACGATGTGAGCGGGCCGACACGGTCGGGGCTACCGCGTTCGGCCTTCCGGCAACGGACCCCCGTAGACCGGGACGGCCGCTCCGTTGATCGCGCGCGACCGGTGAGAGGCGAGGAAGACGATCACCTCGGCGATGTCCTCCGGTTTGACCCAGCGCGAAGTATCGGCGCCGGGGTTGGCGGCGCGGTTGTCGTCCGTGTCGATGGTATCGGGCACGACGATGTTGGCACGGACTCCGGCAGCTCCGTATTCATCGGCGATCGCCCGGGCAAAGGAAACGAGCCCGGCCTTCGTCGCGGCGTATGCGCTCCGGCTCGCCCGCCCCTCGAAGGCCGCCCGGGAGGAGACGAAGACGAAGGAACCGCCCCCCGCCTCGAGGAGCGCCGGCAGGGCGAACCTGGTCACCAGGTAGGCGGACGTCATGTTGAGCTCGACCATGCGGTTCCACGTCTCGACCGGCATTTCGGCGATCCGTGTCCCTCCCGCGTACCCGCCAACGAGGTGAGCGACGGACTCGACCTTACCGCCCCACTCGGCTACCTGACGAATCGCCTGCTCAGCACCGCGTTCCGTCGTAAGGTCGAGCGCGAACGAGTGGAATCGATCACCGAACTCCGAGCGAATGGTATCGAGAGCGGATGGCTGATCGGTCTTGTAGAACGGCACCGCGACCCGGGCGCCGGCCCTCAGAAGGCCTCGGGTGACGGCCCGGCCCAGGTTGCCCGCTCCCCCCGTCACCAGCACGACGCGGTCTTTCATGTGAGCCCCTTCTCTTCTGAGGGAACCAATCGGTCGGTGCGTTCGGTCAGCTCTCGGAGTCGTGCGGCAAGAGCGCCGTCCGGTTCATTCGAGCCGATCCGCCACGTCCAGTTGTCGGATGCCTTGCCGGGGGTGTTCATGCGTGCTCCGCTGGAGAGGCCGAGAAGGTCCTGGAGCGGGATGATGGCGGTGGCCGCCGGGGAGGCAAGGACGGCTTCGATGAAATCCCAACCTTCCGGCTCCCCATCGCCCATCCACGCCCGAGCCCGTTCCCTTTCCAGCGAGTTTGTGGCCGACCACCACCCGGTGATCGTATCGTTGTCGTGCGTTCCCGTATAGGCCACCGATCTGTTCGTGTAGTTCCGCGGCAGATGTATGTTGTGCGGATCGCCGTCGAAAGCGAACTGGATCACCCGCATACCGGGCATGCCGAGCTCATCCCGTAGCGCGTTCACTTCGGGAGTGATCAACCCAAGGTCCTCGGCGATGATGGGAAGACGACCCAGCCGGTCCTCGACGGTGCGGAAGAAGTCCGCGCCTGGACCCGGGGCCCAGCGGCCCTCGACCGCCGTCTCCTTGGCCGCCGGAATCTCCCAATAAGCTTCGAACCCCCGGAAGTGATCGACCCGAACGACATCGACGAGACTGAAGGTCCGCCGAAAGCGATCGATCCACCAGCGGTAGTCCTGCTGGCGCAGTCGATCCCACCGGTAAAGCGGGTTTCCCCATCGCTGCCCGGTCTCGCTGAAGTAGTCGGGGGGTACGCCGGCGACGTATTCCGGGCGTCCGTCCGGATGGAGCTGGAAGAGGTCGGGATGGGCCCAGACATCGGCGCTGTCGTGGGCGACGAAGATCGGCAGGTCGCCGATGATGCCGATACGCCGTTCCTGGAGGTAGCCGCGCAGCTCCGACCACTGCCGTTCGAAGAGATACTGCGAGAAGGCGAATCGGTCGACCTCGTTCGCGAGGGTCCGG
>WHSP01000004.1 GCA_009380025.1 Gemmatimonas sp. | reverse complement strand
AGTGAGCCCGGATCGCCGGCGTTCCCCGCAGCCGGCCTCGCTCCACCATGCCCTGGACCTTCTTCAGCTCCTCGGCGGTCGCCTGCAGCAAGGACTCCCGCTTCTTCGCCCGCCGCTCGGCCAGGGCCGGGTTGCGACACGCGATCAGGCGTTCCCCCTCGAAATCCGGGTGAGCGCTCACCTCGAAGAGATCCCGATCATCGAACAGGTCCATTTGCAGCACCCCGGCGGTGGCCAGCTTGCGCAGGGTCAGGGCGTTCAGCGCCGTGATCCAGTCCACCCCGCCCTGCTCGCGCAGATGATCGATCTGCTTCTGCAGGATCATGCCGCGGTCGCCTACCAGGACAAAGCGCTCGATCCCGAAGTCCTCGCGCACCTTCAGCACCTGGGGCAAGAGCGTCTTCGGATCCGCGGTGTTGCCCGCAAAGACCGACACACGGACCGGGATCCCCTCTCGGTTGGTCAACAGCCCGTAGTTGACCTGTAGCTTGCCCGGCTTGCCGTCGCGGTTGTGGCCCAACGCGGCCAGCGGGCACTTCACTCCCTCGAAGTAGCTCGAGCTCAGGTCGTAGAGCGCCAGGCCGTCCTCCTCCAGGTGGCGCGCCGCGAACTTCTTCTCGATCTTCGGCTGCCGCTCGAGCAGCCAGTCCATCGCGGCGTACAGATCGTCTTCGTCGGCCTCCTCCACCCCCAGCTCGGTGGGCAGCGTCGTACTGTGCCACCCGCGCGTCGTGGCCAGCTTCGACTGCGGCTCCAGGATGCGCGCGGCCACCATGGCCACCACCCGGTCGCGTTCCGGCGAGCGCCGCGAAGCGATCAGCTCCGCGAAGCCCAGACGAGCGATCGCCGCGAGTACCGCCTCCACGTGGCCGTGCAGCCGCGAGCCATCCTCCACGATCTCGAAGGCCTCCTGCACCGAGACCAGGGTCTCGCCGGCCAGGATGAGCTGCACGGCCTCGATCGCCTCGTCGGGCAACTTGCTGAGATTGGCGAGCGTGCGGGACTTGACCTGGCCCCCCTCCCGGTAGCTCTCACGCACGAGGATCGCGGGGGGCGAGGTGCGGTTGGGGATGCGGGCGACATACATGCTTACTCCTGTTGGAGTGATGAGTACTACTCATAATATAATAGCCCCACTAATCCACCACAAGCCCTTCAATTACATGCCTACAATCTGTCGTACAAAAAGCCCTTTATCATTTTACACATCAATGCTTTAGGCTACTATTGCAGGCTGGAACTTCGGCCTAACGCCCTTGGCTTCAGCGGCCGGCGGCTACACCGTCACCGACGTCAGCTCGGATGGCCGGCCGCCGGTCCGCTGTAAGCCATTGTTAGGCGCGGGGCGACGGCTAGCTGGGTCTCATCCCCCCACCCACACAATTCCGTCAAATCGCCAGGTGCGGATCAAGGACCAGGATCTCATCCCCGCATGTCGTTTACAGCGCCTTTGCCTTCGCCCGCGGATCTGTATCGAACCTCTCGGGAAAAGGCTGTTGGGTGCGTGAAGTATGGCAAGAGGTCGTCCGAACCCAGGCTCAGCGGCCGGCTGCCGCACCGGTTCTGAAGTCGCCGGAATGACTGGCCGCCGGTCCGCTGCAAGCTATAGGTCGGCTTTGGATTTGACGCGCTAAAGTGGCAGCCGCCCTCGCGATCCGGCTCAACCCTTCGCCTCTACATGCCGGCCGAAGTTATCCAGGATGGCCTGCCAGCCCTGGCGCTGGAGCTCGGGCGTGTTCTCGGTCTCCGCGTCGAACGTCTCCCTCACGAGGATCCCGCCTGGGCGATCGACGGACTCGACCTTGGCCTCGCGGCCGTCGCTCATCCGGTATTCGATGGCCGCTTTCGGTGCGATGCGAGTATAGGTGCCCTCGAAATCGAAACCTTCGCTGCCGTCCTTCGCTTCCATGCGTGACAGGAACTTGCCGCCTTCGCGCAGGTCGACGGTGCTCCTGGGCGTGTGCCAGTCCTCCTGGGCGGTATTCCACTGCTGAATGTCCGCGGGGGTGTTCCAGGCATCCCAGACCTTGTTCAGCTCGGCGCTAACGAGAGTCTCGACGGTGATCTTCATGGGTGTCTCCCTAGATGTGACTGGATGGGTGCTACCCTTTCGTCGAACGGAAAAGGGGAATTCGACATTGACCGTGTCGGTTCAGTCACCACTCTCCGCCTGTCCGGCTTCAATGTCCTGGCCGAAGATGATGGAGATGCCGTTCGGGTCCCGGGCGTTGAAATCGCGAACACCGTAGGGTCTATCTCCTGGCTCGACCGTTATTTCCGCTCCCCGCTCTTTAACTTCCTTGTAACAAGCGTCCACGTCACGAACCCACTGGAACAAGTGCACACCGCTCGGGCAGCAGTCGCTCTTTACGAAGTGAATCGCCGAGTTGTCGCGCCATACCACGGCATAACCGTCATCCCCGAAATCGGAAATGAAGCCCAAAACATCGCGGTAGTAGCCGACGGCCGCTTGGACGTCTGGAACATGCAGCACAGCCGCACCTTGGATGAACTGCGTAGGATTCGACGACGGATAACTCGGCATTGCATTTTCGCCTTGAGGCCGAACGCCGGGAGCGTCAGGGGCGAGGATCGACCACGCCGGAGCTTTGCCTTCACGCAGAACTCAGCCAAGCTCCTCGTCCTCTTGCGCTCGCAGTGTTAGGCACAGGTTTCGACTCAGCCGCTGCCTTCCGTGTCGATCTCGTAAGCAACAACCCGAACCACGCCCAGCGCGTCGGTCAAGGGGCGTGGAGCCGACGCGCCCAACCCCCATTCACTCGAAGTCACGAACGGCTCCACGTCCCCTTAACGCACCCGTTTAGGCAGGGCCTTGCTGTGGCCGAGATTCGGCTTCGGCTTGGCGGAAAAGGAACACGTTTCGGTGAGGATTTGTGACAGACCAGCCATATCTCTTCCCCAGCCACGACATCGTGTCCGGACGGTAGAAGCACACGTGCGTTCGTTCCCGCGCGTACCGCCAGTGCTCGAAGGCTGGTTCCTCAATGTACAGCTCGGTCATGACTGCAAGCCATCCCCCAGGCCGAAGCATTCGGTCGAATCGGTCGAACTCCCTTTCCGGGTGGAAGAAGTGCTCAGCCGTTTCGGTGCACGTGATGAAGTCGTAGGTCCGACTCAGCAGCTCTTCATCCGGGGCAAAGAATGGGTCGTACGTCGCCACGACGAAACCCTGCTCTTGTAGCATAACGGAGAGTGCCGGTCCCGGTCCTGAGCCATAGTCGAGTCCCTCCGCGCCGGCCGCCAGCTCACGCATGAGGGGTATGCTCACGCGACCGAGGAATGTCCGGTAGCCAGGGTCCGCGGGATCATTACTGTGCGTCGCGTATTCGGTCCGCTCGGCGGCGGAGCTAAGACGCTGCTCAGGCGCCAGATGAATCAAGCGGCAGGTGCCGCACTCACCGTATCGCCGGCCGTGGGCACAAGCAAAGTGGCGCACGGCATCGGAACCACACAACGGACATTCACTCCATGCTCTGTCGGGAGGCGGCGATGCCAGATGGAATCGTGTCATGTTCTTGCTAGACCGTTTGCACTGCCTAACGCCCCTGGCGTTCAGGCGCGGAAAGCCACGCGCCGTACCACGTTCCGGTCAGAAGGGCTGCCGGCTTTCCGTCGCCTGCAACGCCAAGCTAGGCTTCGATTTCGACGTTACGCGTGCAGTACCGTCCTGCACACTGCGGTCGATCACGTTCGTCGGGCGGAGCGCCGGGAGCGGCCCAACTCGCCCGAACGCGATACGTGTGGCTGAAGAATCCGCGGACGTGGACGGCGGGCCAGAAGGCGATCTTCGAGGCACTACATCCGAAGCACGTGGGCCTGAGGACCGCGTGGGCCTACCACCTTAAGCTCGCGCTGCAGGAATTCTGGGAACTGTCCGCGGCCCTGGCGGAGGCGTTTCTGAGAGTGGTACGCCCGAGTGATCCGCAGCCGGCTGGCCGATGATCGAGGCGGCCCGGACGCTGAAGCGACATTGGCATGGGATTGTCCGCTGGTCCGTCTCGCGGATCAGCAACGGTGTCCTGGAACGATCAACAGTCTCGTCCAGGCCGCCCGTGCCCGCGCTCGCGGATACCGAAACCCCCGCAACTTCATCACGATGGTCTACCTCATGGCGGGAAAGCTTCCGTCACAGCTACCCACGTGAAATAGCGAAAAGGCCCGAAATCCCTTCAGCGCCGTTTGTCCTCCGTTTGATACAGGGAGAGGACGTATCCGTCGGGATCCTCGAATTCGGCCGACCATCCTCCCGGCGCGTGGCTCACCGGTGTCACGATGGTCGTGCCCGCCTCTCGGTAGCATCTTCTTCTATGTTTCCGACATCCGGATGCCGCTGCCATTCCCGAAGCTGCCGGGTGGACGGCATGTCCGGCGGTTCGGCAACGGACGCCGCCGAGGCCCGCTCCATCATCCAGCGTTCCTCCCTCATCCGACGGCGCGCGGCGCTTCGTGCTCTCATCGCCCCCAGCTTCTTCAGCGTCCCAGCAACCCACCGGTAGTTTACCGTCTGCGTCAGGTCGGCGCGTCCGGCACGGACGGCTTCGAGCAGGGCGTCCTGCAACAGGTCGTCGGTTTCGTCCTCGACACGACTGTACCTGCGGGCGACCGCCCGCAGGGAAGCGAGGGCGGGGAGATCATCGGACGCCGCGCCGGACAGCTCAGCCTCGCAAACGTTCATCCAGTAGCCGGATCGCTTCCAGCGCCGGCAGCCCCAGGCCGATCTGACCGGTGGGGACCTGGGGCTCGCCCTGGGACCGCGGGCGGCCTCGCCCGCCGACAGTCGGCGGTGGTGCCGGTCGAAGCGGGCCAGAGGCCCGCGGTCCCAGGATCTCGAGAGGTGGAGCTCTGGCTGTCAGGTCATGTCCAGTTTGACAGCTGATGGCTGATAGCTTCTTCATTCCCATTCTATCGTCGCCGGCGGCTTCGACGACACGTCATAACACACCCTGTTCACCCCTTCGACCTCGTTGATGATCCGGGTCGAAATCCGGGCTAGCACATCGTGCGGGAATGGGTACCAATCGGCCGTCATGCCGTCTCGACTGGTGACAGCGCGTAGCGCACAGACGTTCTCGTAGGTCCGCTCGTCCCCCATCACCCCCACCGACCGAACCGGCAGGAGGACGGCGAACGCCTGCCAGATGTCGTCGTAGAGGCCTTCGGCGCGGATTTCTTCGAGGTAGATTTCGTCGGCCTGTCGGAGGATGCCGAGCTCGCGCCTGTCGACCGGACCGAGCACGCGGATCGCCAGGCCAGGCCCCGGAAATGGGTGCCGACCGATCATCTCCTCCGGCAGCCCCAGCTCGCGACCCACCTGCCGCACCTCGTCCTTGAACAGCTCCCGAAGGGGCTCGATCAGGGCGAACTTCATCTCCTCCTTCAACCCGCCGACGTTGTGGTGCGTCTTGATCGTGGCGGACGGGCCTTTCACAGAGAGCGACTCGATGACGTCGGGGTATAGCGTTCCCTGGACCAAGTAGCTCGCCCGGCCACCGATCCGAGCCGCCGCGTCCTCGAAGACATCGATGAAGGTGTTGCCGATGATCTTCCGCTTGCGCTCCGGGTCCTCGACGCCGGCGAGGCGCTCGAGGAAGAGGTCGGCCGCATCGACGACGTCCAGCTTCATGCCCATGTGTCGGCGAAAGGTGCGCTCGACCGACTCCCGCTCCCCCGCCCTCAGCAGTCCCGTGTCGACGAGGATGTTCGTCAACCTGTCGCCGACTGCGCGGTGGACGAGGGTGGCCGCCACGCTCGAATCCACCCCGCCGGACAGCCCGCAGATGACCTCGGAGTCGCCGACCTGCTCCCGGATCTTCTCGACCTCCGTATCGATGAAAGAGCCAGCGGTCCACGTCGGCTCGCACCCGCAGACCTTGAAGACGAAGTTGGAGATGAGATCCTCGCCCCGGACGGTATGAGCCACCTCCGGGTGGAACTGGACCCCGAAGATCGCGCGGTTCTCCGCTGCGAACGCCGCGGGGAAGTCATGGGTCCGTGCGAGTGTCCGGTAGCCAGCGGGCGAATGCTTCACATGATCACCGTGGCTCATCCAGACTTGCGTCTGCTCGCCGGGTTCGAACCCGTCGAAGATCCCCTCCGGAACGTCTACCGAGATCTGCGCTCGCCCATATTCCCTGCGACCGCGCTCGACCACGCCGCCTTCCAGGTGCGTGATCAACTGCATCCCGTAACAAATGCCGAAGATCGGTACGCCGAGATGGAGTAGCTCGGCGTCGGCCGTCGGCACCTCGTCCCCGTACACTGACGAAGGTCCACCCGACAGGATGATCCCTTTCGGGTTCCACTCACGGATCCAGTCGATCGTCCGAGTGGGTGGGTGGATCTCGCTGTATACCCGCTCCTCGCGGATGCGTCGGGCGATGAGCTGTGTGAACTGGGACCCGTAGTCGAGGATCAGGATACGATTCGAATCCACTGGACTGCGCAAGCGGTGCAGGTCAATCGGTGCGATCCACAGCGGCGTAGTCCGTTACGCACCTCTTGTCGCAACTACGGCCACGTATTCCGAGTCGGCAATGGTCGTCATCCCCGCGCAGGCGGGGGATTCAGTCGGCTGGATTCCCGCGTTCGCGGGAATGACCACTGGAGGGATAACCTCGAATACGTCGTCATAGTCGGACACGGTGTTCTTGGTCGCTGTGTCCCGGAAGCGGAAGAAGATAGACGGGGCGGGAGGTCGGGGCCAGCTAGAACGAAGAACGCGGGGGCGAGCATCCTACCTCGCCCCCGCGTCGGGTCTGGGTGTTTGCCCTCGTCAGGCCCGGCGGCGGGTCACCAAGGCGAGCGTCGCGACCAGAGCGACCGCGGCCGCCATCGGCAGGTGTCGCATCCGACTCACCACGGGTGCGGTGCAGTACGGACATTTCTGTGCCGATGAGTTGACGGGCAAACGGCAGTTCGAACAGTACGTAAGGACCATGGCGACTCCGGGTGAGAGGGACATGGCGGAGTAGGGGAGCAATGGTCATGCCCGTCATAGTATACCTTTATGGGCCCCCAATTGTTTCTCCTCCGGGGTCAGGTCCAGCTCTGCCGCCACCAGGTCCTGGATCGTTTCCCGCCGTCGTACGAGCTCCGCCCGATCCCCATCGACGAGGATCTCCACAGGCCGAGGCCGCTGATTGTACGTCGAGCTCATCGAGAAGCCGTAGGCGCCTGCCGTCATCACCGCCAACAGCTCGCCGGGCTCCACCCGTTCGATCTCCCGATCGAGGGCCAGGAAGTCACCCGTTTCGCAGATGGGGCCAACGACGTCGACACGCGCGTGCTCGCGGTCGCGCGAGAGGATGGGCTCGACGGCATGGTAGCCGGCGTAGTGGCTGGGACGGAGAAGGTCGTTCATACCCGCGTCTGTCACGACGAACCGCTTCCCGCCGCCTTCCTTCACGTAGAGTACCCGGGTCAGGAGGATGCCCGCATGACCAACGATGTACCGGCCCGGCTCGAGGATGAGGCGAAGCCCCGTCTCTCGAAGGCTGGGGACGATCGAATCCGCGAGGAGGTCGGCCGGAATCCCCTCGCCACCGGAGTAGGAGATCCCGAGCCCGCCGCCGAGGTCGAGGAACTCCAGCTCATGACCCTCCTCTTTGAGCCTCGCGACCATTTCGAGCGCCTGCTCGAGGGCAACGTGGTACGGCTCGATGGCCAGGATCTGCGAGCCGAGATGCATGTCGATGCCCCGGACGGCGATGCCTGGCAGCTCACTCGCGATGCGATAGAGGCGCATCGCGTCGTGGATCGGGACCCCGAATTTGGTCGCCGCGTGACCCGTCCGGGTGTAGGCGTGCGGCGTCGGGGTATCGATGTTCGGGTTGATTCGAAAGGCGATCGGTGCGGTCTTCCCCATGGCCTGGGCCAGCTCGGAGAGGGAGCGCAACTCACCCTCGGACTCCACGTTGAAAGCGTAGATACCCTCCCTGAGTGCCGCGGCCAGCTCCGGCAAGGTCTTTCCCACACCGCTGAAGAGGATCCTCTGCGCGGGAATGCCGGCGAGCCGGGCACGGTACAGCTCGCCGCCCGAAACGATGTCCGCGCCGGCGCCCATGTCAGCGAGCGTTCGCAGGACCGCGAGGTTGCCGTTCGCCTTGACCGAGTAGGCGATAAGGTGAGGATGCGAGCCGAAGGCGTCGCTGAGATCCTGGAGTCGAGTCCGAAGCGCGGTTCGGCTGTAGACGTACGCCGGCGTCCCCCAACGAGCGACCAGTTCCGAGACCGGAACGTCCTCGCAGTACAGCTCGCCTTCCCGGCGGGTGAACGCGTCCATCATTTCGGCCGGTCCCTCAGTAGGCCCGCGCCCACACCACCTCCTCCGCCGATGCCTCCCCGCAGACCACGCACGTGGACGGCCGCACCTCCGAGGCGAACTCCGGATCCGGGATGACTCGGATCGTAGCCTTCGTATCGTCCTTCACCCGTGCCTCGCACGCCGCCGACCCGCACCAGCCGGTGTAGATGAACCCGCCCTCGCCCTCGATGACCTCCTGGAGGTGGTCATAGTCCCGGACCCCCCGATGCGAGTTCCGCTCGCGGCGCTCACGGGCTTGCTCCAGGAGCCAGTCCTGGTACTCATTGAGGAGCGCGGGAAGGGTCGAGAGCACTTCCTCCTCAGGCAGGAACCGCTTGCGCTCTTCGCCCTCGGCCAAGACCCTCTTTGCCAGGACGAGCTGCCCCTTCGCGATGTCTTTCGGACCCACCTCGATCCGGAACGGGACGCCCTTCGATTCCCACTCGTAGTACTTGGCGCCGGGAGTCAGGTTATCGCGGTCATCGACGTGCGTCCGGATCCCGTCCAACGCCCGCACGATCTGCTGCACCTTCTCCATCACCGCCGCACGCTCTTCTTCCTTACGGGCGATCGGCACGATCACCACCTGGATCGGTGCGAGCTGGGGCGGCAGCACGAGTCCCCGGTCGTCCCCGTGGGTCATCACCAGCCCGCCGATCAGCCTGGTCGATGCCCCCCAGCTCGTGTTCCAAGCGTACTCCTCTTCCCCCGATTCGGCCGCGAACTTCAGATCGAACTGCCTGGAGAAGTTCTGACCCAGGTGGTGGGAGGTCCCCGCCTGCAGGGCGCGATTGTCCTGCATCATCGCCTCGCACGAGTACGTATGGTCGGCGCCAGGGAACGTCTCGGAAGGTGACTTCCTCCCCGTCACCACCGCCATCGCCATCCACTGCTCCATGAAGCTGCGGTAGACGTCCAGCATCTGCCGGGCCTCCTGCTCCGCCTCGTCGCTCGTCGCGTGCGCCGTGTGGCCCTCCTGCCAGAGGAACTCCGTCGTCCGCAAGAAAAGACGCGTTCGCATCTCCCAGCGCACCACGTTGGCCCACTGGTTGATCAGCAACGGCAGATCCCGATAGCTCTGTACCCACTTGGCGAACATCGCGTAGATGATCGTCTCCGAGGTGGGTCGCACGATGAGGGGCTCGTCCAGGCGGGACTCAGGGTCCGGCGCCAGTGCCGCGGCGCCTGCCTGACCCGTCGCCTTCAGCCGGGTGTGCGTGACGATCGCCATCTCCTTCGCAAACCCCTCGATGTGGTCCGCCTCTCGGGAGAGGAACGACTGCGGGATGAAGAGCGGGAAGTACGCGTTCTGGTGGCCGGTCTCGCGGAATTTGCGATCCAACTCGTCCCGCACCAACTCCCACATCCGGTAGCCGTACGGCCGGATCACCATGCACCCGCGAACCGGCGAGTGATCGGCGAGCTCCGCGCCCACCACGACCTCGTTGTACCACGCGCTGAAATCCTCCGCCCTTGCGGTCAGCGCCTTCTCGTCTGCCATTTGCTCTTCCCGGGGGATCGATTTTGGCTGCTCGAACGGCCCTCTATAATATAAGACTGTTGATGAACAGCATCGGATAGTGGCCGGCTTGTCATCTCGGAACCCAGCAATGTCATTCCCGCGGAGGCGGGAATCCAGTCGCTCCTCAGGCTTGTTGCGTCCTGGATTCCCGCTTACGCGGGAATGACGACTGGGGATGATCGAGATTTCTCTTCGTCCTTCGCTCCGACCTGCTATCCAACAGCCCACTATTTGTTCAAAAAGAATCGAACGGCGTAAATGATCGCCGGCAGGACGAGGATGATGAGCACCGCCAGAACCCATCGGCCGAGGAAGGTCGTACCCGACACCGGAACGATGGTCGCGATAAAGAACCCGCCGAACACGCCGATGAAGAGCGCAATGAGCGGAGGCGCATAGACGAACACCCACTCCATCTTGCGAAAGAGCTTCTGCCGTTCCTCGTCGGACTCTTTCCGATTCGTCACCCAACCTCCGTAACAGCAACCCCGTCCATCGGAACACGCTCCTCCTCGCCGCTCGTCATCGTCCGCACGACCACCACCCCATCGGCCACCTCGTCCGGACCGATGATGATGGCGCGGGTCGCGTTCAACGCGCTGGCGCTCTTGAGCTGCTTCCCGACGCCCTGGTGACGCAATGCATAGTCGACCGAGTGTCCCGCCTCCCGAAGGCAGTGAACGAGCCGAAGCACGTCCGGTCGCTCGTCGGGGGTAACGGCGACGACGTAATAGTCGAGTAAGCGATCGGTAGCGGGGAGAAGCCCGCGCCCGGCGAGGAGCTCGCGAAGGACTACATCGCCCATGCCGAGGCCGAGTGCCGGCAGATCCGAACCGGAGACGAGTCCCAACAGGTCGTCGTATCGGCCCCCGCCACAGATTGCCCGAAGCTCGCCCTGGATGTCGAAGATCTCGAACACGACGCCGGTGTAGTAGGCGAGGCCTCGAACGATGCCAAGATCGAATCGGACGTAGTCGGCGAGCCCGAACGCCTCGAGCCCCTCGAAGAGCTCCCGCATCCTCGCGATCTCCTCGCCGATCCCGTGTGTGCCGCCGTATGCGTTTCGCACGGCCTCGAAATCCCGGTGACCGAAGATCGCGAGCACCTCGTCCGTCGCCGCCTCCCCCAGCCCCACCTCCTCGCCCAGTCGCTCCGCCACGCTCTCACGCGATTCCCGCTCCAGCTTGTCGACGATATTGTAGACCCGGATGAGGCGGTCTTCCGGCACCTGGGCATGAAGCAGGAGCGCCCGGAGCAGGCGCCGGTCCGAGATGCGCACGACGAAGTCCGTGCTGGTCAGGCCGAATGCACGAAGCACATCGATGGCGGCGGCGATCAACTCGATGTCGGCACCGACTCCCGCCTCGCCGACGATGTCGAGGTTGAGCTGGAAGTGCTCCCTCAACCGACCCCGTTGGGCACGCTCGTACCGGAAGAGCTGGGGCATCGAGAACCACTTGATCGGCTTCCGCATCGCCGATGCCCGTGCCCCCACCATTCGCGCCAGGGTCGGGGTCATTTCCGGGCGCAGCGAAACGTCGCGATCGCCCTTGTCCGCGAAGTTATAGAGCTGCTGCACGATCTCCGGCCCCGACTTCTCCACGTACAGCTCCGTCGGCTCCAGCGGAGGGCCGTCATACTCCTCGAATCCGTACCGACAGGCCACCTCCCGCCAGACGGTCATGATATGCTTGCGAACGGCCAGATCCCCGGGGTAGAAATCCCGAAAACCGGGCAACGACACGAAGTTTGGCATGCCGCGGAATGTAGACGGGTGCTGAGGCGAGGGGCAAGCCCGCAAGTCCTGCCGTGGCGCGATCTGGAACCACAAAATCTACCGCAGAGACCCAGAGTACGCAGAGGAGCACCAACCAATACAACTATCGTTCTCTCCGCGTCTCAGCGGTAAAATTGTAGTTGGTATTCGGCGCGGCCGAGCTGGCACGCTAGAGAGCCGAGATTCCCAGGATTCGCATGGCGTCGCCCACGGTGTGGAAGGACCCCGTCACGATGACCGTTCCCCGTGACCCGAGCGACGCTGCCTGGTCCACGGCGGCCTCGAGTGTTGGTATGACCAGGGCGTTCGTCCCCAGGGCCCGCCGTATCCACGCCGAGACTTCCGCCAGGTCCCACCGGCGGTGTTCCGGTGCCGAAGGCGCCTGTGTGAGGATCGTCTTGTCCGCCCGATGGACCAGCGCCGTGACCATCTCGCGCCATGGTTTATCTGCTAGGATGGATAGAAGGAGGAGCCACGGCCGCGGGGGAGCCAGGCGATCGAGCGCGTCCGTCAGGGTGAGGACTCCGGCGGGGTTGTGCGCGACATCCAACAGGTAGCGCGTGTCGCCGACCTCTTCGAGCTGCAGCCGCCCCGGCCATTGGGCCGACGCAAAGCCCTCGACCAGGGTATCCCACCTCGGACGCCACGCCGGTGGAAGGAGAGCGAGAAGCTCAGCGGCGACTGCGGCATTGCGGGCCTGGTGCGCCCCCGCCAGACGAAGTTGGAGATCGCCGGTGCGCCAGTGCCCGGAACGGAGCCGAAACCGGGTGCCGTTGACTTCCGTTTCGACGTCTTCGACTGAGGCCAGCTCGTCGAGGTGCACAAGAGGCGCGCCGACCTCCTCGGCACAGCGCTCCAGAACCCTCCTCAGATCAGGCTCGGGAACCGCCGAGAGCGCCGGAACGTGCGGCTTGAAGATGCCTCCCTTCTCGCGCGCGATCCCTTCGAGCTCTGCCCCGAGATACTCCTCGTGATCGCGCGAGATGTTGGTGATCGCCGTGGCGAGCGGAATGAGAACATTCGTCGCGTCCAGGCGCCCCCCCAGCCCGACCTCCACAACCGCCAGATCGACGCCCGCCTCGGCGAAGGCGAGAAACGCCATCGCCGTCGTCGCCTCGAAGAACGAGGCGCCCGTCCGTTCGATCGCCGGTTTCAACCTTTTCGCCGCCGACGCCAGTGCCTCCTCGGCCGCTGGACGTCCGTCGATCCTGACGCGCTCGGTGAAGGAGACGAGGTGGGGTGACGTATAAAGTCCGATCGATCGAGCATTCGCACCCGCCCGCAGGGCGGCATCGCACAGCGCCGCAACCGACCCCTTCCCGTTGGTCCCACCGATCAGCACCGAAGAGAAACGCCGGTGCGGGTCACCCACACCGGCGAGAAGCTCCTCCGTTCGTTCGAGTCCCCAGCGAATTCCTCCGGTCGTACGCGAGAAAAGCCAGGGTGTCAGATCCTCGAGGGTCACTCCGGGCTATCCGGTGGAGGCGCAGCTTGCGTCCTCCCATTGCTTCCCGGCATCCCCAGGATATGCCGCAGCAGCGCCGATATCCGCGACTTCAGCTCGCGCCGGTCGACGATGGCGTCGAGCATCCCGTGTTCCAGCAGGAACTCGGAAGTCTGGAACCCCTCCGGTAGCTCCTGCTTGATCGTCTGTTCGATCACCCTCGGCCCAGCAAAACCGATCAGCGCACCCGGCTCGGCGAGATTGATGTCCCCGAGCATCGCGTACGACGCGGTCACTCCGCCCGTCGTGGGATCGGTCAGCACCGAGATGTACGGAATCGACGCCTGGTCCAGTTGAGCGAGAACCGCGGACGTCTTCGCCATCTGCATCAATGAGAAAATCCCCTCCATCATCCGGGCACCCCCGGATGCCGAAACGATCACGAGGGGCTCGGATCGCTCCAACGACCGTAAGCCGGCCCGTGCGATCTTCTCACCGACGACCGATCCCATCGACCCGCCGATGAAGGCAAAGTTCATGATGGCCGTCTGAATCTGGATCGTGTCGAGGGCGCCGCTGGCGGCGATCAGGGCGTCTCCGCTCCCGGCATTCCGCTGTGCCGCTTCCAGCCGCTCCGGATATGGCTTCAGGTCGACAAATCCGAGCGGATCTACCGACCTCATCTCGACGTCGTACTCCTCCTCGGTGCCTTCATCCAGCAAGAGCCGCACGTAGTCGGCCGCGGGAAGCCGAAGGTGGTAGCCACAGGTCGGGCAGACGTTCCAGTTCTCCCGGAGCTTCTCCCGGTACAGGATGTCGCCGCACGACGGGCACTTCTCCCATACGTCCCCCGGCAGCTCCCGCTTATCGGCAGCCTTTAGCTTCGTCTTGGGCTTTTTCGGGAACCAGAGATCCATCAAGCCCTCCCGCGCGACTCAGCCGCTATCCGCTCCACGATCGCCATCGCAAGCAAATTCACAAGCAAAAACGAACCTCCATAACTCAGGAAGGGCAGAGGGATCCCCGTAATCGGCATGACACCGACGGTCATCCCGGTGTTGACGATGACGTGGGCAAACCAGCTGCCGAACAGCCCGAACGGCACCAGGCTCGAGAACGGATCGGCGGTATCGTCAGCGACCTGCACGAGCCTCCAGAAGATATACCCGAACGCAACCAGTACCGCCGTCACACCCAGGAAGCCGAACTCCTCCCCGATCACCGCGAAGATGAAGTCCGTGTGTTGTTCCGGAAGGAATGCGAGCCGTTTCTGGGTCCCATCGAGGAACCCCTTCCCGAACCACCCACCACTGCCGATCGCGACCCGTGACTGGATCAGGTTGTACCCGGCACCTCGTGGGTCGAGCGACGGATCGAGGAAAACGAGGAAGCGGTTGCGTTGATACGGCTCGAGGCTGTTCCAGAGAGGAAGCGCGATCGTTCCTGCCACGACGTTGGCCATCAGAATGGCGGCGGCCTCTGAGGTCTTCCCCTTGTAAGCGAAGGTCAACAGCAAGACGAGGAATACGAAGTACGCTCCCCAAAGCCAGACGCTGATCGATAGGAACAGTCCTATGGCTGGGCTCGCCAGGAAGAAGAGCGTCCAGAGCGGCGTCCCCGCCCAGAACAGCATGGCGATGAGGATCGACGTGAAGACCAGCGCCGTCCCGAGGTCGGGCTGCAACATCACCAGACCCATCGGGACGATCACCACGCCGACCGGCTTCCAGAGGGCCCACAGTGACTTCGGCGGCTCCCTCCAGGTACCCAGAATCCGCGCCAACATCAGGATCACGCCGACCTTGGCAATCTCAGCCGGCTGGATCCGGACCGGGCCAAGAACGATCCATCCCTGAACGCTCTCGGCCGTGCCAGCCCCGGTGCCGATGACCAACGCGAGCACGAGGAGGACGAGGCAGATCGCGTAGATCGGCTGGGCCGCCCACTCGAGCCACACCACCGGCACGCGTAAAACGAACGGCGTCACCAACATCGCCAGGACGAACCAGAGTAGCTGCTGACGCCAGAGACCTGCCGCGATGCTGCTGGGGACGTCCAGGACGCCGGCGCTGTACACCATCGCGATTCCGAACCCCGTCAACGTGATCACGACCCCGAAAAGGATCGGATCGCCGAGCGCGAGGTGGCGTGTTCGCTTGAGCATACCTAGCCCACCCGTCAAGCAAAAGCTCGGTAGACCGTGAAGCCGATCAGCCCCGCAGCCGCGGCGTACAGCGCCGTCAGGGGCGACACCAGGAGCAGATAGCCCGCACCGGCACGGAAGACCTCACCGGTGGCGAGAAACACGATCAGATCGAAAGTCCACTTCCCGACGAAGAGATAGATCGCAAGCAGCAGGTAGTTGTCGTCGGCGAAGAGCTCGCGGGATCGCGCACCGAGGAATCCAAGAACCGTGAGGGCGAGGGCGCTCGCACCGAGCGCGTAGGGAACGAGCGCTCCGTCGAGGATCCCCAGCAGCAACCCGAGCCCGGAGGCATAGCCCGCGGGCAGCTGTCGGGCGGCGAGCAGGAAGGCCACGACGAGCAAGTCCGGAGCGAGCTGCTCGTAACCCAGACCCACCCGAAGAAGGAAATGGAGCGCAATCAGGAGGGCGACAAACACCCAAAAGCCCCACCCGACCCGATTCATGTCAGTCCACATCCTTCACTTTGCACGAGAGGCACCTGAGAAGTCCAGGTGCCTTGAACCCTCTCTACTGCGGCCGCGCCACTTCTCCGAGGAGCCGTAGACCCTGTCTCGGCTGAGGCGGGAGGGCGGCAGGTCGCGCTAGCTGCGGCTCGGCCGGCTCCGGACTCTGCGTCACGGCTCCGCCGCCCGCGGGTTCCTCCTCCCCATCCACACCGGACGAGCCCGGCGGCACTTCGGGTATTTGCGGCGCCGCGGTATCCGGGCGAATTCCCCACGCCAGCGCAAGATCCCGCCCCTCCAGCGATCGCTCCGGCTCTCCGAGCACCAGCACATACGCCATCTCGGCCGGCGATACCAGAGGCCGCACCACGTAGTTCCGTTGCCACTCCGCTTCCCCACCTTCCGGGCCGATCACCGTACCGATCGGGATCCCACGGGGAAAGACTCCGCCGTGCCCCGACGTCACGATCATCGTACCCGCATCGAGTTCAACATGCCGCGGCGTCCCGGTCAGTACCAGGAGCGCCTCCCCACCGATCCTGCGCGGCTCCAGGATCCCGTAGACCTCCCCATCGACTGTCATCGCACTCGACCGAAACTCCGTATTCATCCAGTCAATGCCGAAGGCCACGGCGCCATCCACCTCCCTCACACGACCGACGAGACCCTGCGCAGCGACGATCGACGCACCCGGCGTCACCCCCTGGTCCCGACCCGCGGTCAGCTCGAAGTACCCCTCGCTCACTCGACCAGGGATCCGAACGATCTCCGCCGGCACGAACGACGGCGGAAGCCGCTGCCGCAGCCCCAGTAGCTCCCGGAGCTGCCGGTTCTCCGCCGACACGCCCGCCTGTCCGACCAGGAACGCCGCCAGGCTGTCCCTTTCGGCCCGGAGTTGCACCGGGTCGGCAAACAGCGCCTGCCGCTCCACCGTCCCCCGCTGCAATGCGAGGACTGGACGCAGCACCGTCTCTCGAACACCCCGGGCGAGTTGCTCTCGATAGGTGTTCGGGACGTAGATGAGCAGCAAAGCCACCGCGAAGAAGACCGCCGCGATACGCCAGTCCCGCTTCCGGTTTCGCTCCCCACCTTCTCCCAGGTACGGTCGAAACGTGCTCAGGTCGCCAACACTCCTCGGTACTTGCTCACATCGTCCAGGATTCGACCCGCGCCTCGGACGACGCAGGTCAACGGCTCCTCATCCACGTGGATCGGCAAGTTTGTCTCCCGGGCGATCAGCTGATCGAGCCCGCGGATGAGGGCGCCACCCCCCGTCATCACGATACCCCGGTCCACGATATCCGACGCCAACTCGGGAGGCGTGATCTCGAGCGCCCGACGCACCGCCTCCACGATCGCCTGAATCGGCTCCTGGATGCACTCCCGGACCTCCTGCGAATGCACCCGAACCGTTTTCGGGATTCCCGATACCAGATCCCGACCCTTCACTTCCATCTCCCGCTCGTCCCCCGTGCTGTACGCCGACCCGATCTGGATCTTGACAGCCTCCGCCGTAGGCTCCCCGATCAACAGGTTGTAGTTCTTTCGCAAGAACGTGACGATCGCCGAATCGATCTCGTCCCCACCCACCCGGATCGACGTGTCGGAAACGATGCCCGAGAGTGCGATCACGGCAATCTCCGTCGTTCCCCCGCCGATGTCGATCACCATGTTACCGGTCGGCGTCTCCACCGGTAGCCCGACCCCGATGGCCGCCGCCATCGGCTCCGCCACCATATACACCTCTTTCGCACCGGCCGCGTGGGCGCTCGAACGGACCGCCCGCCTCTCCAGCTCCGTGATCCCCGACGGAACCCCGACCACCATCGTCGGCTTCAGCTTCAAGAACCGCTTGGACGTGACCGTCTCCAGAAAATACCGGAGCATGAGCTCCGTCACGTCCACATCGGCGATCACACCATCCTTCAAAGGACGGACCGCAGCAACCCCGTCGGGGGTTCGGCCCAGCATCCGCTTCGCCTCGAGCCCGATCGCTCTGATCCTCCCCGTTGCCTTCTCCATTGCCACCACCGACGGCTCGTTCAACACGATCCCTTCACCCTTGACGTAAACGAGCGTGTTCGCCGTCCCGAGATCGACCGCGATGTCGTTTACCGGTATGAAAGTACCGGATGAAAACCAGCGAAAGGCCATTGCTCTCCAGAAAGTGCGGATCGAGGCAGATTCCCTCTCCCGCCAGCCGAGGGTGTTGAATGCAGGGAACCGTAAAAGCTACGGAGGGTCCCGCTGGCCGCGCAAGCAGCCTCCGCCCCAATTCCAAAGCCCTTTCGCGGCGGCCTTCCAACGCACGGAATGTGCCGCTTGCGACGCCTTCGCGGGCGCTCCGACCTAGACGCCTGTAGAGCCGAACCCTTCGCTCCCACGTGTGGTTTTGCCGAGTTCCTCCACCTCGATGATTTCCGGGGTGGCAAACCGTGCGAAGACCAGCTGTGCGATCCTCATCCCGCGGGTAACCGTTACGCTTTCGGAACCCGCATTCCAGAGGATGATCTTCAACTCGCCCCTATAGTCCGGATCAATAGTAGCGGGGGCGTTCGGCAAGGTCAGGCCGTGCCGGAGGGCGAGTCCGGAGCGCGGACGAACCTGACATTCGAGCTCCGGTGGCAGCTCGATGCGGAAGCCCGTCGAGACGATTCGCCGTTCACCCGGAGACAGAACGAAGTCCGCTTCGGCAGAGCGAACGTCGTAGCCCGAAGAGCCGACGGTCTGACGGCTTGGAAGGGGAAGGTCTGGATTGTCCGGCAGTCGGAGGAAGCGAACGTGAAGGTGCTCGGGCATCGCTGATCAGGGTCCCCGACGACAAGGCGAAAACGAAACAGAAATGGCGAGGAAAGGGAACCGCAAGGTGTTGGCGAGCCGCGACGCGCTCGGCGAAGTGCCGAGGGTCGCGGGTTCGCGCCCGACGAAGCGACCAGTCCCTATGTCCCGGGATTCGATCAGGGAGCCGCCATCTCGGCGATCGCGGCCTTTCTCGAGAGGCGCAAGCGTCCTTTCTCGTCGACCGACAGGAGCTTCACGGCAACGACGTCACCCTTCTTGACGACGTCTTCCGTTTTCTCGGTCCTCTGATCCTGGAGCTCGGAGATGTGACAGAGTCCTTCGGTCCCGGGGATGATTTCGACAAAGGCGCCGAAGCTCGTGGTGCTCTTCACCACCCCTTCGTAGATCTTGCCCACCTCGGGCTCCTCGGTGATCGCTGAGATCATCTTGCGAGCGCGCTCGCCGCCCTCGCCGCCCGGTGATGAGATCGTCACCGTACCATCGTCGTCGACATTGATGGTCGCGCCAGTGGCCTCCTGGATCCCCCGAATGGTCTTGCCCTTCGGACCGATGATCTCGCCGATCTTGGCTGGATTGATCTTGATCGTGAGGATTCGCGGTGCGTGGGGGGAAAGCTCTCCACGCGGTTCCGCGATCGCCCGGTCCATCTCATCGAGGATGTGCATACGTGCACGGTTCGCCCGCTCCAGAGCTTCGCTCATGATCTCCACCGTCAGGCCCTCGATCTTGATGTCCATCTGGATCGAGGTGACGCCCGCCCGTGTCCCCGCGACCTTGAAGTCCATATCCCCCAGAGCATCCTCGAGACCGAGAATGTCGGTGAGCACCGCGACTCGGTCTTCTTCCTTGATCAGGCCCATGGCGACGCCAGCACACGCAGCGCGTAACGGCACCCCCGCCTCCATCATCGCGAGGGATCCGGAGCAGACGGTCGCCATCGACGAGCTGCCGTTGGACTCCAGGATGTCCGAGACGATTCGAATCGTATAGGGGAAGTCCTCATAGGCCGGAAGAACCGCGGCCAGGGCGCGTTCAGCCAGCGCCCCGTGTCCGATCTCGCGACGGCTGGTCCCACGGATCGGCTTCGCCTCGCCGGTCGAGAACGGCGGAAAGTTGTAGTGGAGCATAAAGCTCTTGCTCTGCTCCGTCGCGAAGTCGACCGTCTCCACCCGCTGTTCGTCCTGCGGAGTCCCCAGCGTCACGACCCCCAGCGACTGCGTCTGTCCGCGGGTAAAGAGCGCCGAACCGTGGGCGCGCGGAAGCAGTCCAAGCTCGATCGAGATCTCCCGTACCTCGTCGAGTCCCCGTCCGTCCGTTCGAACGCCCTCGCTCAGGATCATCTCGCGCATCTCGCGCTTCTCGGTCTCCTTCAGGATTCCCGAGACGTCGTACCCATGCTCCTCCGCCTCCGCCTCGAACTCGGCCGCGATGTCGCTCCGCACCAGCGCCATCGCCTGGCTCCGCTCGGCCTTGCCCGCCACACGAAGAGCGTCGCCGACCCGCTTGGCGGCCGCCTGAATCACCCGATCGGCGAAGCTCGGCTCGGTCCTCTTCGGCGTCCACTCCATTTCCGTGGGCGCTTCGAGCTCCGCCAGCACTTCTTTCTGCATCCCGATGAGCTCGCGGATCCCCTCGTGCGCGATCAACAGCCCCTCCGCAATCGTCTCCTCCGGGATCTCCAGCGCCCCACCTTCCACCATCAGGATCGCCTTCTCCGTTCCCGCAACCACAATGTCGACATCCGAGTAGTCGAGCTGCTGGAACGTCGGGTTCAGGACCCACTGCCCCTGGATCCTCCCGATCCGAACCGCCGCAACCGGATACCCAAACGGAATTCGACTCATGTTCAGCGCGAGCGATGCCCCCGTGATCGCCAACACGTCCGCATCGTTCTCCTGATCGGCCGAAACGACGTAGACGATGACCTGCGTCTCGTGCAAAAACCCATTCGGGAAGAGCGGTCGAAGCGGTCGATCCACCAGGCGCGCCGACAGTATCTCCTTGTCGGACGGCCGTCCCTCCCGCTTGATGTAGCCACCAGGGATCTTGCCCGCCGCATAGGTCCGCTCCCGATACTCGATCGTCAGCGGGAAGAAGGGGAGCTGCGTCGGGTTGTCCTGCGCAACCGCCGTGCAGATCACTTTCGTCTCACCGAACTGAATCGTGCACGACCCGTCCGCCTGACGTGCCATCTTTCCCGATTCGAAGACCAACGGCCGGCCTGCGAAATTCCTCTCGATTCTCACCATTTCCGCTTTTCCGCTTTCTGCGTTGTGGGGGTGTCATTTTCTCGGCATCCGGATCCCCACGCGCGACCGGCTGCCCCTTCCGACGAAGCGTGAAAAACGCCGCACAGCGTATGCCGTGCGGCGCTCGAACTGCTACGAAAAAACCGGGAGACAGAACGGTGACCAGCCAGCGTCTATGGTACATGGCGGGCGTCCCGTTCCCCTCATCGTTCCGATCGTACGGATGCGTACTCCGAGCCTCAGGCTCAAATCCTGGAACAGTCGCAGGCTATCCCCTCTTCCCTCTGCCCCACCACCTGCCGTTCAGTGACGCAACCCGAGGTCCGCGATGAGCTTCCGATACTGCTCGAGATCGGTCTTCCGAACGTAGTCCAGGAGCCGCCGTCGCTGTCCCACCATCTTCAGCAGGCCGTGACGGGAGTGATGGTCCTTGTGATGGCTTCGGAAGTGTTCGGTGAGGTGGTTGATTCGCGCCGTGAGTAGGGCTACCTGGACCCTGGCGGAGCCACGGTCGTTCTCGTGGAGTTGATACTGTTTGATGACTGCGTCACGATCGATCGCCATACGTCCTACGGTCGCCTCCTCAAGAGTCTACGCTACTCGAAAAGCGTGGGAAGATCGGAACCCCGCACGGTGGGCGGAACGACAGCCGAGAAATGTAGTCATTTCGTGGCCTCGCCACAAGCGTTCGCGCCGTCGCCGGTGTCTCCCGCAAGAATTCGACGACCCAGCTCGGCATCCCGGTGCATCTGGTCGATCAGCTCTTCAGGGGACGAGAACGGGCGCACCTCGCGCAGTCTGGCGCAGAAATCCACGCGGATCACACGTCCGTAGAGATCGCCCTTCCAGTCCAGCAGGTGGAGCTCGACGGATGGGGGAAAGCCGCTGAAGGTCGGCCTTGGCCCCAGGTGGAGGAGGCCAGGCAGGTGCTGGCCGTCCACGACGCCGTGAACTGCGTAGATGCCCTCGAGCGGAACGAGCTTTTCCGGATCACCGATGCTCAGGTTGGCGGTTGGGAAGCCGAGCTTTTGGCCACGGTGCATGCCCTGGACGACGGGACCCTGGACGGAGTAGGGACGGCCGAGGGCATGGGCGGCCGAGACGACGTCCCCCCGTTCCAGCGCCTCACGGATGGCCGACGAAGAGATCGGCTCGTCGCCGACACGAACCTCGCCGACGGCGTCGACTTCGAAGCCGAGCTCCTGACCGAGCTCCTGCATCGTATCGACGTTGCCTTCCCTGCCGCGCCCGAAGCCATGGTCGTATCCGATGACCAGCTCCTTCATCCCGAGGCGTGCGATGAGGATATCCTCGACGAAGCGACGCGCCGAGTACTGCTGGAGATCGGGAGTGAAAGCGAGGAAGACGGCGTACTGCAATCCCGACTCGGCGAGGAACTCCTTCTTCTCCGCGGGGCTGGTCAGCAGGCGTGGGGCGATTTCCGGGCGAACGATGTGGAGCGGGTGGGGATGAAAGGTCACCAGGACGCTCCGCCGACCGGTGCGCTGGGCACGGCGGGCGATCTCGTCCAGCACGGCCCGGTGTCCGCGGTGCACCCCGTCGAAAGTGCCGATGGTCACTACGGCACCGCGATCCTGGAGCGGCAGGGGCGGCACCGATCTGGGGACGCCCGTCAAACGAACACCTTTCTCGGCTGGAGCCGCTCGCCGGTGCTCTCTCCGATGGCGACGAGCCGTCCGTCGCGGGATACCATCGCGACCGTGGCCCCGGCACTCGATTCGACGGGAGCCGGCACGCTTCGACCGTGCGAGACCGCTTCCATCTCACTTGCCTCGAGGACGAACGTCGGAAGATCGGCCAGCGCTTCGGCGGGAGATACGAGGGCGGAGGCGACGCGGCTCTCGTCGGCGAGGGCCTCCACGGTGATTGATTCGCCCACATCGAACTTGCCGATCCGGGTCCTACGGAGCGCCGTCAAGTGAGCGCCCACTCCAAGCGTTTCCCCAATGTCCCGGCCGATCGCCCGAATGTACGTTCCGCTGGCGCAGTCGACGACAATATCCACCTCGGGCGGCTCGAAGCGAATCGCCTCCAGTCGCGTTACCGTCACCGGAGAGGGTTTCGCCTCGACTTCGCCCCCGCTCCGAGCGACTTCGTACATCCTTCGGCCCTGAACTCTCTTCGCCGAATAGCGGGGCGGCACCTGAAGGAAATGTCCGCGGTTGGCGTCGAGCGCTGCTTCGAGCCGGCCCTGCGTGACCGATGTCCAACCATCGCTCGAGGACACCACCGCCCCCTGCAGATCGTCGGTTTCGGTGACGACCCCCAACCGGATCGTCGCCGAGTAGCTCTTGGGGAGTCCTGTCAGATATTCCGCCAGGCGGGTCGATCGTCCCAGGCAGAGAAGGAGCAGTCCCGACGCAAAGGGATCCAGCGTGCCGGTATGGCCGACGGCTCGAATGCCAAGCGACCGCCTCGCGACCGAAACGATGTCGTGTGAGGTGGGCCCTTCATTCTTGTCGATGGGAAGAACCCCGTCGAGCAGTCTCATTCTCCGCCCGCCTGGTCGCTCTCCTCGCTCTCGTCCGGAAGCGCTTCGCGCAGGAGCTGTTCGATTCGGAGAGCGTTCTCCAGCTTTCGATCCATCTCGAAATGCAATTCTGGGATCCGGCGTATGTGCAACCGGCGTCCCAGCAGTCCCCGTATGAAGGGGGCGGCACTTTGCAGCCCGGCCAAAGCCTCTTCCTTTTCGCGCTCCTCTCCGAGCGCCGTCACGTAGACGCGAGCGTGGTCCAACTCGGGCGATGTCTCGACAGCCGTGATCGTCGCGAGCCCGACCCGCGGATCGCGTACTTCGTCCCGGATCAGCAGCGAGATCTCCTGACGTAGCTGCTCGTTGATCCGATCCGTCCTGCGGTACTGAGGCATGGGGACCTGCACGAGAATAGGGAAAGAAGACGAAGTCGCCCCCGAAAACGGCTGGCCGTGTGCCGAACGTGGCGTTCGTCCACCGAGCCGAGCGTGGTCGTAGGTTCTCTCCGGCCTCTATCCCTCTATCAGCGGCCTTCTAGTAGTAGGTCGTATACGAGTCGACAATTCGCAGCCGCGGATCGTTTGCGATGAACCGATCGAGCGCCGTGAGTACTGAGCTGACATGCGGCTGATCACCCGAAACGACGCACGCCGAGATCTCCGCTTTGCGGTGGACATCCTGGTGCGCCGTCTCCGCCACCGAGACGTTGAACTGGTTGTGCAGCCGGTCCTTCAGGCTCTTCACCACCGAGCGCTTTTCCTTCAGCGACCTGCATCCCGGGAGGTGGACCTCCCAAACGACCAGACCAATGACCACGGAGCGGGAGTGCCTACTCTGCTACCCCGCTCAAGGTCCGAGCGACTTCCTCGATTCGGTAGCTTTCGATGAAGTCTCCAACTTTGATATCGTTGAAATTCGAGACGTTCAGACCGCACTCGAATCCCTCGCGCACCTCGCGGACATCGTCCTTGAAACGCTTGAGACTCCCGAGCTCACCCTCGTACACCTGAACGGCGTCTCGAATGACTCGGACTCTCCCGCGGCGCTGGATTTCCCCGTCCGTCACCATACAGCCAGCGACCGTCCCGACCCTGGGAACCTTGAAGATCTGTCGGACTTCCGCCGTGCCGAGCAGGATCTCCCTTTCCTCAGGGCTGAGCAGTCCTTCCATCGCGGCACGAACCTCGGCGACCGCCTCGTAGATGATGTTGTACAGCCGGATGTCGATCTCTTCTCGCTCCGCCGTTACCCTCGCCTCACCGGTCGGGCGGACGTGGAACCCGATTACGATTGCATTGGAAGTCGAGGCCAGCAGCACGTCCGACTCGTTGATCGCCCCAACCCCTCGGTGGATGACGTCCACGCGCACCTCGGGTGTCGAGAGCTGCTCGAGCGCGTCTGACAGCGCCTGAACAGAGCCATCCACGTCTCCCTTGATGACGAGGTTGAGCTGCGTTTCCTCGCCCTTCTCGAGCATTCGGGAGATGTCGGTCAACTTCACGCCACGGCTCTTGATGCGCATCCGCTTCTCGCGCTCCAAGCGCTGACGCGTCTGCGCGATTTCCGCTGCCCGATCCGCCTCCAGGACCATCATCTGATCGCCCGCCTGCGGGACTCCGCTGAAGCCGAGGATCTGCACCGGCGTGGCAGGCCCGGCTTCCTGGGTCGGATGTCCTCGTTCGTCGAGCATCGCCCGCACGCGACCGTCGTAGTGCCCGCAGACGAAGGAGTCTCCCACGCGAAGCGTTCCGTTCGTGACTAGGACGGTTGCGATCGCTCCCTTCCCCACGTCCAGCTGCGACTCGATGACGACCCCGTGCCCTTCGCGGTCCGGGTTCGCCTGCAGCTCCAGGATGTCCGCCTGCAGCAAGACCTTGTCGAGCAGCTCTTCGACGCCGGTCCCCTTCTTTGCCGAGACGTCCGCCGAAAGCACGTCACCGCCGAACTCCTCGAGGACGACCTCGTGCTGCAGCAGGTCCTGCTTCACTCGCATCGCATCGGCGTCCGGCAGATCCACCTTGTTGACGGCCACCACGATCGGAACGCCCGCGTTCCGTGCGTGACTGATCGCCTCGATCGTCTGAGGCATCACGGAGTCGTCCGCCGCGACGACCAGGATCACCAGGTCTGTCACCTCGGCACCACGGGCACGCATGGCGGTGAACGCGGCGTGACCGGGAGTGTCCAGGAAAGTGATCGAACGCCCGTTCTCCAGGTCGACGTTGTAGGCGCCGATGTGCTGCGTGATACCGCCGGCCTCACCAGCGATGACGTTGGCCTTGCGGATGTGATCGAGTAGCGACGTCTTACCATGGTCGACGTGTCCCATGACCGTGACGACTGGCGGCCGCCCCTGGAGATCCTCGGACCGGTCTTCCTCCACCTCGTACTCGGTTTCCGCGGCGTACTCCTCCTCCCGTGTGGCCTGGAAACCGAACTCGTCCAGGAGCAGTTCGATCTGGTCGAAGTCGAGTCGCTGATTGATCGTCACCATGAGCCCGAGATTCTTGAACGCCGAGGTGATGATCTCCGTAGGGTTCCGATCGATCATCTCGCCGAGCTCCGCCACAGTCAGGAACTCATTGACCCGTACGGTCGTTGCCTCCTCCTGACGCTCTCGCTCGCGCTCCTCCTCCCGAAGCTCCTGCAGGCTCGGACCCGTCTCGCGTCCCTTCCGCCGTCGACGAGTGCCGCCACCGCCTTCCATCGCGGCCATCGTCTTCTTGAACATCTGATCGACGGCCTCCTGGTCGACGCCTCGCCGCTTCTTCCGGTCCTTCTTGCGGCGCTTGCGGCCGTCGGCCGTGAAGCCCTCTGCCTCGACTCGCACCTTCCCAGGCGGAGTACCCGCCGTTCCGCCACTCTTCGGCGGGGCAGGCGGGGCGCCTCGACGTACGGGGGTCGGTGTGAAATCGTGCCGGGACGGACGCTGCCCCTCGCGCGCGGGCGGCGTTTCCTGCCGACCAACGGGCCGCCCCTCCCTGCGAGGCGGTGGCGGTGCCGGCGTTGGTGCGGCGGGTGGGGGGGTCGCTCGGCGGGGGGGCCGTGCGGGTTTCGCCACTTCCTGGACCTCCCGAGTCGGCTCCGGTTCGGCTCGTAGTTCCGGTTCGGCCTTGAGCTCCGGCTCGAACTCCAGCTCGGATCGAGCCTCAACCACAACCACTTCTTCCTTCGGCTCCTCGCCACCCTCGGTGACGAGTTCCGCCCCTCGCTCCGCCGCCTCTTCCGCGGCTTCGGCAGCCATCACTTCCGCGGCGTCCGCAGGCGGCGACATCGTCTCATCCTCCTCCTCCTTCTCCGACCGACGACGCCGTCGACGGCGAGGCCCTGCCGTCGCATCTTCGATCGCGGCCTCGATCGCCCGATCCGCCGTCGAGAATCCCTGACGCCGCTCCCTTTCCATCACCGTTCGCAGCCGGGCGACGTGCTCGTCACCCAACAGCGACATATGGCTCCGGACCGGAACCTCCATCTCCCGGAGGAGATGGACCAGGGCCTCGGATGAGACGTTCAACTCCTTCGCGACTTCGTACACTCGCATCCGTCTACCTACCTCCAATGCTGGTACAGCGGCCGCTCCGGACCGCCGCGCACGTCCGCACGATGCTGCGGTGGCTACGCCGACAAATGACCGCCCATCCTCGGCTGTCCTGGTGCCAAAGACACGACCTCGATCCGCCCGACCTCTGCATGACTCCTGTCCGGACCTCGCGTCACCGCGACTCCGGCGTAATGGACATGAGCAGCTGCCCGGCTCGTTCGGCGAGAGCTCGGTTGGTCAGGCCAACGGCGGAAACGGGCGACCGCCCCGTCGCGGCACCCAACTCTTCCCGCGTGAAGCCTATGTAATAGGGGATCCGCCGTGCATCCAGTAGCGGGATGAGTTTTCCTCGCTGTCCCTGGGCGGCGTCGGCCGCAAGGATGGCCCGGTGGACGCTTCCCTCCTGAACGGCGGCGCGCACTGCGTGGGTACCGGATACGAGCGCTCCGGCGCGCCTGCTCAACCCGAGCAGCTCGAGGAAGGCGCGCACGGTAGCGGCCCGTGGTGGATGATCACCCTGTCGCTTCCCTGGTACCGCCGTCAATCCTAGAAGTTCTCAGGCTGGAGGGCCCTCTTCACTCGCCGTGGAGGACGCTTCGCCCGCTTCGTCCTCGACGGTGAGCTCCTCGATCAGGGCCAGCACGCGATTCGCTTCTTCCGATCCGATCG
This sequence comes from Gemmatimonas sp., assembly GCA_009380025.1. Taxonomy (GTDB): domain Bacteria; phylum Gemmatimonadota; class Gemmatimonadetes; order Longimicrobiales; family Longimicrobiaceae; genus WHSP01. The sequence continues at coordinate 55,762 of WHSP01000004.1, read as the reverse complement.
CAGGAATCCGAAGCAGATCCTCACGTTCAAGGTCGATAACGTCAAAGAATGTAGTATACCCAGCGGCTTCTAGCGCCGCCAGTGTGGCAGGTGCCAGGCCGAGGGCACGCAGCGGGAAGTCTGTGGACTCGTACTCCTCGCCGCGCGTCGGCGTCCCGCCACCGAAGAGCGCCTCCTCCGCCCCACGCTCCAGCCATTCCCGAGAACCGAAGAGGTTGATCTCCCAACCGATGAGCTGAGACGCCAACCGAACGTTTTGCCCGTTCCGGCCGATGGCGAGGGAAAGCTGGTCCTCATCGACGATCGCAGTGATCACGCGGTGATCGAAGTCCGAGACCACCTTCGCGACTCGCGCGGGAGCGAGCGCCCGCTTGGCGAAGACCTCGGGGTCCGGGTGCCACGGGACGATGTCGATGCGCTCTCCGCCGAGCTCCTGGACGACGGCTCGCACCCTCGAGCCTTTCAGACCGACGCACGCTCCGACCGGATCGATCGACTCATCCCGCGAGGAAACGGCCAGTTTCGTCCTTCCCCCCACTTCCCGCGCGACCCCTCGGATCTCGACGATCGCCTGCTGGATTTCGGGCACCTCCAGTCGGAACAGAGCCCCGACGAAAAGCGGATCGGCCCGCGACAGGATGAGACGTGGCCCCTTCGGACTCTCTTCGACCTTCTTGAGGACCGCCCGGATCGCCTCGCCCTGGCGGAAACGCTCTCGCGGATTCTGCTCCTTCCACGGGATGATCGCGTCCGCCTCCCGGCTGCGGTTCAGCATCACGACGAGCTTGCCTCGGTCCGCCTGCTGAACCTCACCGGAGAGCAGCTCGCCGACTCTGTCCGCATACTCGTCGATGATCTTCTGTCGCTCCCCCTCCCTTACTCGCTGAAGCATCCGCTGCTTCGCCGCCATGACCGCGTTCCGGCCGAAGTCCTGGAATTCGACCGGCACTTCGAGAACGTCGCCAGGCTCGAAGTCGGGGTCGTCCCACTGCGCCTCTTCCAAGGAGATCTCACGGGATGGATCCTCCACCTCGCTGACGACTTCCTTGAGGACGGTGATGTCGATACGGCCGGTCTCTTCGCTGATCTCGATCTCGGCTTCGACATTCGGACCATAGCGCTTGGCGAGCGCCGCCAGAATGCCGTCCTTGATGAGATCGTGTAGCTCGTCGCGCGAAATGTTCTTGTTCAGCGCGAGCTCGCGGAATGCGGCGAGCACTTGGGTGGCATTGTTCATACAAAACCCTTCCTCACCCTATTTATTTTGCCCCGCGGGGAGGTCAACCGTCACCGACCTCGCTCGCCCCAGCGGAAAACCAGATGAACCTTCCTGGCCTGCTCACGCGGCACGGACAGCACTTCATCGTCGGCCGTGCGCAGGCGGATGCTCTCACCGTCGGCGGTCTCCTCGATGCCGATCAGCTCACCCTCGACGCGGGACGTGCCCGGTCGGGCACCGTGCTTCAGGTGGACGGCAACCTCACGGCCCGCGAACCGTTCGAAGTCGCGCTTCTTCACGAGCGGGCGCTCGACCCCTGGAGAAGAAACCTCCAGAACGTATCTGGGCGCCAGATCCGGGCGTTCGTCGAGCACTGCTTCGAGCGAACGGCTCACTCGAACACAGTCCTCGAGCGTGACCGCCATTTCGGGTTCGCCGGCGGGCCGATCGATGCGAAGGCGCAGGACGGGCCGGGCACGGGAGCCCGCCCGTTCCATGTCGACCAGTTCGAAGCCCAGCCGCTCGACCTCGCTCTCGATCTGGAGGCTCAGCGGATCGACCATCATGGATGGCGATCAGAAGCTGTTGATAAACAGGCTTCTGCGAAGGCCGAAGAGAAATCGCGCAGGTCGAACCGTGCACGGAGCCGCTCGAAGGGGAAATATCGTCCCCACGCAGAGCTGCGCGATCCAGCAGCGGCCATTAACGGCAAAGAAAAAAGTGGGGTGACAACGTCCCCACTTCACGGGCAGCCGGCCAGATGCCGCATCCCTCCATCAGCCTTGAATATAGGTCAATCGACACACCATTGCAAGGCCGCGCGGGTCTCAGGCGAGTCGTCCGAGCACGCCCATCTGACGACCGGCTGAGCCACCCCGATGAGAGAAGAAGTCGGACGGCCCGCAGAGAGTACAGAGACCCGAGACGCTGATCCGTTCGGACAAGAGCCCCGCCGCGATGGCACGCGAGGCGATGGCCGCCCGGAGGTCGATCGGTTTCGGCGCGCTGGGCACCTCGCGGAACGGATGGACCCCGGCGTGGACCTCCGGACCAACTTCGTAACACACGCCGCAGATCGCCGGTCCACAGTGGAGCCAGAAGGTCTCCGGTGCCTCCCCCGACATCCGGCTGAGACCGCCGATCACCTTCTCTACGATGGAGCCGGCGGCGCCTCGCCAGCCGGCGTGTGCGAGCGCGAGGGCACGGCTTTGCTCCGCTACCAGAAAGACCGGTACGCAGTCCGCGATCGAGACCGACAGGAGGACTCCCAGTCGATTCGTGAGGTGAGCATCATAGCCACTCACGTATAGGAGGCCGGGAGGGATGGGCTCGACCCACTCGGCGACCTCGACGCCATGGACCTGCCGGGAGTGGACGGCCGTCTGCTGGCCCGTACCGCGTAGGAGCCGGTGCCATCGGTTCATCAACGTTCCCGCGGGAACGTCGCCGAAGGAACCCAGGTCGAACGGCTCGGTGTCCGTGCCGCGCCCGGTGGTCCCTTGAGCGAGCCACGGGAAGCGCGTTACCCAATCCGGGTGCCGCCAAAGGGGCAAATCCCCGACGTCGAGGACCTCCTTCACGATGGCTACATCGACGGCGTGGTCCGGCGACGCTTCAGTCAACAGGGATCGATTCACTGCCGGGACCCGGCACCGCGCTCGCCTGGGTGTCGTCGAGCCGCGCTCGGAGTTCAGCGACTTCCCTCTTGAGCTCCTCGAACTCCCGGCGAGGGACCAGGTCGAACCGGCCGCGAGCACCTCCGAGCGTCCCTTGCACTCGCTCCATGGCTTCCTTCACGGTCGCCTTTGCCCGCTCCTGACTGAGGTCACCGCGGTCGATCGATTCCTCCAGGGTCTCCTCGATCGCCTCCTTGAATGCAGTCAAGATCCCGATGCTGGTGCGAAGTCCATCGCCGATTCCGCCGCGTTGTTCCTCCGCCAAAGCCTTCCTCCTCTTTCCTGAGCGTTTCCCGCCGTCCGGGCCGTCCGACGGTTCCGGAAGGGGTTGGCAACCTGCCCCTGGGTTACCCGTACCAGCTGCCGGTTACCCGTACCAGCTGCCGGTTGCCGGTTACCGGTAACTGGGAACCGGCAACCGGGTTGGGGGCGGCCTACCGCTCCCTCGAATCGCTGCGGTCGATCACCGCGCCGAGTTCCCGAAGCCGTTCATCGATTCGCTCGTATCCGCGTTCGATCTGGCCGATGTTGTAGATCTCGCTCTCCCCCTCGGCGCCGAGGGCGGCGATCAGGAGTGCCATGCCCGCGCGGATGTCCGGGCTCTCCACCACTCCGCCATGGAGGCGCGAGGGTCCGACGACGACCACGCGGTGCGGGTCGCAGAGCACCATTCGCGCGCCCATACTCACCAGCTTGTCGGTGAAGAACATTCGCGACTCGAACATCTTCTCGTGGATCAGGATCGTCCCCTCGCATTGGGTCGCCGCAACCAACGCGATGGACGTCAGGTCGGCGGGGAATGCGGGCCAGGGGCCGTCATCGATCTTGGGGATATAGCCCCCGAGATCCATCTTGATCTTCATCTCCTGGTCGCCCGGAATGAACAGGTCCTCACCCCGCACCTCTGCTCGTACCCCGAGCCGATCGAAACCGATCAACGTCGAGTCCAGGAAGTGCGGTGCTGCATCCTCGATCAGGATCTCACCGCGAGTAACGGCGGCGAGGCCGATGAAGGAACCCACCTCGACGTGATCGGAGCTGATGCGGAAGGTTCCTCCGCCGAGTCGGTCCGCGCCCTGGATCTCGATCCGGTTCGAGCCGATTCCGCTGATCTGGACACCCATCCCGATCAGCATCTGGCAGAGGTCCTGGACGTGCGGCTCGGCCGCCGCGTTCCGCAGGGTCGTCGTCCCGCGGGCGAGCGAGGCCGCCATCAGGGTGTTCTCGGTGGCCGTGACGCTCGGTTCGTCCAGGAAAATGTTCGCGCCCACCAGGCGGCCGTCCGCATGGAGGCCGAAGACTTCGCGGCGATACCCGAACTCCGCGCCCAACCCTTGCATCGCGAGGAAGTGCGTATCCATCCGCCGACGGCCGATGATGTCTCCGCCGGGTGGAGGAAGCTGCATCTCGCCCGTACGGGCAAGCATCGGCCCGGCGAGCAGGATCGACGCTCGGATCCGTGCCGCCGAGCCTGCATCGAGTCTACCGGGGCGGATTTCCTTCGCCTGCAGTCGCACGATGTTGGCACCCGTCCATTCGACTTGTACGCCCAGCTCCTCGATCAGGTTGAGCAGAGTGCGGACGTCGCGAATGTCGGGGACGTTCTCCAGCACCACCGGCTCCTCGGTGAGGAGCGCGGCGGCGAGCATCGGCAAGGCTGCGTTCTTGTTACCGGCGGGTCGCACGCGGCCATTCAAGGGCCGCCCTCCATGGACGACGAACTTCGGCACGTACCTTGTCTCCTGTTCGAATCGAGGCCTCGTCCGTACCCTGCGGAGGCCAGGAAGGGCGGTACTCCGAGCGCAAGGATCGTGCGCAGGCCGTGCAGGACAGCTTGACACTTTTCCGCGCGGATCGGTACCTTTTGGGAATCGTGGCTACTCCACGCTGAGGTTCGGCAACGCCGGCGTCCAGCTCCAATTCGTCGCGACTCCACTCCCTCCCGAGGCGCCGTGCAGCTCCTGATTGCGGTCATCAACGAAGAAGAGAAGCTCGATGAAATCCTTTCGGGGATGGTCGAGCTGGGGATCACTGGCGCCACGATCGTCAGCAGCGAGGGAATGGGCCGCGTTCTTTCGCACGACATCCCCATCTTTGCGGGCCTCGAGACGCTCGCATTGCGTTCCCGCCCGCAGAATCAGACCCTCTTCAGTGTGATCCGCGAGGACGAGAAGGTAGAGGGCGTGCTGCGGCTCCTCAAGGAGATCTGCGGAGACCTAGAGAATCCGGCGACCGGCATTGCGTTCACGATCCCGGTGAATCAGGTCGTGGGGCTTGCGCCAGAAATCGGGGATGAAGGAGACGAGGGGGGGCCAATCTAGGCCACACATGGAATCAGTTTTGCGATTGCGTAGAGCCCTGGATGCCTCCCGAACCATAACCGGAGATTCGAGATGCCACGTCAAGATACGGTCGATTTTCTGACCGCTTTCGCCGTCGGTACGGTGTTGGGGATCGGAGCCACCTTGCTGTTGCAGCCGGACCACTCACCGAAAGCGCGTGTCAAACGCCAGCTCAAGCCGTACCGCAAGCAGATGCGTCGGAGTTACGGTCATGTCGCCAAAGGGGTGCGGCATGGATCGGAGGCGACGTCGGAGTTCAGCACCGAGGTGATCAACGCGGGCCGTGAGCTTCTTTCGGAGTTTCGTGAGGAAGTCAACGAGATCCTGGAGCAGGCGCGTTCCGAGTTGGGCGATCTGGTGAAGGACCAGGTGAAGGACTTGAGCAAGGGCGCGAAGAAGACCCGGCGGCGGGTCGGAATGTAGCGGTGTGGCTCGCTCTTCTCCTCGGCGCCACGGCAATCTTCCTCTTCCCGGATCCTGCATGGGGGTGGGGGCCGGCCACGCACGTCTATCTCGGATCGGCCGTCCTCCAGTCCCTCTCGTTGCTCCCTCCCGCAGTCGCGACACTCCTCGCCGCCCATCCGAAGGACTTCCTCTACGGCTCGGTCGCGGCTGACATCTCGCTCGCCAAGAAGTACGTCCCGGAAGGGCGTCACTGTCACCACTGGCACATCGGCGAGGAGCTCTACGAGGCGGCCGAAACGGATCGGCTGAAAGCCGTTGGCCTCGGGTATCTCTCCCACCTGGCCGCCGACACCATCGCCCACAACTTCTTCATCCCCCGACAACTCCTTCTCACCTCGTCGAGCAAGGGGCTCGGCCACTCGTACTGGGAGCACCGGATGGATGTCCAGCTGGGCGAAGTGTACACCCGGTTGGCTCGAGAGGTCGTCATGGATCACGATCACTCGGCGGCCGACGCGCTGTTCGATCGCGTGCTGTCGGCGACCCTCTTTTCCTTCCGGACGAACCGCAGGATCTTCCGGGGTATGATCCGATTCCAGGACAACGACCGATGGCGCTTGGTCTTCGGTACGATGCTCCAGGCTTCTCGATGGGTTCTATCGGATCAAGCGGTCGAAGGGTATGCGGTTCTCTCTTTCGACTACGTGATCGACTACCTATCCCGCCGCGGCGATGCAATCGCCGCCACCCTCGACCCCATCGGCGACTCGAACCTCGGGATGTCCAAGCGAATTCGCCGCATGGCGTTGCGTGAAGGAAAGCTCTACTTCCCCGAGCTCCTCCGGGAGCTGGCCGACAACTTCTTTCCACTGCCGGAGACCCCGTTCGGGCACCTTCGAAATGAGATGGCAAACGGAGGGTTGTTTTGCGATCAGTGATCGCTCAGTCGTGGTTCCCCGCTAACCCCAACGTCATTCCCAGAGTCTCCCCGTCGTCATTCCCGAAATCTCCGTCATTCCCGCGAAAAGCGGGAATCCAGGGAAGGGAGGCCGGCGGAGCAACTGGACCCCGCGTTCCGTGGGGATGACGGACGGATCCTGCGCCGGGGGAGAGGGTCCTACCCCTTCAGCCGCTCCTGAACGAGCCTGGACACCTGCTTCGGGTCTGCCTTTCCGGCTGAACGCTTCATCACCTGCCCTACAAAGAAGCCCATCAGTCTCTTGTCACCGGCGCGGAAGCGCTCGACTTCGTCGGCCGCAGCGGAAAGCGTCTGATCGACCCATGCCTCCAGGGCCGACTCGTCCGTGACCTGCGCGAGGCCTTGTTCCTCGACGATCGCTGTGGGGGATCGGCCGGTCTCGATAACGACCGAAAAGACGCGCCGCGCGATCGGGCGCGAGATCCGGCCGGACCGCTGCAGCTGCAGCAGCTCGGCAAGGAGTGCGGGCTGGACCGGGAAGTCAGCGATCGTGCTGTTGGTGTTCTTCGCCGCAGCCATGACCTCGCCCATCACCCAACTCGCCGCGTCCCCGGGGTCGGTGCCCGCGTCGACCAGGTTCTCGAAATAGTCGGCGGTGGCGCGGGTAGCGGTGAGTTGTTCGACGTGTTCCGTGCTGAGCGAGAACGCCCCTTCGAAGCGAGCCGCCCGGGCCCACGGCATCTCGGGCACCGACTCCCGGATGGCTTCGAGCCACTCCGCAGAGATCTCGAGCGGGGGAAGATCGGGGTCTGGGAAGTAGCGGTAGTCGTGGCTTTCCTCCTTGCTGCGCATCGGGCGAGCCTCCCCTCGGTCGGCGTCCCAGAGCAGCGTCTCGTGGACCACCTCCGCACCGGCCGAGCGAAGCTCCCGCTGGCGTTCGATTTCGTAGACGAGTGCCCTCTCGACGTTCCCGAAGGAATTCATATTCTTCACTTCGGTCTTGGTACCGAGCCCCGCACCGGGCCTCCGAATCGACACGTTCGCGTCCACCCGCAGGCTTCCTTCTTCCATGTTGCAGTCGCTGACATCCAGGTACTCCAGCGCCCGCTTCAGGCGGCTGAGGAAGTCCCGAGCCTCTTCGGGCGACCGCACGTCCGGCTCCGTCACAATTTCGATCAGCGGGACCCCCGTGCGATTCAGGTCGACGGCGGTTGCGCCCGGGATCCGGTCATGCAACGACTTCCCGGCATCCTCCTCGAGATGAATCCGGCGGATACGGATTCGACGTGGATCTCCCGAAGCTACCCCGGGCACTTTCAGAAATCCCTCGGTCGCGAAAGGCTCCTCGAACTGCGAGATCTGGTAACCCTTCGGTAGATCGGGATAGAAGTAATTCTTCCGGGCGAATATAGATCGGCGATGAACCGTACAGTGAAGCCCGAGCGCCGCCCTGACGCCGAGCTCGACTGCTCGACGGTTCAGAACGGGTAGAGCTCCAGGCAGGCCGAGACACACCGGGCAGACGTGCGAGTTGGGCTCCGCACCGAACTCATTCTCATTTCCGCAGAAGAGCTTCGTTCGCGTACGCAGCTGAACATGGATCTCCAGGCCGATTACCGGCTCGAACTCAGTCATTCTGGTCACTGGCGTGCCGGGGCATGACGTGCGAGGAGCCACTCGACGCGAGGCTCGACTCGAGCGCGGTCGCGATCCGAAGCAGGCTCCCTTCGGACCACGGCGGACCCATCAGCTGTCCCCCTACGGGAAGGCCGTCGACGTCACCGATCGGTAGTGATAACGCCGGGACCCCGGCGAGGTTGGCGGTCACGGTGAAGACGTCCGAGAGGTACATCTCGTATGGATCATCGGTTCGCTCCCCGAGGCGGAAAGCGGGGGTTGGCGTGGTCGGCGTGAAGAGGGCATCCACGCCGGATGCGAAGACGTTCGTGAAATCGTGGCTGATCAGCCGGCGGACGCGCTGGGCGCGCCCGTAGTAGGCGTCGTAGTAGCCTGCGGAGAGCACGTACGTGCCGAGCATGATCCGTCTCTTGACCTCCGGTCCGAAGAGGGCACGTGTCCGATCGTAGAGCTCCTTCACGTCCGCGACGCCCGGGTACCGAACGCCGTACCTGACCCCGTCATAGCGAGCGAGGTTCGAGGACGCCTCGGCCGGCGCGAGGATGTAGTAGGTAGGGACTGCGTACGGAGTCGTCGGGAGTGATACCTCACGGACCTCCGCGCCCAAGCCCTCCAACGCATGCAACGCCGAGCGACACACGGAGCTCACGCCCGGGTGGAGCGAGTCTGGGAAGTACTCCTGCGGCACGCCGATGACGACGCCCTCGAGAGAGCTCGGGGGGGCGCAGTAGTCGGGGACTGGACGGTCGGCGCTCGTTGAGTCGAGAGCGTCGTGGCCCGCGATGACCTGGAGCAGGATGGCGGCGTCGTCGACGGACCGGCCGATGACGCCGATCTGGTCCAGGGAGGAAGCGTATGCGACGAGCCCGTAGCGCGAGACCCGTCCATACGTCGGTTTGATCCCGACGACCCCACAAAAAGCCGACGGCTGCCGGACGGAACCACCGGTCTCGGAGCCGAGCGCACCCCTCACGATGCCTGCGGCGACCGCCGCTGCCGATCCGCCCGAGCTGCCTCCGGGAACGCGACTTCGGTCGAGTGGGTTCCGCGTCGGCCCGTAGGCCGAGTGCTCCGTGGACGAACCCATGCCAAACTCGTCGAGGTTCGTCTTTCCCAGGATTACCGCGCCAGCCTCGCGGAGCCGACGCACGGCGGTCGCGTCGAACGGCGATCGATAGCCCTCGAGGATGCGTGAGCCGCACGTGGTCGGAAAGTCGATGGTGGCGATGTTGTCCTTCACCGCGATTGGAACGCCGGCCAGGGGGCCGGTCGGCGGACCGTTCCGATCGTCGGTTCCAGTACGGACCGACAAGAAGGCCGACACCGGGTCGGGCCCCGAATCTGCCCGCTCGAGCGCACGTTCTGTCGCTGCGAGCACGGTCGCCGGATCCAGGGACCCTCGGCGGACGTTCGCAGCCAGGTCGCGGTTGCTGGTTGGAATCGAGGTGCTCACCCGCCCAACTCCTTCGGCATTGCGTCAGCATCGAGAGCGGCCAGTCTGGGCACCACGAAGAACCGATCGGCCCACTCGGGAGCGATCTCCTCGACTGGCCGCTCGAGCGGATCCGCCCCGGGTTCGTCCAACCGCATCGGTGCCGCGTGATCGCTAGCGCCTCCCATCGGTTCGACCGCATCGCTGGCCACTGCTTCGAGCTCCCGCATATGCTCGAGAATCGAGCCTAGATCGCGCGCCATCGCCTCGGCCTCGGCCGGTGTGAACTTCAACCGCGCCAGCGTCGCGATCTGATCGACATCACTCTTCGTAATCGACATCTCCCTGTCGTTTCCCTATGGACGGCCCTTCCGGGTCAGTCCCACTCTTGTTGGAGGTTGGCATACCGGACGACGACCTGCTTTCGGCCAACCGAATCGAACTCGATAGCCGCCCGAATGTCTTTCCCAAATCCCGAGAGCTCCAGGACCGTCCCCGCCCCGAACTGCGGGTGGCGAACCCGGGCTCCCTTTACGAGCCGGACGGGGTCCTGCGAATCGGAGTAGTCAACGACCCTGTCGGAGGACGTTGCGGGGCTCGGAGGGTCCAGGCCGAGTCGTTGACGGCGACGCGGTGGACCCGAACTTCGATAGCCGTACCGGGGTCGCGAGTACTCCTGAAGGCGAGGCGTCTGTCGCGGCTCGATCAACTCGCCTGGAATCGCCTCCAGGAAACTGGACGGCACCGAGTCGATCCATTCGCGGCCTCTTCTGCGTCGCCGCGCGGTCGTAAGGATGAGACGTTCTTCGGCGCGCGTAATGCCGACGTAGAAGAGTCTTCGTTCCTCCTCCAGTTCCGCAGGCTCGTCGAACACGCGTGCAAGGGGGAAGAGACCTTCTTCCATCCCAGCCACGAAGACGATCGGGAACTCCAGGCCCTTGGCGTTGTGCAGCGTCATCAAGCTGACGACCGGAGCCTCAGGATCGTGCTGGTCGATATCGGCGACGAGCGCGACGTGGGCGAGAAAGACATCGATGGATCGAATGCCGTCGTCCGCGAGCCCCTCCAGCTCGATATCCAGGGTCGGATCACCTTCGTTGAACCGGATCTCGAGATCGGCCGCACCCGCGAGCAATTCCTCCACGTTTGCAACCCGATCCTCGCCCTCGGGCCCCTCGGCGCGCAAGGCTTGGTACAGGGACGTCGCCTCGATCAGGCGCCGGAGAAGCTGGTCCAGAGCGAGCCCGCTGTCCGCCAGGTCAGCGTACTCACCCAGCAGGTCGGCGAGCGCCGGAAGGGCGCGGGAGGCAGCTGCTCGTAGGTTCGGGTTGGCGTCGGCGTTCCGCGCGGCCTCCAGCAGCGGAACCCCGTCGCTGCGAGCTTGCTCCGCCAGTCGAGTCAGTGTCGTATCACCGATCCCCCGTCTCGGCACGTTGGCGATTCGCCGGAAGGCATCATCGTCGGCGGGGTTGGCGATCAGCCGCAGGTAGGCGAGAACGTCCTTGACCTCGCGCCTCTCGTAGAACCGCTGCCCGCCGACGACACGATACGCAATTCCTTCTCGCCGAAACGCTTCCTCCAGAGCCCGCGACTGCGCATTCGTCCGGTAGAGGACGACGAAATCGCGCGGCGTCCGTTCTGGTTTGCCCTCCAGAATCGAGCGTACCTGACCGCCGATCCACTGCGCCTCGTCCGCTTCGTCCGCCGCCTCCAACAGGGTGATCGCCTCCCCTGCGTCGTTGGCTGTTCGCAGAACCTTCCCCTTGCGGCGGACGTTCTCCGCGATCACCCGATTCGCTGCCTCGAGAATCCGCTTCGTGGACCGGTAATTCTCCTCGAGTCGAACGAGCCCGGCTTCGTGGAAGTCCTTTTCGAAGTCGAGGATGTTCCGGATGTCGGCACCTCTCCACCCGTAGATCGACTGATCGTCATCGCCAACAACGAATAGGTTGCCGCCCCTGCCCGGGCCGCCCCGCTCCCCCGGCTCACCTTCGGGTGCGGCGATGAGCTTGAGGAAGACGTACTGCGCACGGTTGGTGTCCTGGTACTCGTCGACGAGCACGAAGTGAAAGCGCTCTCGATCACGGCGCAGGATGTCCTCGAAGTCGCGCAGGAGCTTGACGGGTTGGACGAGCAGGTCATCGAAGTCGAAGGCGTTCGCGTCGCGGAGCGCCTTCTGATACCGTTCGTATGCACGCGCTACGACCTTGGCGAACGCATCGTGCGCATGCTCCGAAAAAGCGGCGACGTCGAGCAACTCGTTCTTGGCGGACGAGATCGAGCTCCGGACGGCCTTGGGATTCCAGCGCTTCGGGTCGAGCTTGAGGTCTTCCTTCACGATGCGCCGGATCAGCCGCTCGGAATCCTCGGCATCGTAGATGAGGAAACTACGCGTCCAACCGAGACGGGGCGCATCGCGCCGAAGCATACGTGCGCCAACTGCGTGGAACGTGCCGATCCACATGCCGGTGGGGTCACGGCCCAGAAGGCTACGCACCCGGATGCGCATCTCCGCGGCAGCGCGATTTGTGAAGGTCAGAGCCAGTATCGACTCCGGAGCCACCCCGTAGTGATCGATCAGGTGGGCGATTCGGGCCGTAAGCACTCGCGTCTTGCCGGAACCCGCGCCGGCAAGGACGAGCAGGGGCCCTTCGAAATGAGCCGCGGCTTCTCTCTGCTCCGGATTCAGACCGTCCAGGAACGACACGCTAGGTAGCTCTTATCACAACTACGAGGGCGGATTTCAGATCACCAAGAGTCGTCATCCCCGCGAGGCGGGGATCCAGGCGTCCCGTTGGCTTCGAGCCTTCTGGATTCCCGCGTTCGCGAGAATGACTACCGGGGAGAAGCTCGAATACATCATTGCAGTGTCAGCCGCGGACCCCGAAGTCTTCTCGCTTCTCACACGGATTCTTCGGCAACCGGCAGATCGACCAGGAATGTCGCACCCCGCTCGCCCGATACCAGCGACAGCCGCCCCTTGTGAACGTCCTCCACGATTCGGCGGGAGAGCGAAAGGCCAACCCCCCAGCCTCCTTTCTTCGTCGTGACCCCTGGCTCGAACAAAGTGGCGCGAACCGAAGGTGCGACGCCCGGTCCATTGTCGGCAATCTCGATCGCCACCCGATCTTCGGACAGCCTACTGGCGGTAACCGTGATGACCCCGCCCGCCCCTGCGATCGCATCCAGCGCATTCTTCACCAGGTTCTCCACTGCCCATTCGAGGAGGACGGGATTGCCACGTACCGGCGGTAATCCTTCCTCTGCGTCCATGTGCAGCTCCACGTTCTGCGCGAGGTGTGGCATCCGCACGCGCACGTATCTCTCGAGCGTTCTCAGTACGCCTCGGATGTCGACCGCCTCCCATCTCACGGGCCGACCGATCCATTCAAAGCGCCGAGAGACTTTCTCGAGCCGTTCGAGGTCGGACTCCATCTCCGCCGTTACCGCCGGAAGGGACGCCATCTCTTCACGCTCGTCAGTAGGCAACCTGAGGATCTCCACCCATCCGGTGAGGGACGAGAGCGGCGTTGCCATCTGGTGAGCCGATTCACGCGCCATCGTCGCCCAAATGCGCTCTCGCTCGATGCGCCAATTGTGGCGGAGAGTGATCGCGGCGCCGCCGAGCAGGCAGGCGAGCGCACCAACCTGAAGCCAGGGAATCCATCGGAGCCGACGGATCAGCGGCGGATCACCCACGTAGACGATTCCGAACCCCGGCTCTTCCATCGGAGGATTCATCCGCTCCAAATCTTCCATGTACTCGTAGATCCGGGGCTGATCGCCCGGATTGTTCGGATCCGCCTGAAAGGGGAGATTGGCGGTGTATGCGGGAACGCCCTCGGCGTCGGCCACGATCATGGGGATTCCGAGGCTGCGAACCTCGTCGATGAGCCCGAGGAGGGTCTGGTCCGCCGCGCCCGGGCGCGGGTCACTGAGACCCCGCAGGATCTGGATATAGATGCCGGAGTGGACGAGGGTGTCTCGGCGCATCTCCCGCATCAACAGCTCAGTGTAGAGCAGGTAGCCGCCGAGGACGGCCGCGGCGAGGATCGCCAGGGCGGTCGGCCAGTAGCGATTCAGCATCACGCTACCTCTTGAAACGCTCCGTCCCTACATACTGCCGCAGGACTTCCGGGACGACCACCGATCCGTCCGCTTGCTGACCGTTCTCGATCAGCGCAACCAGTGTCCGTGGCAGAGCCACGCCGGAGGCGTTCAACGTGTGGACGAACTCGGGCTTCGCGCCGGGTGCTGGCCGAAACCGGATGTCGGCGCGCCGGGCCTGGAAATCCCAGTAGTTGGAGCTGCTGGAAACTTCCAACCAGCGGCCTACACCGGGAGCCCAGACCTCGAGGTCGTAGGTCTTGCGGGAGGCGAAGCCCAGGTCGCCACCCGCGAGCAGGACCACGCGATAGGGAAGGCCGAGAGCTTGAAGGACGCGCTCGGCGTGGCCGGTGAGGCGCTCGAGGGCTGCGTCAGACTCCTCGGGTCGTTCGAAGCGAACCAGCTCGACCTTGTCGAACTGATGGACTCGAAGCAGCCCTCGGGTATCCTTCCCGGCCGCTCCCGCCTCCCGTCGGAAGCAGGGCGAGTAGGCGACGTAGGAGATTGGCAGCCGATGGCCATCGAGGAGCTCCTCACGATGGAAGTTCGTGACCGGCACCTCCGCGGTGGGTACGAGGTAGAGCCCGTCCTCCTTTACCTCGTAGGCATCTCCCTCCTGAACGAACTTCGGGTACTGGCCCGTTCCCTTCATCGCCGCCTGGGTGACGAGAAAGGGCGGCGAAACCTCGGTGTACCCGTGTTCCCGGACGTGCAGATCGAGCATCCAGTCGATCAGGGCACGCCGAAGCCGCGCGCCGGGGCCGATGAAGGCAGGAAATCCGCTTCCCGCGACCTTCGCCCCGACCTCGAGATCGACCAACCCGAGCTCCTCTCCGAGCTCCCAATGAGGTCGCGGCTGGAAATCGAACACCGGGGGCGATCCCCATTCGCGGACGACGACGTTGTCGGCCTCACCACCTGTGGGAACGCCGGGGTCCGGGGTATTCGGCGTTCGCAGCAGGACATCCTCGATTCCCGCCTCCGACGCGCGAAGGTCAGCATCCAACCCCTTGATCCGCTCCGCGACCTCCCGCATCTCCAGGATCAGGTCGTCCACCACCTCCCCGTGCCTCTTCCGATCTCCCACCTCCTCTGAAACGCTGTTCCTGCGCGCCTTGAGGACATCGACCTCGGCGATCAGCCTACGGCGTTCCGCATTCAGCTCCAAAACCCGGTCGATGGCTGCGTCCGTCTCCGCCGGATCCCCGCGGACGCGAAGCCGCTCTCGTACCTCCTCCGGGTCCTGTCGAATGGATCGAAGATCGAGCATCTACTCGACTGGGGCGAGACGAGGGTCCCCACAGTTCTGGTTCGTGACGATATGAAGTTCCAGCAATCCCTCGACGACGTCCACTTGCAGGGGCTCGATCTTCGCAAACTCGAAGCAGCTGGATTGGATGATCCGCGACCGTGCCGAATAGACCTGACCTTCCACCATCGCGATAGGGGCATCCCGGACGAAAGTGGCTTGTCCAGGCGCCTCCCGGAAGCTCTCGAAGGTTTCGCCCTCGATCGGCGGGGTGATTGCGGAGCCGCGCTCGGGAATTCCGGCGGCCTCGCCGGGCACGAGAACGATCTGACCGTCCTCCACGCGAACCAGAAAGTCCCAGTCGTCGGCGTCCTCGTTGAACTCCGGGAAACGCCCACCACCCACACTGCCCCCGAAGTCCGACGCGATGTCCAGTGCCGTCGGAAGGGAAGCGTTCTGCGGGAGCGGGGCGGCTACCATCACGGTGTCCGTGATGAGAAACGGCGTGGCCAGGCCGGAAGTACCGTCGTCGCAGCCGGGACCGATGCAGACCAGCGCGGCCAGCGCGACCACTGAATATCTTTGGAACACGGAAGCTCTCCTGTATTGCAGACGTTTAAGGGTGTAACCATAGATCGACGCGACCGACTCAGTCAAGACGAATGCCGTCCCTGCGACTTGACGCGATTCCGCCCCAGGTCTAGCTTCCGGCCCTTCCGGAGACGGAGCGTCGGACCCCCCTTCCGAGCCGATCGACCCATTCGGCTCATGACGGCGGCGCCCCGCTCCGCTCCCTTCTCCATTTCCAGCCAACACGTCCGATATGTCGGAGCTTGATGCGGCTCTGAACAGATTTCAGCGACACGAGGGTGTCGAGCAGATCGTCTTGCTTGGCAGCGATGGTCTAGTCGTCCAACAGACGGGCAGTACTCAGGCCGCGGAGTCCGTAGCCGCGCGGATCCCGGGTCTCACCGACGCCGCCAGCTCCCTGGGAGACGCGGCCGACCGAGGCGAATTCGGAACCGCTGTGCTCGAATTCGGAGACGGTGTGGCCATCGTGCTTTCTCTTTCCGAGGACCTGCTCCTCGCCGTCATGCTGCGCCCCGGAGTCGGTTTCGCTCCCCTGCTCCGTGACCTCCGACGCGAGCGGAGCCACCTGGTCGAGCTCATTTGAGACAGATGTCGGCGATCCAGCGAGACGACGCCGCGGATAGCACCCCGCACCGACGACGAGTTCTCGTCGCAGACGATGAGCCACACATCGGGCGCATCATCCAGTTGAAGCTCGAGCGGGCGCCCTACGACGTCTCCTTCGTCTCGGATGGCCGCGAAGCACTCGAGAAGCTGAGCGGCAACGACCCGATCGACCTCGTCCTGCTCGATATCATGATGCCCTACCTGAGCGGGCTCGACGTGCTTCAACAGATGAGGGAGCTCCCTCATCGTCGGGACACGCCGGTCATCATCCTCACCGCGAAAGGACAGGACGCCGACCGGGAACGCGCCATCGAGCTCGGAGCCGTCGACTTCCTGACCAAGCCCTTCAGTCCGAACAAGCTCCTCGGACGAATCAATGAAATCTTCGCTTGAGGACCGGCTCTGGGGAGTCGTCCTCGCCGGCGGCATCGGATCTCGCTTCTGGCCGGCGAGCACCCCACGCCGCCCGAAACAACTCTTGCGGCTCGCCTCGGACAAGCCCCTGATTCGTGATACCATCGACAGAATCGAGCCGCTGATCCCCACCGAGCGGCTTCGGATCCTCACTGGCGACGCGCTCGCCGGGCCGATCGACACCACGCTCGACGACTTTACGCCCGAGAACTTCTTCATCGAGCCCCGGGCAGCGGGGACCGGACCCGTGCTGGCCTGGGCGGCCACCCAGATTTCGCGCATCGATCCCGACGCCGTGATGGTCTCCCTTCCCGCTGATCACGTCATCGGTCCTCCCACGGTGTTCCGCGAACAGATCCTCGAAACAGCACGGCTCGCGGATCGGCACGAGCGCCTGTTTACTCTCGGCGCCGTTCCAACTCGACCCGAGACTGGCTACGGCTACATCCGGCCCGGCTCACCGCTGCAGGACGACACGGGTGTGATTGGCGCCACCGAGGTCGATCGTTTCGTCGAGAAGCCTGATGCGGAGACGGCCACCGAATACGTCGATCGCGGCTACCTGTGGAACACCGGGATCTTCGTCTGGCGGGTCCACGACCTGCTTGCCGAGGTCATGCGCCATACACCCGAGATCGCCGCGCTGATCCCACTCCTGGAAGCCGGCCGCACGACCGAATTCTTTGTCCGCGTCCCGACGATTTCCGTCGACGAGGGGGTTTTCGAGCGATCGGACCGCGTCGCCGTCGCTCCGGCCCGCTTCCAGTGGGACGACGTCGGCGCCTGGGATGCCATCTTCCGAACCCACGAACTGGATGGGGTGGGCAATGCGCGGGTGGGGGATGCCCACGCGGTCGAGACGCGGAACTCGGTGTTGTACGCCGACGATGGTCCGGTGGTTGCATTCGGCGTCGACGGTCTCGTGATCGTGCGCACGGCCGACATCACCTTCGTCATGGATCGTTCGCGCTCGTCCGATCTCAAAACGCTTCTCCAAGCACTACCCGAGCGACTCCGAAGCCTCGGACAGGAACTCGAGCCCCCATCCAGCCTTGGACCGGACCCTGATCCTGTTCGATGACGCAGTCGCCCGCCGTTGGGAGCCCTTCGCTCTGACCCGACCGGCGGGAGAGCTGCTGTTTGGGACGCTCACGCTGCGTGCCCGCTCGGAACGCGCCCTGGGGGCGAAATGCGTATGCCATCTGGCTGCCGAGCACCTGGTCGGATTCGAGGAGCCGGGGGCGCCTCCAGTGGTGCGAGGTGAGCCGCCGGACGACGCGACAGAACGAATCTACCTCTCGTCTCGATTCGTGCCGGACTGGCCAAGTGAGCGAAACGTGCCGTCGTTTGTCGAAGGTCCGATTCGCACCGCCGACGACGCTGTGGTGGGATGGTTCGCGCCACGGGGTGCTCCGGCTCCATCCGAAGATTTCCTCCTCGATCCGCAGAATGCCGCGGCCCCGGCCGAAGGCGCGAACGTGGCCGACGGACAGGTCCTCGGGCACGTCTGGCAGCTGATTCACGGCAACGCCGAGCAAGTCGCGCGGGACGTGGAGGGGATGGGGGTTTCCGGGGTTGCGGATCCCCTTCCGTCGGGTGCACATCAGTGGGGGAAGCACCGCTTGGCTGTAGGTCCGGGAGCGACCATTGAGCCAGGCGCCGCCTTCGACACGTCTGAAGGACCGATCTGGATCGACCGCGACGCGACTGTGCGGGCCTTTACACGGCTCGTCGGCCCGGCCTATGTCGGACCTGGCTCCATCGTCCTCGGAGGAGCTGTGGAAGCCGTTTCCCTCGGTCCGGTCTGCCGAGTCCGAGGCGAGCTCGCCGAAAGTGTCTGTGTCGGCTACGTCAACAAGCAGCACGACGGACACATCGGCCACGCATACCTCGGGCGGTGGGTCAATCTCGGGGCCGAGACGACCAACAGTGACCTGAAAAACAACTACGGGACGATCCGGGTCTGGACGCCGGACGGGGAGATCGATACTGATGAGATGAAGCTCGGCTCGCTGATCGGCGACCACGTCAAGACCGGCATCGGCCTGCTGCTCAACACGGGCACGGTCATCGGGGCGGGAAGCAACCTCTACGGTGCCGAGATGCCGCCGAAATACGTACCGCCCTTCAGCTGGGGCTCGGGCGACGAGCTCCTCGAGTATCGGCTCGACAAGTTTCTCGAAGTGGCCGAGGTTGCGATGTCCCGCCGCGGCATCGAGTTTTCCGATGGCCTCCGAGATCAGCTCGGGAACGCGTGGCGTCGGGGCCGGGCAGCCAAGTAGTGTCATCCCCGCGAAGCCGGGGATCCAGTTTC
The DNA here is from genome assembly GCA_009380025.1 of Gemmatimonas sp. Classification (GTDB taxonomy): domain Bacteria; phylum Gemmatimonadota; class Gemmatimonadetes; order Longimicrobiales; family Longimicrobiaceae; genus WHSP01. The sequence goes on along the minus strand of WHSP01000004.1, from coordinate 36,850 downwards.
CCCGGCGGCCGCGGCGTCCTGGATTCCCGTTTCCGCGGGACTGACGACTGGGGATGATCGAGTCTGGGGCAGTATTTCTGGCATCGTGCACTACCGATCGACACCCCCTCGATAGCATCGCGTGAAGGTCACCATCCTGGGAAGCGGAAGCTCCGGCAATTCGATCCTCGTCGAATCGTCCACCACGCGACTCCTGATAGACGCCGGTTTCAGTGGCCGGGATCTCGAGCGTCGGCTCGCCGCGGTCGGTCGAGACGCGGATTCGATCGATGCCCTCCTCGTCACCCACGAACATAGCGATCACACGCGCGGAATCGGCGTCTTCGCACGGCGTTGGGGAACCCCACTATACCTTGGCGATCGCACGCGCATCGCTTGCCGCCATCTCCTGAGCGGCACGGAGGAGATCAGATCATACTCCTGCGCCCATCCCGTCGTCCTCGGAGGCTTGCGGATCGAGCCGTTCCTCACCGTCCACGACGCCGTCGACCCCTTCGCCGTCGCGGTTTCGGAGCTGGAGACGGGAGAGAAGCTCGGGATCGCCACCGACCTCGGCCGTCCCAACGTCGCCGTACGACACGCTCTTCGAGAGTGCGACCTCCTGGTGCTCGAGTCCAATCACGACGAGATCCTGCTCCGTGAGAGCATCTACCCGTGGTCCGTGAAGCTGAGGATCGCCGGCAGTCACGGTCACCTCTCGAATCGAGCGGCCGCGGAGCTGGTCTCCACCATCTATCATCCCGAGCTCGGGGGTGTAGTGCTGGCCCATCTCAGCGAACAAGCCAACGATCCTTTCCTGGCGGAGGACGCGGTCGGGATCAAGCTCGAGAGGCTGGGCTTCCGCGGGGAGCTGCTCGTCGGCCGCCAGCACGAGCCTCTCGAGCCGATCGACGTGTCGCGACTCAAACGGCGCGTCGCCCCCGAACAGCTATCGCTTCTGTAGGCCGCCAGAGGACTGCTGAATAGCTGGTCGGAGCGAAGGCCGACGAGAAATCGTAAAGAAACGGCCCGCATGGCGGGCCGTTTTCGTGGTCGAAGTACCTGCGGTTAGGCCGCAGCCTCTTCCTCCTCGCGCCTTTTGCAGTCGAGACAGTACCGGGCGTGGGGAAGAGCATCCAGGCGATCGAACGGAATGGGCGACTTGCAGCTGTGGCAGATGCCAAACGATTCCGGGTCGCTGTACAGCCGTCGAAGCGCCTCCTCGATCCGGTAGAGGTAACGTCCCTCCTTGCTCGCGAACAAAAACGACTTCTCCCGCTCCATCGCGTCGGTACCTTGATCGGCCATATGGAAGGAATAGCTCGACAGGTCCGAATCCGCGGTGTCACGCGACAGCTTCGACTGCTCCTGAAATCGTCCGATGGATCGGAGGGCCCGATCCCGCTCACGAAGCAGCCTGTGTTCCAGATGATCGATCTGACTCCGTTCCATCAAGCAAACTCCTGCCTCGAAAAAACGTTGACCGGCGCTCAGAGGCGCCGGTTCGAGCGGTGTCGCCTGTTCCGACAGTCGTCGGAGGATCGACGAAAAATAACCCTATCGCTACCGCGACTCAAGTCCTGCCCCGTCCTGCGCAGAAGGGATGCCGCTGCATCCTCCGTACTCAGATCCCGAAGAATCTCAAGAAGTCGTTCGTGATTGCCCAGACCATGATTCCGACGACGATGATCAGCCCTACATGGGACAGTCTCAGTCGCTGCTCGATGGAGAGGGGCCGGCCGCGCACGGCCTCGACTCCGATGAAAAGCAGCTGGCCTCCATCCAACACCGGGATCGGGAGCAAATTCAGGACGGCCAGATTGACCGAAAGTAGAGCCATCCACTGAAGGAACATCTCCAGGCCATAACGTGCCGCCTGACCGGAAAGCTGGCCGATGGCGAGCGGTCCACCGAGCGAACGCATCGATTCCTGACCGGTCAGAAGGTCACCAACGAGGGCGACGATCATCGCACTGGTGTTCCAGGTGGTGGTGATACCGTAATCCGCGGCCGCGAGTAAGCCCATCCTCCGGAAAACGAGCTGCTGCTCCGGGGCGACCCCGAGCCGACCGATCTCGACCCGCTCCATCTCGACATTGAGCTCGCGCTCGGTCCCGGCGACGGGGGTTAGAGCGACCTGCCGACCGTCGCGCTCGACGACCAGCTCGAGTGGTTCCCCCGGTCGGTCCCGAACGATGTCCACGAACTCATTCCACGTCTCCACGACTCCGCCGTCAGCCGTCACGACCCGGTCGCCCGGTTCGATGCCCCCCTGTGCAGCCGGGCTGCCCGCCGTCACTTCACCGATCACGGGTTCGGTGAAGGGCTGCAACGGCTGGAGCATCGCCACGCGTGCCGAATCGCCGGCGGGGAGCGTCAACTCGACCGCCGAACCGTCGGCGAAGGTCAGCGTCGTCGGACCCGCGGGCGCCGCTTCCAGGGCATTGGCCACGTCGTTCCAGGTTTCGACAGTCTCCCCATCGACCGCTTGAAGGTCCGCACCCAGAGGGATGGAAGCGAGCGGTGCCGAAGCCCCAGTCGGTTCACCGACGATCGCAACGCGCGTCGTAGGGTTGAGGGGCTCACCCAGGAACAAGGCGACGCCGGCAAGGACGACGATGGCGAAGAGGAAGTTCATCGCGACGCCCGCCGAGATGACGAGCGCACGTGCCCAGAGGGGTTTGGCGTCGAAGTCGCGGGGCGACGGAACGTGTTCCTCGTCGGCGCCGCCCTCGAGAGCGGACGTGTCCTCCATCCCGGCCATTCGGACGTAGCCGCCGAGCGGGAGGGCCGAGATGACATACTCGGTCTCTCCACGCGTGAAGCCGGCGATCCGAGGGCCAAAGCCGATGGAAAACCGTGGAACTTCAATATCGACCGCCTTCGCCGCGACCAGATGGCCGAGCTCATGGACGAAGATGAGTACGCCGATGACTACGAGAAATGCGACCAGTGTCAGCAATGCGCGTGTCGTTCGATGAAAGTGGTGGTAGTTGCGCGCGCCCAGCGGTCAACTTCGAGCACCGATTCGACGTCGACTACGTCGGCCCCTCGCCAACGGTCGAGGGCGTTCCCGATCGCCGAACCGACGTCGAGGAACCCGATGCGTCCCTGGAGGAACGCATCGACGGCGACCTCATTGGCGGCGTTGAAGACCGCGGGATGGGCGCCTCCTGCACGCCCGGCCCTCACTCCCAGGGAGAACGCCGGGAAGACCCCTTCCCTGATCCGCTCGAAAGTCAGGCTTCCCGCCTCCACCGGATCGAACCGCCGACTCCGAAAGGGAAGACGGTCCGGATACGTGAGCGCATACAGAACCGGGATCTCCATCGTCGGAAATCCCATCTGTGCCAGAACCGAGCCGTCCACGAACTCGACCATCGAGTGGACGATCGATTGCGGGTGGACGACCGCATCGATCCGGTCATACCCAATGCCGAAAAGAAAGTGCGCCTCGATGACCTCGAGCGCCTTATTCGCCAGGGTTGCGGAATCGACCGTAACTTTGGCGCCCATCTCCCAAGTCGGGTGTCGGAGCGCATCGCCTGGAGTGACGCTCGCGAGCTGTTCGGGATCCAGGGTTCGGAACGGTCCGCCAGAAGCCGTGAGGACCAATCGTTCGACCGAGCGTCGTGAGGAGCCTTCGAGACACTGCAGGATCGCGCTGTGCTCGCTGTCCACGGGGATCAGTTCCCCACCACCTCGGCGTGCGGCCTCCAGCACCAGCGAACCACCGCAAACCAGCGATTCCTTGTTCGCGAGCGCGACGCGCTTTCCAGCCCGGAGCGCGGCGACGGTCGGTTCCAGTCCGGCAGCTCCGACGAGCGCGTTCACAACGATGTCGACCTCGGGATGCGTTGCCGCCTCGATGAGCCCCTCCGCGCCGTCCACTCGCCCAGCTCCCGCCTCCCCCTTGGAGGACCCGACGTCCGACAGGACGGCCAGACTCGGTCGATGCTCGCGGACCAGATCCTCCAGTGCCTCCTCATTTCGGTGAGCCGTGATCGCAATCAACCGAAACCGATCCGGGTGCTGGTCCAAGACAGAGAGCGCGCTCCGCCCGATGGACCCGGTCGCGCCGAGAATCGCCACGCCTTTCATCGGTCAGAAGGCTGTTGAAGAACGGTCTGCGCGAAGGCCGAAGAGAAATCGTGCAGGTCAAGGCGCGCGACGAGCCGCGAGTGAGACGTACTGTTGTACGCCGCAGGGAGCGGCGAGGAAGCGGAACGTAGAGCTGCGCGATTTATCAATGGCCTTCAGAAAGCCTGCTGTGCGCTGAAAACCAGGCGGAAGAAGTAGTAGCCGAGGGGAAGCGTGAAAAAGAGAGAATCGAAACGATCGAGTGCACCGCCATGACCCGGGAGCAGGGCGCCCGAGTCCTTGACCCCGGCATCCCGTTTGAATAGGGACTCGACGAGATCGCCGACCTGCGCGGCGATGGAAACGAGGATTCCGAGCACCACAGCTTGCCAGAGCTCGAGGTGATATAGGGGGAACAGCAGGAGGACGTGGCGGTAGGCGATGGCTACCAAAACGGCGCCGGCCACGGCACCGATCGCGCCCTCCACCGTCTTCCCCGGGCTCACCGACGGGAACAACTTGCGCGCTCCCCATTGCCGGCCGACGAAGTACGCGGCCGTGTCGCTGGCCCACGTGAGCAAGACCGGGGCGAAGAGGAGTGCGGTGCCATGCCACACCCCGCTGCTGCCAGGAAGGTGTCGAAGGAAGAGCGCAAAACTCAGAAGGTAACCCGTGTAGACGGCTCCTGTGAGGGTGGTACTGAAGGCCAGGAGCGGATCGCGCTCGACACCTCGGGCCCAGATCGCAACCACCGCCACGCCGACGACTGAGAAGAGGAGGAGCAAAGTGTACCCCGCCGCCTCCGGACCACCGACAGGATTGACCGCCCCAAGAGCTACGAAGAGGGCCGCGATGAGCCCTCCCAGGAATCGAAGCGGCTGGATGCCCTTCTGTTCGGCCAGCCGATAGAATTCGAGAGCGCCGGCGACCGCGATCGCGCCGAGGAGGAGTGCTAACGCCCAACCGCCTGCGACCACCAGGACCACCCCGATCGGGATGGCGACGAGGGCCACCAGGACCCGCGTCGTCGTTTCAGATCGAGCCATCGCGACGAGCGGACCAGCCCTGGCCGCTGATCCTCACGGTCTGGACGGTGAATAGGGGCGCCACCGTCAGACTTCCATCACCTCGGCTTCCTTGTGCCGCAGCAGGTCGTCGATAGCCTGGATGTGACCGTTGGTGCTCTTCTGAACCTCCTCGCCGCGTCGGCGGCTCTGGTCCTCCGAAAGTTCGCCACCCTTCTGCATGCGCTTGATCTCGTCGTTCGACTCTTTCCTCCCATGGCGCACCGAGACCCGGGCTTCCTCCGCCATCTTGTGGAGCAGACGGACGTACTCCCGACGCCGCTCCTCCGTCAGCGGCGGGATCGGTACCCGGACGACCTTTCCGTCGTTGGACGGGTTCAGACCGAGGTCGGCCATCTGGATCGCCTTCTCGACCAGGCCGATCATCGATCCGTCCCACGGTTGTACGACGAGAAGGCGCGGCTCTGGAGCGCTGACCGTAGCGACCTGGTTGAGCGGCACTGTGCAGCCATACGCATCCACTCGGACCGTGTCGAGAAGCGCGGGAGACGCCTTTCCCGTTCGAACGGTGGCGAAGTCGCGCCTGAGCGCCTCGACGGCGTCGTCCATATGCTTGAGCGCTGCCTGGATGGTGGGCATCGATCTTTTCGAGGTGGCTGACGTGAGCTACGAGCTAGGGATGGACGAGTGTTCCGACGCGCTCGCCGCGGATGGCGCGCCCAACCGCTCCAGCTTCCTGCAGATTCAAGACGACGATCGGAATCTCGTTCTCACGACACAAAGAAAGGGCCGCCGCGTCCATAACCTTCAGCTCCCGATTGATCGCGTCGGTGAAGGAGATCTCGGGAATGAACGTCGCGTTCGGTTCGCGGACAGGGTCCGCTGTATAGACTCCCGATACCTTCGTCGCCTTGATGATGACGTCGGCCTCCATTTCGATCCCCCGGAGAACCGCGCCCGTGTCCGTGGAAAAGTACGGGTTGCCGGTGCCACCGGCAAAGATCACCACGCGTCCCTTCTCCAGATGCCGCAATGCACGCCGCCGTATGTAGGGCTCCGCCAGCTGTTCCATCCTGATCGCGGTGAGCACCCGCGTTTCGACGCTCTTACGCTCCAACAGATCCTGAATGGCGAGCGCATTGATGACGGTGGCGAGCATCCCCATGTAGTCAGCCGAGACCCGATCCATGCCTTGCTGGCTGGCGATCGTCCCACGCACGATGTTGCCGCCACCGATCACCAGCCCGAGCTGGATTCCCATGCCGTGGACCGACTTGATCTCTTCCGTCAACTTGTCGATGACCGGCGGAGCGATCCCGAATCCCTGCTCTCCGGCCAAGGCCTCACCGGAGATCTTGAGAAGCACGCGAGGATATTTCAGCGAGTCCGACGCCGGAGAGCGATCGACCTCCCCACCTTCTGCTGCGACCGAGGCGGCAGTGTCGGCCATCAGTCCCCGAGTGCGAACCGGGCGAAACGTCGAACCTCGATCTTCTCCCCCGTCTTCGCCGACACCTCCGTGATCAGCTGCCCGACGGTTTGATCGGGGTTCTTCACGAACGCCTGCTCGAGGAGGGTCGACTCCGCGAAGAACTTCTCCATTTTACCGTCCACGATCTTGTCCCAAAGATGCTCGGGCTTCCCCGATTCCTTCATCTGCTCCCGATAGACCGCCCGCTCTCTCTCGACATCTTGTTCCGGGATCTGCTCGCGATTCACCGCCGGCGGGTTCGATGCGGCAACATGCATCGCGATGTCCTTCACGAGCTGCTGGAACTGATCCGTCTTGGCCACGAAATCGGTCTCGCAGTTCACTTCCACCAGCACGCCGATCTTGCCGCCCATGTGGATGTAACTGCCGATCGCACCCTCGCTCGCCTCGCGCGCAGCTCGCTTCGCCGCCTTGGCAGCGCCGCGCGCCCGAAGAATGTCGATCGCGGATTCGATGTCACCCGACGCCTCTTCCAGAGCGCTCTTGCACTCCATCATTCCGGCCCCGGTTCGGTCCCGAAGCTCCTTTACTTCTCTCGCTGAGATGGCCATCCGCTCTACGCGTACCGTTGAATGGTGTTCGCAGGACGCTCTGGTCAGCCCCTTCGGAGCAGGCGGAGCGCGCTGCGCTTTCGGATCCTCTTGTGAGATGGGGCCACGATCGGTTTCCCGGCGTGGCCCCATCGGATCGCTAGCTGCCGGGCAAGGGTCACTCCCCTTCGCCGCCCTCTCCCTCGCCGCTGCCGCGCAGGTTCGCGATCACCTCCGGCCGCGGCCGGCGCTTCCGCCTCGGGCGCCGCTTCTGCCCCCCCTTTCGATCATCGTCCGCCGGTGCGGATTCCCCCGTCTCGGACGAGTAGACCGTCGCCTCGACCTCGTCCGCTCGCCGACGATCTTCGGCAGGCATCGCAGCCCGCGCCTCGATGATCGCATCGCTGATTGCGCCCGCGATCAGACCGACGGACCGGATCGCGTCGTCGTTCCCCGCGATCGGCACCGTCAACAGGTCCGGATCGGCATTCGTATCGGCGATCGCGATCACCGGTATGCCGAGCTTGTTCGCCTCGTTCACCGCGATCCGTTCCTTCCGCGCGTCCACCACGAAGAGTGCCCCGGGGATCCGAGCCATGTCCTTCACACCCACCAGGTATTTCTCGAGCTTCTCACGCTCGCGGTCGAGCATGAGGCGCTCCTTCTTCGTGTAGAAGTCGAACGCGCCTTCCTCCTGTCCACGCTCCAAATCCCGGAGGCGGCGGATCTGCTTTTTGATCGTGGAGAAGTTCGTCAGCATTCCGCCGAGCCACCGCTCCGTTACATGGAACGAGTTGGAGCGCTCGGCCTCACTCTGGATGATCCCTCGAAGCTGACGCTTCGTACAAACGAACAGGACACGGTCGCCACGGGAAATCACGTCCCGCGCTAGCGCCTGCGCCAGCTCGATCTGCCTCGACGTCTTCTTCAGGTCGATGATGTAGATGCCGTTGCGTTCCGCGAAGATGAACTTGCGCATCTTCGGGTTCCAGCGGCTCGTCTGGTGCCCGAAATGGACACCAGCCTCGAGGAGGTCCTGAATCTGGGGAGCTATCGACATGGATGTCTTCGACCTACACGTTGGGTTGTCTCTGCCACCCCCCTCGTCCGCCCCGCCTACCGCTCGCGCGGCACCCGCGGGTTGTCAGGAGGTGTGATTAGTGAGCGATCAACTATCAGCTATCAGACCAGACGAAAGCGCTAACCGACGGACTTCGGCGAACGCCAAAGAGAAATCGTGCAGGTCAAGGCACGCGACGAGGCGCGACCGAGGCGTACGACTGTACGCCGCAGGGAGCGGCGAGGAGCGTAACGCAGAGCTGCGCGATTTATCGACGGCATTCTAGCGCTTGGAGAACTGGAAGCGCTTCCTCGCCTTCGGGCGGCCGGGCTTCTTTCGTTCGACCTCCCGCGCGTCTCGCGTGAGGAGCTCTTCACCCCGCAGTCGGCTCCGGTAATCCTCATCCACCTTCAGAAGTGCACGCGCCAGGCCGAGACGAACCGCGTCGGCCTGGCCGTGGAGGCCGCCTCCCCTCACTCGAACGAACACGTCAAATTGCCCCTGCGTTTCCGTCACCGCGAGTGGCCGAGAGACCGACTGCTGAAGGATTCCACGCGGGAAGTACTCCTCCAACGTCCGGCCGTTGACCTTCCAGAGCCCCTCCCCCGGGCGAAGGAAGACCCGCGCCACGGCGGTCTTCCGGCGGCCGAGACCATGGATTCTATCCGAATCCCGCGGCTGCGTCGCTTTCCGCTTCGGAGCGACCGGCGTCGGTGCAACCGGGGTCGGCTCCGGCGCCTCTTCGCTTACGGGCGTCTGTTCCTCGTTGGACATCGAGTCGATTACAGGTGGAGGGTCTCCGGCCGCTGGGCGGCGTGCGGGTGCTGCGGCCCCGCGTAGACGCGCAGTTTCGAGCGCATCTGACGGCCCAGAGCATTCTTCGGAAGCATCCCCTTCACCGCCAACTCCACGACCCGCTCCGGATGCTTCTCCAGCATGTGGCGAAAGGGGATGAACTTCTCACCACCCATATAGCCCGTGTGGCGGAAATACGTCTTCTGATCCGCCTTGGCTCCACTCAATTCCACCTTCGAAGCGTTGATCACGACCACGTGATCACCCGTGTCGAGGTGCGTTGTGAAGATCGGCTTGTGCTTGCCGCGCAGAATCCGGGCGACCTGGGTCGCGAGGCGTCCGAGAATCTTGCCCTCGGCGTCCACGACATACCAGCGTCGCTCGATCTCCCCCGCTTTTACCGAGTACGTCTTCATCAATATCTCACCGGCAAAGAAACACGGACCGCCCCGGTACGCCGAGGCGGAACCGCCATCCAGGGCAGACGGCTACATTATCCAAATATCGGCCGGCTGTCAAGCAGAGGACGCGACCGTGGAGGGGGGACGCGGGCAGCCACAGTGCCGGGATGTTGCCGGCTCTGTGGCCCTCCGTCGTGGCGTCAGGTCAGGAAGGTCTCGAGGAACCTGGCGCGTGACTGGTGTCGGAGGCGGGAGAGAGCCCGCTCCTTGATCTGCCGGACGCGCTCGCGAGTGATGCCGAAGCGTTCGCCGATCTGCTCGAGGGTGAGCGGCTCGGTCTCGCCGAGGCCGAAGTAGAGGCGGAGAACTTTGGCTTCGCGTTCGCTGAGGGTGCTGAGGGCATCCTCGATGGATCGGGTGAGGGCCTGGGAGTAGAGATCCTCGTCAGGACCGGGGGAGACGTTGTCGCAAACGTAGTCGAGGAGCTGACCTTCTTCGCCAGGGACGAGCGGGGCATCGAGGGAAAGGTGTGCCTGGGCCATTGCCAGGGTGTGTTTGATTTCCTCTTCGGGGAGCTCGAGTTCTTCGGCAATCTCCTCCAGGGTGGGTTCACGACCGAGTTCCTGAGTGAGGAGAGAAGAGCGTTTCCCGATCCGATGGAGCGTACCAGCCCGGCTGAGCGGGACACGGACGATTCTCGACTGTTCGGCAAGTGCCTGAAGGATTGCCTGGCGGATCCACCAAACGGCGTAGGAGATGAACTTGATCCCCTTGGTTTCGTCGAATTTCTGCGCCGCCCGCATGAGACCGATGTTACCTTCATTGATCAGATCAGCGAGCGACACGCCCTGGTTCTGGTACCGCTTGGCGACGGAGACAACGAAGCGGAGGTTGGAACGGACGAGAGTCTCGAGGGCGCTGTCGTCTCCTGTACGGATCTGTCTGGCGAGGCTTGCCTCCATGTCGCGGTCGATGAGCGGATAGGCGCTGATCTCACGGAGGTATTGATCGAGGGATTCAGACTCGACGGTGATCCTGCGGATTGCTGTGCCGTTCATCGAGAGATCCGTGAAGCCATGCGGAAGGAGCCGAGCGGCAAGGAGCCCAGGGAACGCGTCGTCGACGGCAACCGCGCGTCAGAGGGGAAAGACCGCGGGTTGGGGAGAAAGGCCGAGGGCTACCCGTCAGGCGGCGGGCGCAGGCGCTCCCGGTTGATACTGGAGGGGCAGCGGAAACCTGTCAAGGGGCCGCCCGAGCGCCGTTACGGTACGTCTAGCGGATCAGTTGGCCAATCCGGTCCCAGCGGATGTCCGTCAGCCAGGAGAACGGCGCCAACGGATCGCGGATGAATGAATAGTAGACGAACATCGGTCGGCCACGAATAGAGCTGGCTTCGAGGAAGCCCCAATAGCGTGAGTCCTCGGAGTTGTCGCGGTTGTCACCCAGGGCGAAGTACTTCCCTTCGGGTACGACGATGGGGCCCCAGCTATCCCGGGTCGGATCGTACCGCCGCCAGTCCCGTTTGCCTTTGACGAGGTAGTCGCGCTGCCAACGCATCCGTGCATCAGTCGGTTCCGAGAAGCGGTCGACATGACGGGTATAGGGCTCGAACTGCGGCTCTCCGTTGATGAGCAGGACTTTGTCACGCATCTCGAGAGTGTCGCCAGGCAAACCCACGATGCGCTTGACGTAGTTCTTCGTGGGATCGTGTGGGGGGAGGAACACGACAACGTCCGATCGATGCGGCTGGTCGTACCCGGGGATGTGTGCGTGAAGACCCGGAACCTCCGCACCGTATACGGCTTTGTTGACCAGGAGGAAATCGCCCACGAGCAAGGTATTCTCCATCGAGCCGGTCGGGATCTTGAACGCCTCGACGAAGAAGGTACGAATCAGCAGGAAGAGGACGATGGCAGTGCTGACCGCCTTAGCGCCTTCCCACAGCCAGCGACCGGTCGAGATCGAACCGCGACTCTTCCTGCGATGGGGCCGCCGGTCCGGGTCTAGCGGGTCGGGGAGATGATCCTGAGACAATCGCAAGATTCAGTGCGTCACCGACCGGTCGGGTCGCAGCCCTGGCCTGCGACCGGGGGTCGGCGAGGTTCCCGTAGGAGACCGCGTCGAAGATACTACCCGAGCGATGGCTTGCCGAGTTGTACGCGGCGGCTGTCGCAGCGTTCCTGGCGAATCAGTACGGGCCAGCATCGTAGTTGTCGATCTGTGCCCGTTGGAGACTTCCGGAGTAATCGACGTAGCACACCTTCGTCTCCGAGTAGAACTCGTAGACTTCCCAGCCGCCTTCACGATGGCCGTTCCCGGTCTGCTTCACGCCGCCGAACGGCAGGTGGGCCTCGGCTCCGATCGTTGGTGCGTTGATGTAGGTGAGGCCGTTGTCGAGCTCGGCAAAGGCTCGAAACGCGACGTTGGTGTCGCGGGTGTAGAGGGAGCTGGAGAGACCGTAGCTGACCTCGTTGTTGATGAAGAACGCCTCGTCTACGTCGTGGAAGCGGATCACCGACAGGACCGGGCCAAAGATCTCCTCGATCGCCATTCTCGAGCCGGGGGCAACCTCGGAGAAGATCGTCGGCTCGAAGAAGAAGCCGTCTTCGAGGCCATCGTCCGAAGCGAGCCTCCCGCCGATCCGGAGCTCCGCCTCCGACCTACCGATTGCGATGTACGCTTCCACCTTTTGGAGTGCGCTCTCATTGATCAGCGGTCCTACGTCGACTCCGTCTCGGAGGCCATCGCCGAGCCGCAGTGCCGCGGTACGAACGAGCAGGCGGTCGAGAAAGGCATCGTGGATGCCGTCCTGGAGGAGGAGGCGCGAGGTCGCCGTACAGCGCTGGCCGGTCGTGCCGAATGCCCCCCACAGAACGCCGTCGATCGCGAGATCCATGTCCGCGTCATCCATCACGATCTGTGCGTTCTTACCGCCCATTTCGAGTGAGAGGCGCTTGTGCATCTCGCCACAGGTTCGGCCGATGGCACGGCCGGTCTCCGTCGAGCCCGTGAACGAAACGACCGGGACGTCGGGATGAGCGACGAGGGCGGCGCCCGCCTGCTCCCCGAGCCCGTGTACCAGGTTGACCACGCCAGGCGGAATCCCGGCATCGATCAGGATCTGGACGAGGAGTGTCGCCGTGTGGGGAACGTCCTCGGCCGGCTTGAGGATCACGCTGTTCCCACAAACGAGGGCCGGGAACATCTTCCACGTCGGAATGGCCATCGGGAAGTTGAACGGCGTGACGAGGCCGGCCGGTCCAATCGGGCGACGATAGCTCATCGCCCACTTCTGACGCAGCTCGGAAGGCACTGTATGACCGAAGAGCCGGCGCCCCTCCGTCGCGGCGTAGTAGGCCGTATCGATCCCTTCCTGGACATCCCCGCGCGTCTCCAGCAGGACCTTGCCCATCTCGCGTGTGGCTGCACGAGCGATCTCCTCCTTCCGCTCCTCCAGCAGGTCTCCGACCCGCTTCAAGAGTGCCCCGCGTTCCGGTGCCGGCGTCGAGCGCCACCTCTTGAACCCGTCGACCGCAGCCTCCACTGCTCGATCCACGTCCGCCGCACCGGACATCGGCCAGACTCCGATCAAGTCGTCCCGGTTGGCCGGATTGCGATTCTCGAAGTACTCGCCGGTCGCCGGATCGACCCATTCTCCGCCGATGTAGTTCCTGTTTTTTACAGTCCTCATCTATCGCTCCTGGCACCGTGGTCAGCCCGCGATCTCGGACAGGCACATCGCGCGCCGTCTTCTTCTACTCCTCCCGCACGAGCTCATACTTCTCGATCTTCTTGTACAGGTTGGAGCGTGGCATATCGAGGAGGCGGGCAGTCTCCGAAACGTTCCAATCGTGCTCGCGGAGCTTGTGGAGGATATAGGCTCTTTCGGCAGCGTCTTTGAACCCGGAGAAAGTCTCGCAGGAAAGCAGATCGGCCGAGAGACCGGCACCGGACGTTTGGCCGCTCACGAGAAGCTCGACATCGTGTTCGGTGATCTGCAGTCCCGACCCCAGGATCAGCAGCCGCTCGATCGTGTTGCGGAGTTCCCTGACGTTGCCCGACCACTCCATTCGCTGCAGCTGCTCGACGGCCCCGTCAGTAAAGGATTTCGGCGCGAGATGCGCCTCACGGACGGCGCGCTCCGCGAAATGATGGACGAGCATCGGTACATCCTCCCGCCTCTCGCGAAGGGGCGGGACATGCAATGGGATGACGTTGAGGCGATGCAAGAGGTCCTCACGGAATCGCCCTTCACGGATCTCCTCGGCGAGGTCCTTGTTGGTTGCCGATAGAACGCGAACGTCGACCTGGATGGCGCGACCGCTGCCAACCCGGGTAACGATCCCTTCCTGGAGAGCGCGGAGCACCTTGGCCTGGGCGGCGAGGCTCATGTCGCCGACTTCGTCCAGGAACAGGGTCCCACTATGCGCCAGCTCGAATTTCCCGGCGCGGTCCTCGTGCGCTCCGGTAAACGATCCCTTGACGTGCCCGAAGAGCTCGGACTCGATCAGCTCGCTGGGGATGGCAGCGCAGTTCACCTCTACGAAGGGGGCCTCGGCCCGTGGGGAGAGCCGATGGATTGCGCGAGCGACGAGCTCCTTTCCTGTCCCGTTCTCACCGGAGATCAGGACGCGAGCGTCCGTCGGGGCGACCCGCTCGAGCCGCTCCAGCACCTGTCGAATGGCAAAGCTACGACCCACGATCTCGTACCGGCTCTGCACTTCCCCCTTCAACCGCTCGTTCTCGGCGAGAAGGCCCCGCTGTTGTAGGGCGTTCCTCAGCACTAGGAGGATGCGATCGGTGTCGAGGGGCTTTTCGAGGAAGTCATAGGCACCGCGGCGAGTCGCCTCGACGGCTGTCTCGATGGTCCCGTGCCCGCTGATCATGACGACCAAGGCGTGCGGATTGACCTCCCGGATTCGGGTCAACGTCTCCAGCCCGTCCATCCGGGCCATCTTGACGTCCATGAACGTGAGGTCAGGCAGGAAGTCGCCGAAGACGCCGATCGCCTCGGGACCGCTCGAGGCGGAGCGTACCTCGTGGCCCTCGTATTCGAAGAGTTGCGCGAGGACGCGGCGGATCCCTTCTTCGTCGTCGACGACGAGCAGGCGAGCCATGGCGGGTGCGGGAAGGGGTCAGGGCGAAAGGACGAGCTCGCCATCTTCGACCCGCGCGTCGCTGACGACAGCGGGCAGAGGGAGAGCGATGCCGTCGGGCGGCTTGTGGTACTGGGTGCCGAAGCGGCTCAGGATGACAGGATAGAAACGAGGCGGCACCGGCATGCCCGCGACCTCGACGGACGAGATACGAAGGGTCGCCACCCCGGCTGCGCCCGTGGACAGGGTGCCTGTGACGACGACCTGGGTCGTCTCCGGGAGGAGATAGCGGAACGCCTCGAGCTCCGGTTCGGCAGGCAGATCGGCCGCCGCTACGGAGCCGCTGAGCGTCACCGTGTCCAGGACGATGCTGACCGAGGGCTCGATGACCGGAGTGTCCGACCAGGCGTCAAGGCGATAGCGGAGAAGGCTCGTCAACTCCCCCGCGTCGAGGCGAGCCTCGACCCCGTTGGCCGCGAGCTCCGCCAACTTCTCTTCTGCCCGGGCGGCGGCCTCCGGAGAAACGGTGGATACCTCGGGCGTTCCAGGCGCAAACAATCCGCCGCGGGCCGCCAGGAGGGCGGCCCCCAGGATGAACAGTGTAGCAACACCGAAAATGACCTTTTTGCCCATTCGTTACGTTCCGATGATGTCAAGTTGCTTGAAGGCATCGATTGTCTGCTCGATTTCTCCGGCTGTCGTCGCCCAGCCGACCGAGAGGCGCAAAGCTCCGGTCTGCAACGTGCCGAGCACCCGATGGGCCCCTGGCGCGCAGTGGAGACCTGCTCGAGTCTGGATGCCATAGTCGCGATCGAGCGTCATCGCCAGCTCCCCGGGATCCCGACCCGCCAAGAGCAGCGTGACGATGCCGACGGATTCGGCACCCTCAGCGGAAAGGATTCGTACCGAGGGAAGCCGCCGCAGTCCCTCGAGCAAGAGGCTCTTAAGTAGCATCTCCTCCCGACGGCGTTCGTGGACGCCCTTCGCCAGCACCCACTCCGTCGCCGCGGCGAGGCCGGCGATCCCCGGCGCGTTCTGCGTGCCCGCCTCCAGGTGGTCCGGAAACGTGGCGGGCATCTCCGGGGGACCGGAGTCACCTCCCGTACCGCCGAAGAGCAGCGGTTCGACCTCTACCCCCTCGCGAACCCAGAGTCCCCCTGTCCCCTGGGGGCCCGCCAACCCCTTGTGCCCACTGAACGCGACCAGATCCACACCGAGATCCTCGACGTCGACGGGAAAATGGCCCATCGTCTGCGCGGCGTCGAGCAGTACCAACGTGTCGAACTCATGGGCGAGATCGACCATCGGCTTCACCGGGAGAACCGTGCCGGTCACGTTGGATGCGTGGGGGATGACGAGAAGACGCGCCGGCCTTCCAGCGCCACTCAGCAGATCCCGGAGGTCGACGAGGTCGGTTTCGCCGGACGCGGAAAGCTCGAGGGTCTCGGAGGATACCCCTCGACGCGCCAACGCCGTAAGCGGCCGGCGAACCGAGTTGTGGTCGAATGCCGTTCCGATGACGCGATCGCCCGGGCGTAACGTCCCAACAATCGCGACGTTGAGAGCGTGCGTCGCATTGAGCTGGAAGGTGACCCGACCGGGATCGCCCGAATACCCGAGGAGCTCGGCCAGCTGCTTCCGGCACCGCAGCGCAAGGCGTCCAGCAGCGAGCGAACGCCGGTGGCCCGACCTGCCTGGTGTCGCCCCAATGTCCGCCAGATAGCCGGCTATCGCTTCGAGCACGACCGGCGGACGGACCGCCGAGGTCGCCGCATAGTCCAGATAGATCTCGGTCATTCGCGAAACGGCACGACTCGTTTTTCTCGTTCCCGGTCCCATCCGGACCCATCCCCTCCAACACCTGGCAGAAACGGGCCCGTCGAGCTTCCTACTACCCCGTACCTTCGCCGATGACTCGCCCGGCGGGCGAAAGGAAGCGACCAGTTGCCGGATCGGTGTCGCACAAACCCCTTTCCAGAGCGACGCTGGAGTGCGATATAGAAAAGGAAAGCATTGACGACTACATTTGATTTGGTCTGCACCATTCCACCCACACTTCAGAGTCTTCGGCGAATGAACAAGCGCAAGCAGCCGCAACGACTTCCCCCTCCCATCCTGCACGACGGCGAGACGATCGACTCCGCCATCGTGCTCACCGAGTTCTCAGGCGACCTGGGCCTACTCCTCTGGAAGACAGTACGTTCGGTACGGCTCTGGGGTGAGCTTTCGGAGGGAGAGAGACCGCAGGCCTTCGGGGATGGTGCACTCGCACAACGAAGGGGGTGGATCGAAGGCACCCTGGTGCCGGACGAGATTCGCCCGGCGATGCAGAAGGCAGCGGCCGTTCTTCAACCGCGAGCGCGGGCAGCCACGGTTTGCACCTCCTGCCGTGAGCTCTCCGACTGGGCCAACGAGCAGGGGCTATTGGGAACGGCGATCGAGTTCTTGCAGGCCGCCGCGGTGGTGGAGCCGGCGAACGCGGAAGTGGCCCGTGAAGTGGCCCGGCTCGCGAAGCGCCGCGCGGAATATACCCGTGCGGAAACCTGGTATCGACAGGCCATCTCCCGAGCCAGGATGAGCAGGTCTTGGTATGACTTTTCTCGATCCTATATTGGCCTCGGGACCGTCTTCATGCACCGCGGTAACTTTCCACAGGCCCGAAGGGCGTTGATTCGGGGCCTCCGAGCAGCGAAGCGCTTCTCCATCCGGGGCCTGGCCGCCGCGGCTTATCACGAGCTCACCGTGGTTGCCATTCGAACCGATCGCCTCGACGAATCGACTCGGCTCGCTTGCCTGGCGCTCCAGACATACCGGGTGGGGCACCCCCGGTTGCCCGCGCTGGCTCACGATTACGGCGTCTACCTCATGAAGGCAGGCTATGCCGCTGGCGCGCTCAGGACGTTTGTCGCTTCACCCCCTGACTTCGGCACACCGCTCGACCGCCTCGCTCGCGCCGCAGCCATCGCCCGCGCCGCAGGCGCCCTCGGCGATCCCAGCACCTTCACATCGGCCAGGGAGACCGCCGACGAGCTGTTGCGCTACCCGGGCACGCTCCAAGGTGCGACCCCGGCGCTGCTCTCTCTTGCTAGAGGCGCGGCCTCCCTCGGCGATTCCACCCTCGCATCCAACTACGGCGCCGCCGCGCGCTCCGGGGCAACGCAGCGAAGCGAATTCGCTCTGCTTCACGAGGCAGAGACCTTCCTCGATTCGCTTCGCTACGCTGGTGCCGATCAGCCACCGCAGACTGAACCACTCCTCCCGACCCCGGATCACGTGGACGGCGTAGTTACCGAGTTCGAGACGGCCCTGACGTCCCTCGGCGCCGTCCGATGATCACTCGCACCGATCGATGCCAGAACCCATCGTCGGATCGCAGTCGGCGGCTGAGGTCGGCGCCGTGGCATCGCAAGCTGCCGCGAGGACCGCAAAGCTGATGGCGAGTAGACCGATGCGAATTCGCTTCATGATGATCTCCGATCCTGTTCGGGTGAGATGCGGACTGCTTCAGCCGGTCAACCCTTACAAAGTCGCCTGGTCGGGGCGCTTTGGCCACGGCGTAGACCCCTTCCACAGAATATTTTAGGACACTTCCATGCAGAAAGTACCTCGCCCCTTGCTCGTCCTTCACTCGGACGCCGTCCTCCGCGAGCGACTCCGGTTTGTCGCGCGGAAAGAGGGCATGGAATTGGACGAGTTTGCCGAATGGGATGAGCTGTTGGATGCCGTTCGGACGTCGCCGGCGTCGGCATTGATCGTGGTGGATCCGTATGCGGGCAGTGGGAAGGGGCCGTCGATCGAGCTGTCGTCACTGCTGAATCGATTTCCGTCGTTGACTGTGATCGCGGCGATGGCGATCGGGCCGGGTTGCGGCGGAGACGTGCTGAAGCTGGGGCAGTGGGGTGTAGTGGGAGTGGTGGACCTGGAAGAGGAGGTCACGGGCCCGGCGCTGGGCCGCAGGTTGATGGCGGCGCGGGGTCGGCCGTTGCGCGGCTTGGTCGAGAGGCAGCTTCCCTCGTATACGTCGGCGGCGGCGCGAGCGATTCTTGGGGCCGCGACATCGATCGTCGCGGAAGGGGGACAGGGCGCGGACCTGGCGAGGGCGCTGCACATCACGCCGCGCACGCTGTCACGGTGGTGCCGGAAAGCGGGACTCCCACCGCCGAAGAGATTGCTGGCATGGATGCGGATCCTTCTGGCGGCCGAGTTCCTGGACGATCCGGGCAGATCGGTGACAGCGGTGGCACTGGCTTGTGGGTACGCGGCCGATAGCAGCTTGAGGCTTGCGCTGCGGCGGTTTACGGCGCTCAACCCGACGGAGCTTCGAGCGATGGGAGCGTTCGAGACGGCGTCGGCGACCTTCGCGGAGGCACTGATCGAGGCGCGCGCTCCGAAGCAGCGGTACCGGGCACCGTCCCGGAAGGGTAGTGAGAATGGGGGGACGGTGGCGGCCGAGTAGAAGGCCGCGTCATCCGGCTGGGACGCGGTCGAGCGACCGATATTGGACGGCCTCCGCGACGTGTGCGCTGTGGATCTCCGCGGAGCCGGCTAGGTCTGCAAGCGTACGCGCGATCTTCAAGATCCGGTGATAGGCGCGCGCGGAAAGGCCAAGTCGGGTAATGGCGGATCGCAGAAGGGCATCGCCGTCTGCGTCGAGACGACAGTGCTCGCGCAGGTCCCGCGGCCGCATGTGGGCGTTGGCAAAGATCGACGGCAAGTCGGCAAAGCGATCTCGTTGACGCTCCCGCGCTCGGCATACCCGTTCGCGGATGAGTTGGGACGATTCCCCCGGACGTAGGCCGGTCAGCTCCCGGTAGCGGACGGCCGGCACCTCGACGTGAAGGTCGATGCGGTCCAGCAGTGGTCCCGAGACCTTTCCGAGGTATCTGGTAAGAGCTTGGGGCGAGCAGGAACACCGATGGGTCGGATCGCCCTGATACCCACAGGGACAGGGATTCATAGCGGCGGCCAGCATGAACCTCGCAGGGTAGGTCAGACTGAGTGCCGCGCGGGAAAGGGTCACGTCACCATCCTCGAGGGGCTGACGGAGGACTTCGAGGACGTTCCGTCTGAACTCGGGAAGCTCGTCGAGGAAGAGGACGCCGTTGTGAGCCAGCGAGGCCTCACCCGGTCGGGGTGGCGATCCGCCGCCGATCAGCCCGGCGTCCGTAATGGTGTGGTGCGGTGCGCGGAATGGGCGGTTCCCGACGAGGGATTTTCCTTCCCCCAACACTCCGGCGACCGAGTGGACCTTCGTCGTCTCGAGAGCCTCCTCGAGAGAGAGCGGCGGGAGAATGCCGGGGATTCGTCGGGCAAGCATAGTCTTGCCGGAGCCGGGAGGGCCGATCATCAGGACGTTGTGGGATCCGGCAGCCGCCACCTCGAGTGCGCGTTTGGCATACTCCTGACCGCGGACGTCCGCGAGATCCGCCTGGGGCGCACCGTTGGCCTTTTCGGTAGCGGCGAGGCGCGGCTCGGGAGTCCGCGGTTCGAAGCGGGCCGTGAGGAACGCCGTGACCTCGCGCAGAGCTTCGGCGCCTACCACGTGGAGACCCGAGACTACCGCAGCCTCGGGCACGTTGTGACCTGGTACGATCAGCCCCTTCAGACCGCGCGCCCGCACCTCGACCGCGATCGGCAAGGTACCGCGGACGGGGCGGAGCGTCCCGTCCAGACCGAGCTCACCGAGCAGTACGTACTCCTCGAGGCGTCCATCGGTTAGCTGACCAGTACTCGCCAGGATCCCGACGGCGATCGGCAGGTCGAACGCACTCCCCTCTTTCCGTACATCGGCAGGGGCGAGGTTGATCGTAATTCGTCTCGGTGGAAGCTCGAACCCGCTGTTCTTGATGGCGGCGACAACTCGCTCCTTACCTTCCCTCACGGCGCCCTGGGGAAGGCCAACCGTCGAGAAGCTGGGGACGCCGCTGGCGACGTCAGCTTCGACTCGCACCAGGTAGGCATCGACGCCATGGACGGCACCCGACAGCACACGGGAAAGCATCGATCGGTGGCGAAGGGCGCAAAGAGAGGACCGCGGAGACGGAGGTCTAGTTTCCGTCCGGAAACCACGCCGTTGGTATCCGACTTTCCGGATGCCAACGAGGTCTAAAGAGAGTAAGGCGAAACGGCCTCCGTACCGAGCCCCGGTGACCCGGTCGCCGAGATTCGACGGGATATTGGGGGCGAGAGCGTTGGACGGGGTAGGAGGAAAGTCCGATGCCGCTATAAGGCTGGGCGTTCGGGGCGAGAGGGGTTCCGACCAAAGCGCGGGTCGGCCGCGGAATGACGCCGCGGCCGGCCCACGATTTCGCACGGGGGTGCCTTACTGGCTCGGCCAGACGGCTTGCTGGTTCTCACTGGAGACCGGGCCGACACCCTGGAACACGAACTTCTGGACGCGCTTACCTTCGTACGTCTCGGTCGTGTAGATGTTGCCCTGCGAGTCGGTCGCGATGCTGTGGACGGCGAAGAACATCCCCGGCTGGCGGCCGCCCATGCCGAAGGAGGTCAACACCTCGAGCGACTCCCGCTCGATGATGTAGATCTTCATGTTCTTACCGTCGGCGAGGTAGATCCAGGCCTGCTCCGGGTCCTTCGAGAAGGCGATATCCCAGACGGCGCCGTCGCCGCGCGTGAGTGGGGCGATGATCTTCTCCGTCACGAACGTTCCATCCCGCTCGAAGACCTGGATCCGATTGTTCGGACGATCGCAGACGTAGACCATCCCGTCATTGCTCGGCTCGGCACAGTGTACCGGGTTGCGGAACTGCTGAGCCAGCTCTGCGTCCGGATCATACGGCCCGAGGTCCTCGTCGCTCGGCTCGTTCCCGTAGGCGCCCCAGAACCGGGTGATCTCGTTGGTCTCCATGTCAACGACAGCGACACGCTTGTGACCGTAGCCGTCGGAGACGAACGCCTCATTGGTCTCCCCATCGAAGGAGATCTTCGCGACCGAGCCAAAGTGCGTAGTGCTCGTGCTGTTCCGCTCCTGCCCCGGCTCGCCGATCTGAGCGAGGAACTCACCGTCATGGCTGAACTTCAGGATATGCGAGTCGTCGGGTCCGTTGCCGCCGATCCACACGTTGTCCATCTGATCGATGGAGATGCCGTGATTTGAGGCGGGCCACGTGTAGCCCTCCTCGAACTCCTGGCCTGGCTCGCCACCCCAGGAGTTCACCAGGTTGCCCTCCGGATCGAACTCGAGGATCGGCGGCGCGGGAGCGCAGCACTCGCCCGTCGGCGGATCGACAGCGGCGCCAGCCTCCGTGCGTTCGTTCAGGGTAGCCAGCCCGCGATGGACGATGAAGACGTGATCCTGCGAGTCGACACCCACTCCGATAGTCGAGCCCAGAATCCAATTGTTCGGAAGCGGCTTGGGCCAGAGGGGATCGACCTCGAAGATCGGCGCGTCCGCGCGCGCGCCCGCCGAAGCTTCGAGGGCAGCTTGTCCAAAACCAAGCGCGGCGATCCCCGCCAGGAGGATTCCGCCGAGTATCACTTTGCGTTGCCGCTTCATCTGCTTTCTCCTTATCAGGAATGAGTCTTCACGCATGAGGCACGGCGCTCGAGCCGCGACTTGTGGCGACTAACGGAAAATGCGATCCTTATTCTACGACTACGCCAAGCATCCGTCCAGCACCAGATCAACCGAAGATCCTAGACCAAGGCGCCTTGTCCATCATTTCCCGCGGAAACATGAAGTTACGAAAAGTTGTCGGTGTCGCAGCACTGCTCCCGCTTCTCTTCACTTCCGGCAGTGGTCCGGCCGCGGCCCACGAGATCCCCCCGAACGTCGCGGTTCAGGCGTACCTGAACCCGGAGGGCGAGACGCTGCGGGTACTGATTCGGGTGCCTCTGGCCGCCATGCGGGACATGGATCTGCCGCTGAGAGGGCCCGGGTACCTGAACATCGACGAGGCGGAGTCGCACCTGCGGGACGCGGCAGAGCTCTGGCTTGGCGGCTACATGTGGATCTACGAAGATGATCGGCTGCTCGAGGACTACCGGGTCGCGGCGGCCCGAGTATCGATCCCCGCAGACCAATCTTTCCTGAGTTACGAACAAGCCCTGGCGAATACCCTGGGCCCGCCGATCTCGGACGACATCGACCTGGTCTGGAATCAGGCGCTCCTGGACGTGTTGCTCGAGTACCCGATCACCTCGGAGAACTCTGCGTTCTCGATCGAGTCGGGGCTCGCCCACCTTGGGATCCGCACGAACTCGACGTTCCGCTTTCTGCCGCCCGGCGGAGCGGAACGGGTCTATCAGTTTGTCGGCGACCCAGGACTCGTACGTCTCGACCCCCGCTGGCACCAGGCCGCTCTCTCCTTCGTCGCGCTGGGATTCGAGCACATCCTGCAAGGCTTGGATCACCTCCTCTTCATCTTCTGCCTGGTGATCCCGTTCCGGCGGCTTCGCCCGCTGCTCGCCGTGGTGACGTCATTCACGGTCGCGCATTCGATCACGCTGATCGCGGCTGCGTTCGGCCTGGTGCCGAATGCGCTCTGGTTCCCGCCCCTGATCGAAACGCTGATCGCACTGTCCATCGTTTACATGGCGTTCGAGAATATCGTTGGTGCCAACCTGCAGCGCCGTTGGATCGTCGCGTTCGGGTTCGGCCTCGTGCATGGGTTCGGCTTCTCGTTCCTGTTGACCGAGTCGCTCCAGTTCGCCGGCTCGCACCTCATGACGTCCCTGCTGGCATTCAACGTCGGTGTCGAGCTCGGTCAGATCCTGGTGGTGCTTCTGGCGATTCCCGTCCTCGCGCTACTCTTCCGAAGGGTGGTCGCAGAGCGGATCGGCACGATCCTCCTCTCCGCACTCGTCGCGCACACCGCGTGGCACTGGATGCTGGATCGCGGCAGTAGCCTGAGCGAGTACGACTTCGCCTGGCCAGTGCTGGACGCCTCCTTGGCGGTCTCGGCCATGCGGTGGGGCATGCTGGCGCTGATCATCTTCGGGATCGGATGGGGATTGTCGGAGCTGGTCGGAAGATTGGTGAGAGCGGACCCGGGAAGCGAGTCCCAGCGGGTCCAGGACGGGCACCGCCCGGCACACAGTCGAGTGGCGCAGTGACACGAGCCGCGATGGGGCGCCGGATCGAACCGTCCGACGCCCCCTCGCGGTTGATTCTGATTCGAACTGATGATCCTGGATCGGCTGGATCAGGCGCCGATCCCGAAGCAGTAGAAGTAGCCGTTGCCGCCGGTACCGATCAGGTCCTCCTGGCCGCACCCGCGACTGCCGTGCGAGGAGTTCCACGAAGTGGGGTTGTCGCCGCCCCCCTGACGGTCGACGTGCCCGAGCAGGGCGCTACCCTCGCCGTCGCTCGTCCAATTGTTGCAGGTGGTGTCACCATCTTCGGCCGAGGCCGTCCCGTCCGGGAGTGAGCCCGTGAGGATGTCGTGCTGGTTGGGATCGTCGTCGCGGCCATTGACCTGTTGTCCCTCCTCCGTGAGGGCCGTCTCCTTGTTCAAGGAGTTGTCGCCGTGCAACTCGTCGAGGTTGGCGGCGACTTCGACCCCTCCGTGGTTGTACCAGGGTCCCTCGCCGATCCGATCCCGTGCATTCACGACCGGCTCCCCATTCGCGGCGGTCGTGCTGAGATACGCTCTCCAGCTGAGGTCGCCCGCACCGATCGCATAGGCGAGCGAATAGCAGTGGGCATCCGCGCCCTCCAGCCCACCGAGATCGGCGCCATTACCCGGTCCAGCGCTGGTAACGAAGAAGTTCATCTGTGCGCTCTGCGCCAGGAGCGGTTGGGAAGCGGCGAGAAGCAGTGTCGCCAGGACGAGAAAGGCCTTCTTCATATCAATCGCTCCTTCTGGAGTGGGAGGTGGGCGCCGTCGAACGGACGATGCCCGCCATCGCGGAGGGCGAGATCGATGGGCGCTGAGACGCAAAATAGGCGTCTTTCGGGCGAGCGGTCAATCGGGGGATAACTGTCCGGGTCTTCCCGGCGCCGAGTCGTCCTCGACAGCGACCTGCAACAGGATCTCGAAGTGGCTGCCGGTCCCCGACTTCGAAGTCGCGCTGATCTCCGCTCCCCAAGATTCGACCAGACGCCGCACGATGGCTAGACCAAGGCCTGTACCGCTCGAACGGGTAGAGAACTGGGGCTCGAAGATTCGTGGGAGCTGGTCGGAAGGAATTCCGACGCCCGTGTCCGCGACTGTCAGCCTCACCACGTCTTCATTCGGTCGGCGAATGGCCGAGACAACCACCTCGCCTCGGCCATCGACGGCCTCTCGCGCGTTCTCCAGAAGGTTGATCAGGACTTCCTTCAGCTCGCCCGAACGGGCCACCACCGCAGGTAGGTCACGGGTGGGAAGGGCGGCGCGGAAATTGGACTCGTCGGCCGACCCCCGGTAAAGAGCGATCACTTCCTGCACCGCATCGACGACATCGACGTCTTCGAGAGGGGTAGCCGTCACGGCCGGGGTACCGAAGCGGGAAAAGGCCCGTGCAATCTCGCCCAACCGGTCGATTTCCCGGAGAATGGACTCCACGTTTCGTTCGAGGATGTCGCGAAAGTCGGAGCGCTCATCCAGGTACGCGCGGCGGAGGTGCTGGACAGCGAGCTTGATCGGCGTCAAAGGGTTCTTGATCTCGTGGGCGACCTGACGGGCCATCTCGCCCCAGGCGAGCACGCGCGCTGTCCGCACCTCGGCGCTCACGTCCTCGAGTGCGACGACGGCGCCCCCTGCGCCGTTATCGCCGGAAAGGCGTCGCAACCGCATGCGGACGTAGCGGCCATCCTGCTCGAGCTCGGCTTCGGCCTCCGAGGACGGCGAGCTCCACATCTCGGCGATCGCAAACGACAGCGCATCGGCGGGTGCCCCTGGCCCGAGGAGAGGTTGCCCCGTCCGAAGGCGCACCCCGAGGATCTCGGACGCCCGCGGATTGATCAGCTCGACCCGCCCCTCGGAGTCGAGTGCCAGCACTCCGGTAGCGGCCTCGGCCACGATCGTTTCCGTCCGCCGCGTCTCCTGGACGAGAGCCGCCCGTGTCTTACTGAGCCGTCGGACCATGCGGTTGAACGAAGCGTATACGCTGCCGAACTCGTCCGATCGCGTCTCCGGAAGGGGGGTACGGAAGTTCCCTGCACCGACGGTGACCGCAGCCCGGCTTAGTTCATCCAGCGGGCTGGAAAGGGCGCGGCTGACGAAGAGGGAGAGCACGACGGATAGCCCAAGACCGAGCAGAATCACCAGTAGGGCAACGTCTCGGAACTCCTGCTGTCGACGGATGATCTCCTGAGAAGCGAGTGCGACGGGTGCGGCCAGCACCGTCCCCGCGTCGAGGCGACGGTACGCGACCAGGTAGTCGTTCTCCGCGAGCCGCCGATCATCCAGTGCTTCGAGCGCTTCCCCGCCAGCGAAGCGGAGGTACACTTCGGGTGGAAGCCACGCGTGGAACAGGCCCAACTCGATGACCTCGGGTGCCGTCGCCCCCACCAGGGTGCCCTGCCGATACATCAAGAGGTCCGTCTGCATCGTGCCGCCGACCTCGGAGAGGTTCGAACCCGGCATCCGGGTCGCCGCCTGATTGAGCGCCTGCTGGGCGAGAGCCGCGGCTGAGCGGACGACCTCGCTCGCGACCGCCCCGTAGGAGACCGCACCGAACACGAGGGTCGGCAACAGGAAGAAGAAGAAGAGTGCGAACGATAGGCGCCCCCGGAACGACCGAAGCCAACCCACGCGCAGGAGAGGCACGGAATCGAGGTCCCGGCAAATGGCTCGGCCCAGCAGCCAGAGCAGAAGAAAAGTCAGCAGGATGGCCGCCTGGATGAGAATCGCTCGGGTGAAGAGCAAAGGGAGTCCAGGGTGCGGAACCAACATGTGAGCGTGGACCGGCCCTTCCGGCATGTCGACGAGTGTCTCACTCCGCCATCCCTCTCCCGTCTTGACCCAATGGACGGTGTCGCTGCTCATGGGCACCGACGTATGCTCGATCGACGTCGCAGAGTTGGCTACGGGTACGAGGTAGAGGACTTCGCCCCGGGATGCGAGGCTGGTCTCCCCCTCCGGGTAGAGAAATCGGGCTAGCGGGGTGGCCCAGGTAACGCGCCGACGCGGCGGCACTTCCACCGACACAGTACGTTGCTCGTCGAGCGGCGCGGCGAGCAGGTAGTGCAGGCCCTCATCACCCTGGTAGTGTGCGACGAAGGGCCGATCCCGCCGTTGAGTCACCACGACCGAAACGTCGTCGCTCATCGGGGGAAGCTCGCTCAGGTTCAGCTCGGCGTTTGCCTCGCCACCTTCCCACAGACTGATGCGAGCCTCGTATCCCTCGCTCGCCAGTCCGCTTGCCGTCCAGCTCCGGTAGAGGAGGTTCACTCCGGATTCGCCGTCACTCGCCAGGCTCTCAGCCTGCTCGGCAAACTGTCTGAGCAGGAAGTCGAGGTAGGGATCCGCCTCGGTGCCGAGGAGCCCGATCTCCCGTTCGGCGCGCTCGAGCTCCGCGCGTACGTGCATGGGCCAGAGAAAGGCAAGGCTGACGGTCCCGGCGATCCAACCGGCGACGAGCCATTGCCTGAGAGACCGCAGCGGGACGGTATCGGCCGCCGGATACGCGATGAGCAGAGCGGCGGGAAGGGCCCAGGCGGTCGCGAGAACGAAGGGTAGAGGACTAGCCGGGCGCCAGAGTAGAACGACCAGCACGGCGAAGATCGCGGGGAGCGTGTAGCCGGCGATCCTGGCCAGCCGCCGATGAGTCGGCGATACCCTCGGTTCTCGCGCGAAGCGCATCACCAGGAACAGCGCGAGGCCGATGGAGAGCACGGTTGCGAGCTGAACGGCGAAGCCCCCGGCAGGGCGCGCTGCGAGGAGGCCATCGGCAGCTGACCTGTTGATCAGGACGAGCCCGAGCGGGAAGATGACGACCAGGATTGCCACCCAGATCCGTTCCGGCAGCTCGATCCGCGATGCCGCTTCCGTCCGCGTCAGCACCCAGACCGACAGCCCGAACAGCAGGACGACCAGCACCCCCAGGGTGATATCGAATCGTCCGGGGAGGACGAACTGAAGGGGGGAGAAGAGAACGTCCGCCCCGATGATCTGCCCGAGCGGCGCGATCAGCAGGGCGGCCGTTCCGACCAGCACAGGCACGCCTGACCCCTCCATGCGCGACCGGTACCACCCGGCCGAAAACAGGAGAAGAGAGATCAACCCAGCGAGACCGACCGCCAAGCGGCCCACCGCCACGACGCGCTCCCACCAGTGCTGCTGCGTAAGCTCGGCGAAGCTGACGCTGAGGATAGGCTGTTCGGTGGCGGGATCGACCCAGTCCCACACGGCTTCTGCCTGGGCGCGCTCCGGCGAGGAAAAGAGGGGGCGGGTGGCGTAGCGGTCCTCGAAACCCTCGGCGAAGGGGATGATGCCCTCGCCGATGTCGACGCCCGCCTCCAGGAGGAAGGTCGCCGCCGCGGTTACCCCATCTGGCAGCGGGCGAACGAAGTAGACGTAGCTGAAGAGCGGGCCCTCGTGGAAGAGGTAGTCCTCCTCGCCACGACGGGCGGCCAGGGGGACCTCTCCCCGATGCTCGCCTTCCCAGGCGATGCTCGAGCCGTCCGGTGCAAAGAGGGCGATGGCGGAAACGCCTGTCGCCCTTTGGAGCGCGTGGAGTCGAGTGAACAGCTCAGGCGTTGCGGGGGCATTTCCATGCATCGCCGCCGCCTCCGCAGCTCCCCCGACGGCTCGTTCACCGGCCTCGACCATGTCATCGAGCGCCTGATCGAGGGCTTCCGCGGAGCGCTCCTCCACCCGGAGCTGCAGGGCGTCCCAATCCTGGAGGACCTGGTCGAGCCGGTACTGAACGCCTCCCGCGGTTCCAACCGCTACCCACATCGCGGCGGCGGCGGCCAGCCAG
Organism: Gemmatimonas sp.; assembly: GCA_009380025.1. GTDB lineage: Bacteria > Gemmatimonadota > Gemmatimonadetes > Longimicrobiales > Longimicrobiaceae > WHSP01. Next base: position 8,523 of record WHSP01000004.1, on the reverse strand, counting down.
AGACGGCCCCGACTTTGCGCCACACCTACCGTCCACAGGCTACTTCCTACTGCCGCTACGCCTAGCCAGACGGGCGCCAGCTGAGAGAGCCAGACCGCCAGGGCAAGGACGGCAATCCAGGCGGAGACCCACGACACGCCGAGTCTATCGTTACTCGGCCGTTGGTCCGCCGATTGCCTCGTCAGCTCTCGGTCTCTTCCTGGACCCAGCTCAGCCATGAATTCTGCCTCCGACCCGCTGCTGCTCACACACCTGCCCTGGCCCAACGTACGCCAACGGCTCGTGCTCGATCAGCGGCTCCTCGTCCCCATCGGGGCATGCGATCAGTACGGTCAACACCTTCCCATTGGAGCCGCATCCCTGGTCACTGAGGTTTTCGCGCGACAGCTGTCCCACGAGTTCGAAGTCCTTCGCGCGCCACTGCTCGAATACGGTGTGAACGCGCCTCCCGGCGCGCGATTCCACGGGGCGGGTACTCTCCGCGAGAAGACCCTGCACGCCACCCTGAACGACCTCTTCGCTTCGTGGGAAGACCAGGGCTTCCGCGAGTTCATCGTCCTGACGGTTCACGATTTCGACTCTCACGTCGAGGCGGCAGCAACCGTGACCACCGCCAACTCGCGCATCCGCGTGATCGAGCTGCTCAACATCGACGTGCTGGACCTGCTATCGGGCGACGGCGGTCCCGAGCACGGTGGTGAGATCCTTACCTCTCTAATGCTATATCTCTACCCCGATCTCGTCTGGATGGACCGTGCCGTAGACTATGTCCCCACCGATCGGGCCATCTCGACGCTCCGCCGATTGCCGCGGATCTCCGCCGAATCGCCGGGATCTTTCGGGCAGCCGACCCTGGCCTCTGCCGAGAAAGGTCGCCGGTTGTACGAAGCCATGCTCGAAAGGATCCGAACGCGTGTCTTCCACGACGGGAGGTGATGAAAGGAGACAAGACAAGGAACCCAAGCGCCTACGGGATGGGTACACCCAAGCATCGAAGTTGCGCTCCGTTCCGGGAAGCGCGACTCCACGGCTCAACCGGACGAGGCAGCACATGAGGTCAAGGATTCGATCGGCGAGTGCCGTGGGGGTGCGCTCTCTCGTATGGGCAGGCCTTGCCGTCGGTCATGCGGGCGTTGCCGCCGGTCAGACCGGCGCGGAGGATTCGGGGTCGTTCGAGATCTTCGTGAACGGGCGGGGGGTGGGAACCGAGGAGTTCTCCCTGGAACAGACCGGGGTCGGACCGAACTCGGAGTTCCTCGCCAGCGGGCAAGTGAACGTGCTCCTCCCGACCGGCAGCCTGGAGCTGACCTCGCGGCTTCGCTCGGCCGGCTTCCAGGCGGATCCAGTAAGCTACGAGGTTGCGGTCGGCGGGGACGCACCGCGTCGGATCGTGGGGACCGTCGGAAGCGGCCGCTTCAGTGCGATGATCGTAACCCCCGCCGGCGAGCAACTTCGCGAGTACGTGGCCAGCTCCGGGGCGACCGTGCTCGATGAGGGGATTGCGCATCACTACTACTTCCTTGCCCGTCGCACGCGAGGTGGCCAGGTCCCGATCCTGATCCCGAGGGAGAACCGGCAGGTCATGACGCAAGTGACCGATCGGGGGGAGGAACAGGTCACGATCGGAGGAACCGAGATCACCCTCTACCATCTCGTTGTTGAGCCCGAGGGCGGGGAGGAGCGCCACGTCTGGGTAGACACCCTCGGCCGCGTGATCCAGGTGGAGATCCCGGATCGAAGCTACCGCGCCGTCCGAACCGAGATTCCCCGCTGACCCCTCGCTCCGCCTCCCGGCGGCTTTCTTCGACTGGCGCCCTTTCAGGCAGTGAGACGAGCCGGCATATTCCCGCCGTCCAGTTTCGTTCCTCGAAAGTTCCGTGATGGTGCAGACCGACCCGACCTCCGCTAGCCGCTTCCTCCCCAGAGTCCGCGATACCTTCATTTCGCCCAGCATGATGGCAGCCCGGCTGCGCGCATCGGCCCCCTGGCTCGACGTGCTCTTGATCTCTACCGCGATCGCGATCCTCAGCGTCGCTCTCATGCCGGACGAGGTGTTCACGGCATCGATGAACGAACCGGTAACTCGACGGGGAGAACCCGTCGAGATCACGTCTTCACCGGAGGCGGTGGCACGCTGGGGCCGCGGAATGGGCATCCTGGCGACCGTGGCCACGCACCCCCTCATCGCCTTCACCCTCGCAGGCATCCTCACGCTTCTCTTCTCCGTCCTGGGGCGGGGTCGCGCGTCGTTTCAGCAGTACCTGGCCCTCTCGTGCCACGCGTTGCTCATCCCGGCGCTCGGCACCCTCATCGCCATCGTCCTCCGATGGATAACGGGCACCAGCAGCGGCACGCTAGGCATCACCGCGCTCTTCAATCCGTCCGACGCCCCCAACCTCTTCTGGGCGGCCCTCCTGTCGACGGATCCATTCATCATCTGGATGCTGGTGGTCGTCGCGATCGGCGTCCACGTGTTCGATCCGCGACATCCGAGGACGGTCGCGGCGGTCGTTCTAATCGGCGGGTATCTCGTACTCGTGGCGGCCAGCACTGCCCTGCTCCGTCCAGAGTTCCGCACGGGACCGCCGGTCGAGACTATGTTCGAGGACGATCGCGGACAGGGTCTGACCGAGTCCGCGGAGCCCCGCCCGTCTGCGCCATCCTCCGGTGGCCCGCTTCCTGAAACCATTCGACGCGAGACCGCGTAGTTGCCCCCGGGACCGGACGCCGAGTCCGCCCTGACCCAGCAATTCAAACCGGCCAGCGGTATTCTCTCCTGAATCGATGTCAGGATTCGGTTCGGTACGTGACCTGTTCCGGCGCAGACCGGTAGGCAAGTGGTTCGCACTATTCGTAGATCTCGACGTCTCGATTCGAGCGTCTTTCTGCAAGCGGAGCCCCAGCCTGGTTGGCGTCGGTGGTCGAACAGGGGCTCTGCTTTGTGGGTATACACGGCGACCGTCACGACGAATCCAGCGGGATCGTGTGTGACCGGTCATAGCTTTCTCCAGTCGCTGGCTGCGCCGACCGAAAGAATCGTTGCAGCCCCCGATCGCAATGACAAAATCCAAAAAGCTCCTCGTAGGCGGATCTGCTCTCGTTGTACTCTTCAGTCTGGCGGGCATCGCTGTCGCCAACCAGCGGGACCGAGGCGTAGAGATTCGAACTGAAGTCGCCGCCCGACGCGATGTCGTGTCTCAGGTGACGGCGAGCGGCTACGTCCAGCCGATGCGCAAGGTCGACATCTCGGCCGATATTTCCGGGCGGGTCACCGACCTGCTCGTGGAAGAAGGTCAGTGGGTGGAGCAGGGCGACCTGCTGTTGCGGATCGACCCGACGAGCTACGAAGCCAATGTCCGGAGGGCGGCCGCAACGGTGGCGCAGGCTCGGGCCGACGCGGCGCAGGCTCGGGCCAACAAGCTTCGGGCACAGGGTGAGTATGACCGAGCCGAGCGAATGTCGCGGGCGGAGAACCTGATCTCCGCGGCCGAGCTCGAGCTGGCACAAACGGAACTGCTGGTGGCCGAAGCCCAGCTGGAGTCGGTGGAGTATGGAGTGGCTCAGGCGGAAGCAGGCCTTTCCGAGGCCCAGGAGCAGCTCCGCAAGACGACGATATCCGCCCCGATGAGCGGTCATGTCACACGGCTCAACATCGAGGTCGGAGAGACCGCGATCGTCGGGACGATGAACAACCCGGGCTCGCTTCTCCTCACGATCGCCGATCTCTCGACGATGGAAACACGGGTCCGGGTGGGGGAAACGGACATCCCCGACATCTCGCTGGGGGATCGTGCCGAAGTCCGCATTGACGCGTACCCGAACAAGATCTTCACCGGGGAGGTCACACAGATCGCGAACAGCGCCGTCACCGCACCCACGTCGGAGTCCGGGGCGCCAGGCCAGCAGGCACAGGCCATCGATTTCGAGGTAATCGTCACCCTCTCGACACCCCCTTCCGATCTGCGTCCGGACTTGACCGCGACGGCGGAGATCGTCACCGACACGCGTGTGCACGCACTGACCGTCCCGATCATCGCCGTCACGGTTCGCGACGAGCGGGGTCGACGTTTCGATGGCGACTCGCAGAGCTCAGCCAGCGGCCCGCAGGATGAGACGGACGAAGTCGAGGGCGTCTTTCTCCTCCGCAACGGCGAGCCCGTGTGGGCGCCCGTTCAGGTCGGGATCGTCGGCGACTGGTACTTCGAGCTTGTCGCGGGAGTCGAGGAGGGGGATACCGTGATCTCCGGACCATATGCGGCGGTGAGGGATCTCGAACCCGATGCCACGATCCGCGTAACCGGGTCTTCGGAAGGTACCGAGGCGCCCGGCCGGTGATCACCATGAAGCAGGACAACAAAGCAGTCCGGGAAACACCGCTCGTCATCGAAACGCGAGGACTCGAGCGGAACTACCGGCTGGGAACGGAGACGGTGCGCGCCCTCCGGGGAGTCGACCTGGAGATCCGTCGGAACGAGTACGTGGCGGTGATGGGGCCGTCAGGATCGGGGAAGAGCACGCTGATGAACCTGATCGGCTGTCTCGATTCGCCGACCTCGGGTGAGTATCGGCTCAACGGGCAGCTCGTATCGGGGCTTTCGGACGACGCGCTGGCCCGGGTCCGGAATCGGGAGATCGGCTTCGTCTTCCAGACTTTCAACCTGCTTCCCCGCTCTACTGCGCTCGACAACGTCGCACTTCCGCTGATCTACGCCGGGCGCCCCAAGGCGGAACGGCGGGAGCGGGCGATGGATGCGCTCGCGTCCGTCGAACTCGCCGACCGCATGACCCACCGTCCGAACGAGCTGTCCGGAGGGCAGCGTCAGAGGGTAGCGATCGCCCGAGCGCTCGTCACGAAGCCGTCGATCCTTCTGGCGGACGAGCCGACGGGCAATCTCGACTCGAAGACATCGGAAGACATCATGATGCTCTTCGATCGACTCCATCAGGACGGCCAGACGATCGTCATGGTCACCCATGAGCGAGATATCGCCGCACGCGCCGAGCGGGTCGTCACCCTGCTGGACGGCTGCATCGCGTCCGACAACCTTCAGGACCCCCTCCGCTTTCCAACTCTCGCCGAGCGGTCCTCCGGATGACATTCGGTGAGGCATTTCGCTCCGCACTGGAGATGATCCTGGCCCACAAGCTCCGGGCCTTCTTCACGATCCTCGGTACGGTCGTCGGGGTGACGTTCCTCATCGCGGTCATCACCCTGATCGAGGGCATGGACGCGTACATCACCGACGAGTTCGCCGGCCAGATCTTCGGAGTCAACAGTGTGATGGTGCGGCGAAGTCCGTCTGTCACGATCAGTGGAGACCCGGAATACTTCCGCGAGCTGCGGCGGCGACCCAGCGTACGCTTCGAGGATGCCGAGTGGCTGGCGGAACGGGTGGAGACGCCGGGAACAATGGCGATCAGCTCGAGCAGTGGCGGACAGGTCGACGGGCCGGTGGGGCGCTCGATCAGCGGGGTTCGGATCACCGGCGCGAGCGCCTCGTTCTTTCGAGTCCGGTCGATGAACGTCGAACAGGGGCGGGCCTTCCAGCAGCAGGAGGACGAGGCGGGCGTTCCCGTCGCCGTGATCGGGCGTGACGTGGCCGATGGTCTCTTCGAAGGCACGAATCCGCTCGGCAAGACGATTCGTATCCAGAGCTTCCCGTACCAGGTGATTGGCGTCCTCGAGCGGCAGGGGAGCCTATTTGGGATCTCGATGGACAACCAGGTGATCGCCCCGGCGAGGTCCGCGATGAACGGATACGTGAATCCGCGCGGCGTGCTGGACGAGATTATCTATCAGGTGCCGGAGCCGCGTCTGCTGCCAGGCGCACAGGTGGAGATCGAGGGGTGGATGCGCATCCGGAACGGGTTGCGGCCGAACGAGCCGAACAACTTCGAGGTGGAGACCGCGGAGGCATCGCTCTCGTTCTGGACACAGATCACGCAGGTGATGCTCGTCGCCCTGCCAGGTCTCGTCGGCATCTCGCTGGTGGTGGGCGGGGTGGTCATCATGAACATCATGCTCGTCTCGGTGACGGAGCGGACCCGGGAGATCGGATTACGGAAGTCGCTGGGCGCCCGACGGAAGGACATCCTACGTCAGTTCGTGATCGAAGCCGGCACGCTCGCGGGGATGGGCGGCTTGATCGGTATCGGGCTGGGAGGTGCCCTCGCGGCGCTCGTGGCGGCCGTCTCACCACTACCGGCGCAGCTCGCCCCATGGTCGGTGCTCCTCGGCCTCGCCCTAGGTGTCGGCGTGGGGATCACTGCGGGCGCCTATCCGGCCTACCGTGCCGCCGGGCTCGATCCCATCGAAGCGTTGGGCCATGAGTAGCCGAAACCTCGACGACCAGGTGGCGGCGTCCCTGGGTACGGGGAGCATTCGCGAAGGAATCGGCATCGCGATCGAATCTCTCCGTTCCAATCGGGTTCGTGCGGCTCTGACGATCCTTGGAATCGTGATCGGCGTCGCGACGGTGATGGCGATGGCCGCGATGATCGTGGGCGTGCGCAGCTCGGTGACGGGCGAGTTGGCAGCTCTCGGGCCGAACAACTTCATGGTCGACCGTTTCGACCAGACCGAAGTTCAGCTCATCAACGATGGAACCCAGCGGCCGCCCTGGGAAGGAAAGCCGCCGATCACACCGCGTGAGGCCGAGCTGATCGCAGGCCTTCCCTCGGTCGAATCGGTGACCGCGTCAGTATCGACACAGGCTGAGCTCCGGTATGAGGCAACCGTTATCTCGAGCATTGACGTGCGCGGTCTAGGCCACCTCTGGCCGGATTATACACGGGGCGACTTCGTCTATGGTCGCAACTTCATGCCCGCCGAGGAGCAGGCAGGAGCGCAGGTCGTGGTGCTCAGCGAGGTCGCGTCCGATGCCCTCTTCAACGGTCGGAACCCGGTCGGGCGCTTCGTCCGCCTTCGAGGCGAGCGGTTTCAGGTGATCGGGGTCTTTCGGCAGCCGGACAACATCTTCTCAGGCATGGCGTCCAACTGGGTAACGGTTCCGGCGAGCACGGCGGTACAGCGGCTCCGGGCGAATCCGAACTGGTACTCCCTCCTGGTCGTCCCCAACGCACGATACACCCAGGCGGAGGCGATCGACCAGGTCACAGCCGGCATTCGGGCGAGTCGCGGGCTCCGTCCCATTGAAGACAACAACTTCGCGGTCGTAAGGCAGGAGGCACTCACCGAGATGTTCGACCAGCTTACCGGTGTCTTCTTTCTGGTGATGCTGGTCCTTTCCTCGATCGGCCTGATGGTCGGTGGCGTCGGCGTCGTAGCCATCATGATGATCTCGGTGACAGAACGGACGCGGGAGATCGGCGTGAGGAAGGCGCTTGGGGCGACTCGGAGGGAAATCCTCTGGCAGTTCCTGGTCGAGTCGATGACAGTCACCGTCATCGGTGGTGCGATCGGAGTACTCGTGGGCAGTGGAGGTGCGCTGTTGCTGGGGTTCCTGACGCCGGTCCCCGCCTCGGTTCCGCTCTGGTCGGTCGCTGCAGCGCTCGGTGTCTCCGCGGTGGCCGGCATCGGCTTCGGTCTCTATCCGGCGAATCGGGCGGCCCGCCTCGACCCGGTGGAGGCGCTCCGCTACGAGTAGGTCGTCATCGGCTGGTCGCGCCACCGCTCGGCTGGCGTATATTGTCCGCCCTCCGAGCACCCGACGATCATGAACGGCCGGCGATGACGGACCCTACGGACCCGCTAGACTCGATCGCCCCGCCTGTAGACCTGCTCGCCGTCGCGGCCCACCGTGACGATGTCGAGCTCCTCTGCGGCGGGACCCTCGCTCGCTCCGCCGCGCAGGGCTATCGGACCGGAATCCTGGATCTGACCGCCGGGGAAGCGGGATCGTCCGGAAGCGCAGAGCTCCGGGCCGAAGAGGCAGAGGCCGCCGCGCGGATCCTGGGCGTCTCGGCGCGGCGCAACGCCGGACTCCCGGACGCAGGCCTGCAGAACGACCCCGATTCCCGCTTGATCGTGGCGCGGATGATCCGCGCCTTTCGCCCTCGCGTGGTGATCCTTCCTTTCGCCACCGGCCGGCATCCAGACCACCGGGTCGCTTCGCAGCTCATTTACGACGCCTGCTTCCTCTCCGGGCTCGGCAAGCTCCCCCTGCCGGGTGGCCCGCACCGCCCACGTAAGCTCCTCTATGCCCTCACCTACCGTGAGGACCCCGTCAAGCCGACATTCGTGGTCGACATCACGGACCAGATCGAGCTGAAGATGGAGGCAATCCGCTGCTACGCCTCTCAGTTCGACGGGAAAACGTGGGGTGGCGAGATCTTCCCTGGGGGTGAGAGACCGCTCTACGATCAGATCCGCATGCACGCCGCCCGGTGCGGCTCGCTGATCCGAACCGAGTACGGCGAACCGTTCCACACCGTCGAGACGGTCCGCATCGACGACGTCGTGGGCCTGGAAGTGCGCAGCATCTAGAGGCTGTTGAAAAACAGGCTGCGCGAAGGCCGAAGAGAAATCGTGCAGGTCAAGGCGCGCGACGAGCCGCGAGTGAG